>JAYUGX010000117.1:0-57828 GCA_043738215.1 Lacunisphaera sp.
CCGAGGTCGTCGCAAATCTTGTTGGTCGCGGCCTCGAAGAACATGCCCTCGTTGCGGTAGGCGTGGAAGTAGAGCTTGAGCGACTTCAGCTCGACGCACTTCTTGTCCGCCACGTAACGCACGGTGATGTCGGCGAAGTCCGGGTGGCCCGTGAGCGGGCACAGCGAGGTGAACTCGTGGTGCGTGTGCTCAATCACGTAGTCGCGCTGCGGCGCGGGATTGGGGAAAGTCTCCAATATCTTCTTATCAGCCATAGAACTAGTGATATGTGACATGTGACATGTGACGAGAACGGAAATGCATCTGCCTCAAACTTGTCACACGTCACTCATCACATGTCACATCAAGTTGCCGTTTCGGTGTAGCGCTGCTCGCGGATGACCGTGACCTTGATGGTGCTGGGGTAGTCGAGTTCCTGCTCGATCTTCAAGCGAAGATTTTTGGCCAGCTCGTGGGCCTGCTCGTCGGTCACGGAGTCCGGCTGCACGACGACGCGCACCTCGCGGCCGGCCTGGATGGCGAAGGCCTGCTGCACGCCGGGCATCGTCATGGCGAGTTTCTCGAGCCGGCCGAGCCGCTCGATGTAGGAGGTCATCGACTCGGCGCGGGCACCGGGGCGCGAGGCCGAGATGGCGTCGGCGAGGATGACGAGCCCCGCGTAAATCGTCTCGGGCTTGACCTCGGCGTGGTGCGCGGCGACGGCGTTGACAACGATGGTGGTCTCGCCGTAGCGGCGCACGAAGTCGGCGCCGATGATCGCATGGCTGCCCTCGTATTCGCCCTCGATGGACTTGCCGATGTCGTGGAGCAGGCCGGCGCGCTTGGCGACGTGGGGCTCGAGCCCGATCTCCGAGGCGAGCATCGAGCAGAGCTGCGCGACCTCGATGGAGTGGTCGAGGACGTTCTGCGTGTAGGAAAAACGGAAATGAAGCCGGCCGAGCAGTTTGATGATCTCGGGGTGCAGGCCGGAAATCTTGAGGCGGTCCACCGCCTCCTCGCCAATCTGGGCGACATGCAGGTCCATGTCCTGCCGCGCGCGATTGACGAACTCCTCGATGCTGGCCGGGTGGATGCGACCGTCCTTGACGAGGCTCTCCAAGGCCAGCTTCGCCACCTCGCGGCGCACCGGATCGAACGACGAGATGAGGACCATCTGCGGAGATTCGTCAATAAGCAGCGTGGTGCCGGTGGCGGCCTCGAAGGATTTGATGTTGCGGCCTTCGCGGCCGATGATGCGACCCTTCATCTCCTCGCTGGGCAGCTGGACGATGGTGGCGGTGATGTCGTTGTTCGGTTTGCTGGCCAGGCGCTGCATCGTGGCGACGAGGATGCGCTTGCTCTCCTGCACCACGTCCTGCTCGGACCGCTCAAGCAGTTCCTTGCGCAGCGCGCGCAGCTCCTCCTGGCATTCAAAGGTGACTTCCTCGCGCAACTGCTTGCGGACTTCCTCGCCGTCGAGGGAGGCGACGCCCTCGAGGCGCTTGCGCAGGCTCTTTGAGAGGTCGCGCATCGCGTCCCGGGCCTGCTTGATGGCGCTGGCCTCGCGGGCGAGCCGTTCCTGGCGCTGTTCCAGCTGGTAGTCGAGCAGGGCCAGCGATTCCTCATGTGAGCGAATTTCGCGCAGCATCATCTCGATCTCAATCTTGCGCCGGTCGAGGTCGCGATTCAGCTCCGCCTCCCGCGCCCGGATATCCTCCTCGGCCTGGCTGACAAGCTCGTGCGAGGCGACCGCGGCCTCGCGCTTGGCCAGCTCGAGATGCGCCTGCGCGCTTTGCTCGGCGAGGCGGCGGCTTTGCCGCATGATGATCCAGACCGCAAAGAACCCGCCAACCACCCCGACAAATCCTGCCGCCAGCAAGGCCCACAAATAGGGCTCGGCGGCGGCGGAATCGAGGGCTGGCCTGGTGGCGGCGATGACGGTCATCATCAAGGGGGCGCAAACCTACGGCTGCCCACCCTCATGGCAACACCACAGAAGGTCATTTGGCCGAGCGGCGCGGCGGCGGTTTTACAATCCCCAACACGCCGTCAACGGCTCTTGGAAAGCGGGTAAAGTGCCATTCAATACCGACTGAATCCGGGCGGGTGTGGTGCGCCGATCTGGCTGGCGGTTTTCTGCTCGAATACTATCCCACCTCCTCCGCGTCATGAATCCCCACCGTCTCTATCAGGTCATCCCGCCGTATTTTCGACGCAAGCGGCAGCAATGGTTCCGGGAGTTGTTGCACGTGCGGCCGGAGGACCGGCTGCTGGATGTCGGCGGTTACCCGTGGAACTGGCCCGCGCCCGTGCAATCCACCCCGATCACCTTTTTCAATCTGCGTTATCCTGCGGACATCGGAACAACCCACCCCGGATTCACCTATGTGACCGGCGACGCCTGCGCGCTGCCGTTCGCCGACCGGGAGTTCGACGTGGTGTTCTCCAACAGCGTCATCGAGCACGTGGGCACTTGGGAGCGGCAAGTGGCGTTCGCCAACGAGGTGCAGCGCACGGGGTGCAAGTTCTGGGTGCAGACGCCCGCCTATGAGTTTTTCCTCGAGCCGCACCTGCTCGCCCCGTTCATCCACTGGCTGCCCGTCCGCTGGCAGCGGCGGCTCATCCGCAACTTCACCGGCTGGGGCTGGCTGGTGCGCCCGCCGGCGCCCGACGTGGATGCCTTCCTCGCCGAGGTCCGGCTGCTCACCCGGCCGGAGATGCGGAAACTTTTCCCCGACTGCCGGATCCTGGAGGAAAAATTCCTGGGCATGACCAAGAGCTATATCGCGGTGCGGGACCGCTGAGGCTGCATTGCGCCGTTGCCAGCGGGTCCGGCCGGTGTTTAGTGGCGGGTCTCCCCTTTTGTGAAGATCACCCGCAGCCTCGATCTCGGCAGTTTTTTCAAGGTCGCCACGCGCGAGCGGTTCGACTGGATCACGCCGGTCTGCCTGCTGCTGTTGTGCACTTTCGGCGTGTTCTTCATCTACAGCGCGCAACTGGCCAGCGGCCGCGAGCAATGGGCGCAGCAAGTCGTCTGGATCGGGGCGGGCGTGACGCTTTATGTGGCGGTCTCGCTGCTGGACTACCGGCTGTGGCTGCGCTGGTCGCACTGGGTTTACCTGGCCAGCCTCGTCCTGTTGTTGCTCGTGCTGATTCCGGGCATTGGCGACACCCGCGGCATGGGGGCACGGCGCTGGCTGAATCTCGGACCGGGCTCCTTCCAGCCCTCGGAGAGCGCCAAACTGGCCGTGCTGGTCATGACCGCCGCCACGCTAACCGGGGCGAAGATCGGCACGGTGCGCGATTCGCTCCAGACGCTCGTAAAATTGGCACTTGCCGCGGGTATACCCATGGTGTTGATACTCGCCGAACCCGACCTCGGAACCGCCCTGGTCATCGCCCCGATGGTCTTCGCCATGCTGTATGTCTCCAATCTCTCGACGCGCTTCTTTGCCGCGTCGGTCGGCGTGTTCGCCCTGCTGGTGGGAGTGGTGGCCCTGGACACCTGGCGCTATGCCGCCTTCCTGGAGACAAACCACTTCAGCAAGCCCCAGGAAGCCCGGGGCAAATACGAGCCGCACTCCTGGCTGCCGCTCCATGACTACCAGCGCGAGCGCGTGCTGGCCTTTGTCGCCCCCGACAAGATCGACCCCATGGGCATCGGCTGGAACCAGCACCAGTCGCTCATCTCCGTCGGCTCCGGCGGCCTGACCGGCAAGGGCTGGACCGAGGGCACGCAGGCCAAGCTGGGCTACCTGCCGCGCAGCGTCGCGCACAACGACTTCATCTTCTCCGTCATCGCGGAGGAAAAAGGATTTTTGGGAAGCATCACCGTCATCGGACTGTTTGGCGTGGTGTTGTGGAATGGAATACGGATCGCCGGTCTCGCCCGCGACCGCTTCGGCGCCTTGCTGGCGCTGGGCGTCACGGTGCTCACCGCGGTGCATGTATTCGTCAACATCGCCATGACCATCGGTCTGGTGCCGGTCACCGGCATACCGCTTCCCTTCATCAGCTACGGCGGCACCTTCGTGCTCAGCTGCTGCTTGCTGCAAGGACTGGTTCAAAGCGTCTATCGTTTCCGGAGGGACTTAACATGAGTTCCCCCCTGCCCGATATGGACCGCTCTGCCGGAATCTCCTGCGCGCAGCCTGCTGCTCATGGATGCCCCGTTACAACCACCAGGGATCACCCCCACCATGAACGACCAGCCCAACTCCGGCGCCCCCCAGGACGCCGCCTCACGTTATGAAGAGGAACTCGCCAGCCCCCCGCCCCAGAAGCACAGCGAGCCTCTCACCAGCGACCAGCTGCGCCATGAAGCCAAGGAGCGGGCCGCCCAGCGGCCCATCCTCCAGAAAATCCTGAGCATCTTCCGCAAGGAAAAGGGCTCCTTCCGCGAACTCGTCATCAATTCGGAGCCCCTCGAGAAGCGCGTCGCGCTCCTCGTGGACGGCACCCTCGACCGCTTCGAGATCGAGCGCGAATCCGACAGTCGCATGGTCGGCGGCATCTACAAGGGCCGCATCAAGAACCTCGACCCAGGCCTCAAGGCCGCCTTCGTCGACATCGGCTACAACAAGAACGCCTTCCTTCATTACTGGGACATGCTCCCGGCCGCCACTGACTCCTCGGTCGAGGTCGTGCGCGTCAACAAGAAAAAAGACACCGGCGGCCAGCGCATCGCGCAGCCCACGGTCAAGGACATCCCCCAGCTCTACCCGCCGGGCACCGACATCGTCATTCAGGTGACGAAGGGGCCCATCGGCACCAAGGGCCCGCGCACCACGACCAATCTCTCGCTTCCGGGACGCTACCTGATCCTCACGCCGTTCTCCGACGGCTGCGGCATCTCCCGCAAGATCGAGGATCCGCAGGAGCGCAAGCGCCTGAAGACCCTGATCAACGAGCTCACCATCCCCGAGGGCATGGGCGTCATCGTTCGCACCGCCGGCGAGGGCAAGAAACCCCGCTACTTCGTCCGCGACCTCCACCTCCTCCTCACCAAGTGGCAGGAGATCACCCGCAAGATGGAGACCGACCGCGCCCCGGCCTGCCTTTACCAGGAGCCCGACATCGTCGAGCGTACCGTGCGCGACTTCCTCACCGAGGACATCGACCGCGTGCTCATCGACAACGAGGACGACTACAAGCGCACGCAGGAGCTCGTCTCCCAAATCTCCTCCCGCTCCCGCGGCAAGATCGCCTACTACAAGGAAACCATCCCGGTCTTCGAGCGCTACAACATCGAGCGCCAGATCGAGCAGACCTTCCAGCGTCGCGTTCCCCTGCCCTCGGGCGGCGAGATTGTCATCGACGAGACGGAGGCCCTCATCTCCATCGACGTCAACACCGGCTCCCACAAGTCCCGCTCCGGCGACGAGAAGAACACCATCTTCCAGGTCAACATGGAGGCCGCCGCCGAGATCTCGCGCCAGATCCGGCTTCGCAACATCGGCGGGCTCGTGATCATGGACTTCATCGACATGAAGGAGCGCCGCCACCGGAACTCCGTCTACGACCGGATGGTCGGCCTCATGTCGGAGGACAAGGCCAAGACGCACATCCTGCCCATCTCGACGCTCGGCATCATGCAGATGACCCGCCAGCGCCAGCAGGAATCGCTCTCGGCGAACATCTACACCGGCTGCCCCTATTGCCGCGGCCGCGGCATCGTCAAGTCGGCCACGACGATGTCGGTCGAGCTCCAGCGCAAGCTTTCCTCCGTCGCCCGCCGGCTCCAGACCCGCAAGGACGGCAAGGAATACGCCCTCCGCATCCACGTGCACCCGTCGATCCTCGAGCGGCTCCGCTCCGAGGACGCCGACCTGCTCGTCCGGATGGAAAAGAGCTACGGCGTGAAATTAGCATTTAGAGCTGATCCCAATTATCACGTTGAGAATTTTAAGATAATTAACGCCATGACCAATGAGGAGTATCGCTAGGCCTTCCCTGCCGGCCATAGCCCGAAGAGCGACGGCTGGCGGACTGACCCCAACTACCACGTGGAGAACTTCAAAATGATCAACGCCACGACCAACGAGGAGTATCGGCGGCGGTAGCTGCCTGCCCTAGCGATAGGCTTTAAGCAGTAGACTTTTCCAATTCCGCGCCCGGCATTACCGCCGGGCGCTTTTGATGGCTCCTGTCCGAAACTGTAGGAGTGGCTTTATGCCACGATGATGGCCCCCCCGTTCCCTTCTCGCCCGTAACCAACAAGTGAATGACCTATAACCAGGCCCGTTTCATTCCCCCAACGTCGGTTCGTAGGGTTCCACCGGACGGGGCGCGAGATGGTTGCCCATGATGAGCCGGGCGCAGGCGTTCCAGCGGAGCAGGGCGTCGTCGTTGCCGGGCGGGCGGATTTTTTCCGCTTGCTCGTAAAACCCCATCGCCTCGTGCAACAGCTCAAAGGCCGCGAAGCCGGAGCCGGGCGCGCTCCCGTGCAACTGGCTCTTGCCGTGGCGCTCGCGGGCGATGCCGGTGTAGTAGCACCGTTCGTAATCATCGCGCATCCGGCCGATTACTTCCTGCACGCGTTCGACGCTCACCGCATAGTCTTTGCCGAATCGGTCGGTCATCGCCAGCAGCAGCAGCACGAGCGCCTTCTGGTTGGCGGGCTCCACGACCAGCACGTCGAGGCAGATGCTCTCGGCTTCGCCCGGTTCGTTGAGGAGACGGTAGCGCATCGCCTTTTCGAGCGCGGCGGGGATGGCGTCCGGGTGCAGTGGCTTGAGATCGAACATGGGGCGGGCGCGCGAAGCGCGACAAGGTGTGCCGTGCGGCGGCACTTTTCCTTTCTGGGGTGGCCAAAACTACGCCGAAACGGTTCAGCGCTTCAATGCATTTCTCGCCTGCCTGGCCAGCCAGCCCAGCGGGTCGTAAAACTCGTCCACCACGCGCTCTTTCAGGGGGATGATGGCGTTGTCGGTGATCGTGATGTCCTCCGGGCAGACCTTGGTGCAGCACTTGGTGATGTTGCAGAGCCCGACGCCGTGCGCCTGCTTCAATTCCAGGAGGCGATCCTCCGTGTCGAGCGGGTGCATCTCGAGCGCGGCGATGTATACGAAGAAGCGCGGGCCGATGAAGTCGTCGTGCCGGTGGTGGTCGCGCAGCACGTGGCAGACGTCCTGGCAGAGAAAACACTCGATGCATTTGCGGAACTCCTGCACCCGGTCGACGTCCGCCTGCGCCATCCGCCAGGAGCCGTCGGGCGCATCGGGCGGGCGCGGCTTGAACGGCTTGATTTTTTTCTTCACCCGGTAATTCCAAGACACATCCGTGGCGAGGTCGCGCACGAGCGGAAAGGCCTTCATCGGCTCGATGGTCACGGGCCGGTCGAGCGGAATGGTGCTGAGGCGCGTCATGCACATGAGGCGGGGGATGCCGTTCACCTCGGCCGAGCACGAGCCGCACTTGCCGGCCTTGCAGTTCCAGCGGCAGGCGAGGTCGTTGGCGTGCCGCGCCTGAATCTGGTGGAGCGCGTCGAGCACGACCATGCCCTCGGATACCTCGGCCGGATATTCGCGGAACTCGCCGCCCTGCGCGTCGCCGCGCCAGATTCTGAAAGTGACCGTGCTCATTTCATTTCGTCGATGACCTGCTGGAGGTGCTCCGGCAATTCCGGGAGCGGTTCGCGGCTCACCCGCATCGCGCCGTCCGCGCCCTTGCGGATGACCACGCTGGCCTTGCCGAGCGCGGCGTCCTTGTTGGGAAAGTCGTCGCGAAACTGCGCGCCACGGCTCTCCTTGCGGTCGAGCGCCGCGCGTGTGATCGCTTCGGAGACGGTGAGCAGATTGCGCAGGTCGAGCGCTGTGTGCCAGCCGGGGTTGAACTCGCGGCGGCCGGTGACACCGACGCGCCCCGCGCGGACGTTCAGACGCTCGAGGCCGTCGAGCGCGCGGAGCATCTCGTCCTCCCGGCGCACGATGCCGACGAGGTTTTGCATCATTTCCTGCAGGTCGTATTGCACCTGGTAGGGCCCCTCGAAGCCCGCGCCGCCGGCGCTCGCATTGCGCTCGAAGGGTTCCAGCGCGCTCCGCGCTGCTGCCTCGACCTGTGCGGCGTTGATCTGGCCGGCTTTGTTTTCGCGGGCGAATTTCGCGGCGAATTCGCCGGCGCGTTTGCCGAAGACCAGCAGGTCGGAGAGCGAATTGCCGCCCAGCCGGTTGGCGCCGTTGATGCCCGCGGCGCATTCGCCGGCGGCGAACAGGCCGGGCACGCTCGACATCTGCGTGTCGGCGTCCACCTTCACCCCGCCCATGATGTAGTGCGTGGTCGGGCCGACCTCCATCGGCTCGCGGGTGATGTCCACATCGCCGAGTTGTTTGAACTGGTGATACATGCTCGGGAGCTTGCGTTTGATGTGCTCCTCGGCGTTCGGCATCCGCCGCTTGATCCACGAAATGTCGAGAAACACGCCGCCGTGCGGGCTGCCGCGGCCCTCTTTCGCTTCGCGCACGATGCAGCGCGCCACGTGATCGCGGGTGAGCAGCTCCGGCGGGCGGCGCGCCTCCTTGTCGCCCTGCGTGTAGCGCCAGCCTTCTTCCTCGTTGTCCGCGGTCTGCGCCTTGTAGTTGTCCGGGATGAAATCGAACATGAAGCGCTTGCCGTCCTTGTTCGTGAGGATGCCGCCCTCGCCGCGCACGCCCTCGGTCACAAGCATGCCGCACACGCTGGGCGGCCAGATCATGCCGGTGGGGTGGAACTGGAGGTATTCCATGTCGATGAGCGCGGCGCCGGCGTGATAGGCGAGCGCGTGGCCGTCGCCCGTGCAGTCCCAGCTGTTGCTCGAAATCTTGTAGGCCTTGCCGACGCCGCCGGTGGCGAGCACGACGGCTCGGGCGCGGAAAATCCTGAACCGCCCGCGCTCGCGGTCGTACCCGAACGCCCCGACGACCCGCCCGCCGTCCCGGAGCAGCTCCGTGACGCAAACCTCCATGTGCACGTCGATGCCCCGGTGCACCCCGCGATCCTGGAGCGTGCGGATCAGTTCCAGCCCTGTGCGGTCGCCGACGTGGGCGAGGCGCGGGTATTTGTGGCCGCCGAAATTGCGCTGGAGGATGCGGCCGTCGGGCGTGCGGTCGAAGACGGCGCCCCACGCTTCCAGCTCGCGCACCCGGTCGGGCGCTTCCTTCGCGTGCAACTCGGCCATGCGCCAGTTGTTGACGTATTGGCCGCCGCGCATCGTGTCGGCGAAGTGAACCTTCCAGTTGTCGCGGTCGTCCACGTTGGCCAGCGCCGCGGCGATGCCGCCCTCGGCCATGACGGTGTGCGCTTTGCCGAGCAGGCACTTGCTGACCATGCCGACGGAGACGCCCGCCGCCGAGGCCTCGATGGCCGCGCGCAAGCCGGCGCCGCCGGAGCCGATGATCAGCACGTCGTGTTCGACTGTTTCGTAATCAGGCATGGGCGCGGCCGTCAGACGATGCGCAGATCGTGCCACACGCCCAGCGCGCACAGCCGCACGTAAACGTCGGAGAAACCGACCCAGAAAAGGCTCGCCCAAGCCCAGCGCATATGGCCGCGATTCAGACAGCTCACGCAACGCCAGGCGTTCTGGCACGCCGGCGCTCGCGACACCTCGTCGAGGCCGCCGCCGACCAGGTGCCGGAGCGAGTGGCAGCCCAGCGTGTAACCGCCGAGCAGGATGACGTTCATCGCCAGCACGAGCGTGCCCACGCCGATGCCGAAGGAAGCCCGGCCCGCCGCGTCGGCAAACCACAGGGCCTTCCACACGTCGTGCGCGAGCACCAGCAGGAACGCGAGCGCGAGGTAGAGGAAGTAGCGGTGGATGTTTTGGAGGATGAGCGGCAGGGAGTTTTCCCCAAGGTAAGACCTGCGCGGCTCGCCCACCGCGCACGCCGGCGGGTCGGCCCAGAACGATTTGTAATAGGCGCCGCGGTAGTAATAGCACGTCAGCCGGAATCCGGCGGGAATCCAAAGAATGAGCAGCGCCGGCGAAAACGGCAGCCATGGCGGCCACCAGCCGGGCTTCGGCCCGAACAGCGCGTGCGGCGAGTCGCCGAACAACTCCGGCGAGTAGAAGGGCGAGAGATACGGCCCGAAGTGGTAGTGCGTCCCTTGCAAGGCGGCCCAAGTCGAGTAAACGATGAACGCCGACAAGCCGGTGAACACCGCCAGCGGCTGCACCCACCACGCGTCGTTGCGAGCGGTTTCTCCAAAGCGCCGTGGCGCCGGGGACAATTCGACTTGGGCCATGGCTGAGTGAATCCGGGCGTGAGGTCGGGGGTGCCTGCGTTGATACTCCGCGGACCGGCGGAAGCAAGAGAGCAAATGGGGCGGCGTTCAATGCAAGCCCGCTGCCGCCACACCGGGCCGCACTCTGTTGCTTCGTGATCCATGCTCCCTGCCTGACCTTTGTGGCTCGGCCCTGCCGGGCGAAGCAGGGTTCTCCCTTCAACGCGCCGCTCACCCCGGCACGTTTTGTTTTTACCGCAATGTTTCCCGCTTCCACCTGATTTGGTTGGAATCTACCGCCGGTCTGGCTTCTCTTAATGCTGCCATGACTACCCGTCTGCCCCGCCTCGTTCTGTCTGTTGTCACCGGATTGGTCCTCGCGACCGGTCTGTTCGCCCAAGCCGCCGCACCGGCGCCCGCCGCCAAGCCCGCCGCCCCCAAGCTCGACATTCCCCTCCCCAGCCCCGCTTCCACGCTCAAGCAGCGCGTCGGTTTCACCGACATCACGATCGAATACTGCCGCCCCGGCATGAAGGGTCGCGAAATTTTCGGCAGCCTCGTCCCCTACGACCAAGTCTGGCGCACCGGCGCCAACACCGCCACGAAGATCACCTTCAGCACCGACGTGAAGCTCAACGGCACCGCCATCCCCGCCGGCACCTACGAGCTGTTCACCATCCCGGGCAAGACCGAGTGGACCGTCATCATCCACAAGAACATGTCCCAGTGGGGCGCCTACGCCTACGACATGAAAAACGACGTGGCCCGCATCAAGGCCGCGCCCTTCACCCTGCCGCTGCCGCTCGAGAACTTCACCATCACCTTCAATCACCTGAAGGACGAGTCGGCCCTGCTGGAATTCGCCTGGGAAAAAACCCTCGTGCCCGTGAAGCTCGAGGTCGATGTCCTGACCACCCTCGTGCCGCAGATCGAGTCCGTCATGGCCTCGGACACTTCCAAGAAGCCCTACGTGCCGGCCGCGATGTTCTACCTCGAGCACAATCTGGACTTGAAGAAAGCCCTCGGCTGGATGGACGCCGCGATCGCGGAGCAGCCCGGCGCCTATTACTACATTTACCGCAAGGCACTGGTTCAGGAAAAAATGGGTGACAAGGAGGGCGCCATCGCCACGGCTAGGGCTTCCATTGAAAGCGTCAAAGCGGATCCCAAGTCCCCCGCCTCCGCGCGCGATGAATACATCCATTTGAACGAGGCGCTCATCGCCCGCGTTTCCGGCACGGCCCCCGCCCCCCAGCCCGCCGCGCCGGCCAAGCCGCGCGTCGCCTCCAGCGGCGGCACCAGCCCGCACGAGACCATCAGCACCTACATCGGGGGTGATCGTCGCACCGGGACCTTGGTGACCGTCAGCTACGGCCGCCCGTTCTCGAAGGATCCCAAGACCGGTGACATCCGCAAAATCTGGGGCACCCTGGTGCCGTGGGACAAGGCCTACCGTCTCGGCGCCGACGAAGCCACCCTCCTCGTCACCCCGCTGCCACTCGTCATCGGCGCCACCACGATTCCCGCCGGTTCCTACACCCTTTACCTCGTCCCGTCGGAAACCGGCGCCACCAAACTGGCCTTCAGCACCAACGTCGGCAAATGGGGCGTCCCCGTTGACGAGACCCATGACCTCGTGCGCGTTGACCTGCAGAATGACCCGCTCGAGAAGACGGTGGACCAGCTCACCCTGGCCATCACGAGCGACAAGGCGACCGGCGGCGGCGTGTTGAAGATCATGTGGGAGAACACGCAGTTCTCGCTGCCGTTCACCATCAAGAAATAAGCCTCCGCCATGCTTCCCCTGCATCGGCGGTCTTACCTCGCCCTGCTGGGCGCGGCCTGTTCGCTCGGCGTGCTCGCGGCCGGCAGCGAGCTGCTGCCGGCGAACACCATCGTCCAGGAACTGCGGAGCTTCGGCACGATGGGCACCGTCCTGCACGTCGGGGCGCATCCGGACGACGAGAACACCCAGCTCATCACCTGCCTCTCCCTCGGCCGTGGCTACCGGGTCGGCTACCTCTCGCTCACCCGCGGTGATGGCGGCCAGAACGAACTCGGCCGCGACTTCGACGAGAAACTGGGCGTCGCCCGCACCCAGGAGCTGCTCGCCGCCCGCCGGCTTGATCATGGCCGGCAATTCTTCACTCGCGCCATCGACTTCGGATTCTCCAAGTCTCCGGAAGAAACCCTGCGCTTCTGGGACCGCGATCAAGTCTTGTCGGACGTCGTCCGCGTCATCCGCCAGTTCCGGCCGGATGTAATCGTCA
Source organism: Lacunisphaera sp. (assembly GCA_043738215.1). GTDB lineage: Bacteria > Verrucomicrobiota > Verrucomicrobiia > Opitutales > Opitutaceae > Lacunisphaera. The sequence continues at coordinate 12,450 of JAYUGX010000117.1, forward strand.
CGCGCTTCCCGGTTCCGCCCGGCAGCGGTGGCCACGGCCATCACACCGCGTCGGCCATCCTCGCCGTCGAGGCGTTCAAGCTCGCCGGCGATCCCGCCGCCTACCCCGAGCAACTCAAGCAGGGCCTGACCGTCTGGTCGCCGAAGCGGGTCGTCTGGAATTCATTCGGCGGCCCCAGCGCTGGCGGCTTGACCGGCCCGACCGTGCAAATGGACATCGCGGGCAACGACCCGGTCACGGGTGAGTCGTTCGGCACCATCGCCAACCGCAGCCGCGGCATGCACAAGACGCAGGGCCTCGGCGGTTTTTCCGGCCGCACCGCCACCGGACCCAACCTACAGGGCTTCATGCTGCTCGCCGGCGAGCCGGCCGCGAAGGATCTCATGGATGGGGTTGACCTCACTTGGAATCGCGTGCCCGGCGGCGCGGAGATTGACCGGCTCGCCGCCGCCGCGCTCGCCCAGTTCAAGGCCGGCGATCCCGCCGCCTCGGTGCCTGCGTTGTTGGCCATCCGCGCGAAACTTGCGGCGCTGCCGACTGATCCGCTCGTGGCCGACAAGCGCACGCAACTCGACCGCCTCCTGCAGGTGTGTCTCGGCCTGCAGGTCGAGACCACCATCGGTCTGGCCGAGGTCGTGCCGGGGGAACCGCTCAAATTGCACTATGCTTTGAGCGTCCAGGCGAAGAACGTGATCGTGCGTCATGTCGAGTCCCGCAGTCCGGCGCTGAAGCTGTCCGCCATCAAGCCCGCCGACCTTTTGGCCGGCCAGATGCTCACGGGGGAATTGACCGGCGTGCTGCCGGTGGAAACCGCGCTCACCCAGCCTTACTGGCTGCGCGCGGACGGTGCCGCGGGCATTTCTCGCGTGGATGATCCCACCTTGATCGGCCGGCCCGAGAATCCACCCGCAGTTCCCCTCGAGCACGTTTTCAGCGTCAACGGCCAGACCCTCGTCGTGGCTGACGAACCGGTGCAAATCGTCGCGGCCGCCCCGGAGGCCCAGGCGCGGCGCCAAGTGGCGGTGATCCCGCCCGTCTCGCTGCAACTCAGTTCGGAGATTTTCCTGATTGCGCCGAGCACGACCAAACTGATCACGGTCGAAATCTCTGCTGCCCGCGCCAAGGCCAGCGGCGCTCTCCGGCTCGATGCCCCGGCCGGCTGGAAAGTTTCACCGGCGGCGCAAAATTTCCGCCTGCCGAACGTCGGCGACAGCGCGAGCGTCACCTTCAAGGTGACCGCTCTTGCCAAACCCGACTCGGGTCGGCTCACGGCGGTGGCCGAGGTCGACGGCCACAATTATTCCAATCAGCGCTATGAAATCCGCTACGACCACATCCCCGTTCAATTGCTGCAGCCGCCGGCCCGCGCCCGCGTGGCGAGCTTCGAACTGGCGACGCGCGGCCTGAATGTCGGCTATCTCCCGGGGGCCGGCGACTCCGTTGCTGAATGTCTCGAGCAGATGGGCTATGTCGTCCGCCGCCTTACGGGAGCCGACTTGACGCCGGAAAAGCTCACCGGGCTCGACGCCGTCGTCATCGGCGTGCGCGCCTTCAACGAACGCACCGATCTCAAGGACAACCTGCCCGGCCTCTTTGCGTGGGTCGAGGCTGGCGGCACGGTCATCGCCCAATACAACCGGCCCAATGGTCTCAAGGCCCCGCAGCTCGGGCCTTATCCGCTTTCGATCGAGGGACCGGCGCCGGCGCTGCGCGTCACCGACGAACTGGCGCCGGTTACCCTCGTCGCCACTGACCACGCGGCGCTCAATGGCCCGAACCGGATCGGTCAGGTCGATTTCACCGGCTGGGTGCAGGAGCGCGGCGCGTATTTCCCGAGCTCGTGGGACAACGACCATTATACCGCCCTCCTCGCGATGAATGACACCGGCGAGGCGCCGCTCAAGAGCAGCATCCTTGTCGCGCGGCACGGCAAGGGCTACTACGTGTATACCGGTCTCGCTTTCTTCCGGCAGTTGCCCGCCGGTGTGCCCGGCGCCTATCGTTTGTTCGCCAACTTGGTTTCACTCGGGAAATGACGAATTCTTCTTGCAGGAGCCTGCTTGCCGGCGATTCGTCCACCCCCTCTTTCTCGTATCGCCGGCAAGCAGGCTCCTGCAAATGAATCCTCCGCCCGAACCCAACGACGAATCCACCGGCCTGCCGGGGCTGCGTTCCTGGCGGTCGGTCTATCTTTTCGTGCTCGGCGTCTTTGTCCTGTGGATCGGGCTGCTCACCGTCTTGACGGAAATGTATTCGTGAACGCCCTCGATTACCTCGTCCTGCTCGGCGTGCTTGTCGGCATCGCGGCTTACGGCATGTGGCGCACCCGCGGCCACCACAACCTGCGCTCCTACCTCAAGGGCTCGCGCGAGACCCGCTGGTTCACCATCGGCCTGTCCGTCATGGCCACACAGGCCAGTGCCATCACGTTCCTCTCCACCCCCGGCCAGGGCTACGAAAGCGGGCTCGGCTTCGTGCAAAACTATTTCGGCGCACCGCTTGCGCTCATCATCATCGCCATCGTCTTCCTGCCGATCTACCGGAAACTGAACGTCTACACCGCCTACGAGTATCTGGGCAAAAGGTTCGACGGGAAAACCCGCCTGCTCGGCGCGGCGCTCTTCCTGGTGCAACGCGGGCTCGGCGCCGGCATCACCATCTACGCGCCGGCCATCGTGCTCTCCACCGTCATGGGCTGGCGGCTCGACGCCACCATCGTGAGCACCGGCCTGCTGGTCGTTTTCTACACCGTGGCCGGCGGCAGCGACGCCGTGAACCTCACACAGAAATACCAGATCGGCGTCATCTTCATCGGCATGCTCACCGCCTTCTTCGTGCTGCTCGCGCGACTGCCGGCCGGGCTCACGATCACCGACGCCCTCGGCGTCGCGGGCGGTTTCCACAAGCTCGAGGCGGTGGACTTCTCGCTCAACCCCGACCGGCGCTACACCATCTGGTCCGGCGTGCTCGGCGGCATGTTTCTCGCCCTCTCCTATTTCGGCACCGACCAGTCGCAGGTGCAGCGCTATCTCACCGGCGCCTCGCTGCGCGAGAGCCGGCTCGGCCTGATGTTCAACGCCATTTTCAAGATTCCGATGCAGTTCTGCATCCTGCTGCTGGGCGCGCTGGTGTTCGTCTTCTACCAGTTCGAGCGCCCGCCAGTGTTCTTCAACCAGGCCGCGTGGAGCTACGCGGCGGCGCACGGTTCCGGCGACAAACTGCACGCGCTGGAAAAGGATTTCACCACCGCTTACGCCGAGAAACAAAAGCAGATCGAAACCTGGATGGCCGCGCGGCACGCGGGCAACAAAGCCGCGGCCGAGACCGCCCGTGCCGCCGCGCTCGCGGCTTACGAGCGCACCGAGGCCGCGCGCACGGAGACCAAGGCCGCGCTGAAGGCCGCCGACCCGAAGACGCCGACCAACGATTCCGACTACGTGTTCATCACCTTCATCCTCGATCACCTGCCGCACGGCGTGATCGGCCTGCTGGTGGCGGTGTTCTTCGCCGCCGCCTTCTCGTCGAAGGCGGGCGAACTCAACGCGCTGGGTTCGACCACGGTGGTTGATATCTACCGACATGTCGTCAAACGCGACGCCACCGATGCCCATTATGTGACCGCTTCGAAGTGGTTCACCGCGCTGTGGGGCCTCGTCGCCATCGGCTTCGCGTTGTTCGCCTCCCTCGCCGAGAACCTCATCCAGGCCACCAACATCGTCGGCTCCATCTTCTACGGCGTCGTGCTCGGCATGTTTCTCGTCGCGTTCTTCCTCAAAAATATCGGCGGCACGGCGGTATTCTGGGCCGCGCTCGCCGCGCAGGCGATGGTGTTCGTGTTCTATTTCACGCTCAGCATTTCCTACCTCTGGTATAACGTCATCGGCTGCGCGGCCTGCATGCTGTTCAGTTTTGTGCTCCAAGCCTTTTTGCCCGCGAATCACGCGAATGAACGCTAATCAAGATCTTCCGACTGTCGGAGCCTGCTTGCCGGCTCCCACATCCAGCATCGCGTCATGAGTGCGCCCGTCATCTGCTTCGGCCAACAACCCTGCGGGTTTTTCCCGCGGCGGTTTCTCTATGCCAAGTTTGCCACCGCGCGCCGGCTCCAGGCTGAGCTCGGCGGCGAGATCGTCTTCTTCTGCCACGACAGCGACCATGACTGCCGCGAGACCCAGACCACCCTGCGTCACCGCAAAACCGGCGAAGCGACGACCCTCAACTTCACTTTCGCCAACAAGCTCCAGCGGAAATTCTCCCCGCTCTTCCTCAAGCGCATCCCACCCGACTGGCAGGCCAACACCGCCCGCCAGTTGCCGGCCTATGTCGACCCCCGCTGGGTCGGGGCCTTCAGTCAGGTCGCCGCCGCCAAAGTCGCCGACTTTTGCCTCGAGATGTATCGCCGCATGGGGCTGCTCGACGGCATCCGGGTTGTTCGCTCCGGCGATCCGGCCGTTCGCCGCGCCGCATGCGACGTGGCGGATTTTTTTGTGGATGTGCCGCACGAGGGCGAGACCGTTCGCGCCCGGTTGATCGCCGGCGCGCTCAAGCTACACGAAGGCGGCGACTGCTATGTGACGCTCCCGGTGACAAAATACACCAAGGGGCAAATCAGCCCGACCCGCGACACCCGGTTGCGCTGGATGCAATCCGTCGTGCACTGCACGCACTACATCGCCGGCGCCGGCGAGCAGGCCTACTTGAACAAAGCCGACGCCCCTGAGATAACCTTCGTCAACCGCGACCCCATTGACCGTTCCGATGAAGCCTACACCGACCTCCCCGCCTGAATCACTGCTGGCTTTCGGCGCCCACCCCGATGACATCGAGTTCGGCTGCGGCGGGATTATCGCTCGCGAGACGTGCGCCGGCCGGCCGGTCCATTTCGTCGTCTGCTCCCGCGGCGAGGCCGGCACCAACGGCTCACCCGCCCGGCGCACCGCGGAGGCGAAGAAGGCTGCCAAGATTCTCGGCGCCACGCTCGAGTTCATCGAACTTGACGGTGATGCCCATCTCGAAGTGAAAGCCGCGCATGCCATCAAGCTCGCCGGCATCATCCGCCGTCTCCGGCCTGGCATTGTGCTCGCTCCGAGTCTGGAGCAGAATCAGCATCCGGATCACTACCGGCTAGGCCAGATGGTGCGCGACGCCACGCGGCTCGCCCGCTACGGCGGATTGGCGGAGCTGAAGCCACAACCGCCCCACGCCATCGGACAGCTGTTTTTCTATTCTGTGTCACCGGACGCCGAACCGGCCGGCGACCCGCCCGTTCTCATCGACCTCTGCGCACCGGAAGTCATTGCCACCTGGACCAAGGCCATGGCCGCGCATTCTTCCCAACTGCGCACCCGCAACTACGTCGAGCTGCAGCTCGCCCGCGCGCGGGTGCACGGCCTGCGCGCCGGACTGGAGCACGCCCAGCCGCTCTGGCCGAACGATCCGCTGGTCTTCAACTCGCTCGCACCTCTGACCCGCGCGGCCCGCCGCTTCTGATGAATTCAAGTTTGCACACCAAGAACGCAAAGGGAGCGAAGCTCGATCAGCATCTCTGCGATCTTTGCGACTTTCTGTAAAATGATTGGATCGATTTCTTTTTCGCGCCCCTTCGTGTCCTTCGTGGTTAATCTGCCTTGAAAATCATCAATGCCTGAACGCCCGCTCAAGATCGGCCTCACCTGCTATCCCACCGTCGGTGGCAGCGGCATCCTCGCCTCCGAGCTCGGCGAGGAGCTCGCGGCGCGCGGCCACGAGATCCATTTCATCAGCTACGAGCAGCCGTTCCGGATGCCGCTGGGCGATCCGCGCGTGTTTTTCCACCCGGTGCAGGTCAACAGCTACGACCTCTTCAAGTATCCCGACTACACGCTGCCGCTCTCGGTGAAGATGGCCGAAGTCAGCCGCGACCATTCGCTCGACGTGCTGCACGTGCACTATGCGGTGCCGCACGCCACCGCCGCGTTCCTCGCCTGCTCCATGCTGCCGGCGGACCGCCGACCCAGGGTCATCACCACGCTGCACGGCACCGACACCACCCTGCTCGGCCGCGACCCCGGCTACGGCCCCGCCATTCGCCACGCCCTGGAGCATTCCGACGCCATCACCACCGTCTCGGAGTTCATGCGGCGGGAAACCGTACGGCTGCTCGGAGTCAAGCGGCCCGTCGAGGTCATTCATAATTTCTTCGAGCCTCACCCGGCGGAGCACTCACGCGCAGAAGTGCGCCGCGAACTCGGCCTGGCCGACGGTGAAGCGATGCTGCTGCACGTCTCGAACCTCCGTCCACTCAAGCGTCTTGATTTACTGCTCGACACCGTCGCGCGATTGAAGCCGCACCTCCCCTTCAAGCTTGTCGTCCTGGCGGGAGGTGATCCCGCCCCGCTGCTCGCGGAGGCACGGCGGCTTGGCATCGTTGATCGCATCATTGTCCGGGAGCGCGTGACCGATGTTGAAGGCTATCTCGCCACCGCCGATCTCGGGCTCTTCACTTCCGAGACGGAGAGTTTCTGCCTGAGCATCCTCGAGTTGATGAGCGTCGGCTGCCCGAGCGTGGCCTTCGACGTCGGCGGCATCCCCGAGGTCACGGTATCGGGCGAGACCGGCCTGCTCGTGCCGTTCCCGGATACCGGAGCCATGACCCACACGGTGGAATCGCTGCTACGCGACCCCGCCCGTCGCATCGCCCTGGGCCGCGCCGCGCTGGCCCGCGCCCGCCTGAATTTCTCCGCCGCCGCCATCGTGCCCCGCTACGAAGCGGTCTATCGCAAGGTTTGCAGCAAGTAACCGCGTCGGTGCACAACATTTAGGCTGCAAAATCCCCTGGCGAATCCAGAGTATGCCCATGGAACCCGACGATCCGCCACCGAAGGTTTACGGCTTCAAGGAGCGCGAATTCAAGCGGGACAACGCGCCGACGACCCCGCCGCCTCCGAGCGCGAAGGAACATGCGATCATGTCCGGCCACCTCGCCCGCAAGCCCCAAGCGTCGTCGGGCGGAGCCAACCGCACCGCCGACCCGAACGATGTCTATGCCGTCCTCCAGCATAACCGCGCCGTCGAGAATAAAGCCGGGCTGAACGAGGTTCAAATCAGGGAGATCAAATCCCGCCGGAAGCGCGAATACTGGCTGACGCTTGTCGCGGGAAACCTTTTCATTGTCGGCGTTGTCACCCTCAGCGGCTTCAATCCTTTTTCGCTCATCTACGGCCTCGCGGGCATCGTCATGTTCAGCATCGGGCTCACCTGGATCATGTGGCAGATAATGGCCAAATATTGAGCCGGCCAAAGGCCGGCGAAATCGCGCCGAAGTTTCCAGCGAAGGCGGATGAGTGCGAGGCCGCAGTGTCATAACCCGAATCCGTCCGGCCCGCCCGCCATAGTCTTGGCGGCGGGAGGTCGGGTTCCACCTACTGCGGGATAAATTGCTATTTCCGCTTAGCTGCGTAACCTCAGGGGATGGACACTGCCCAAACCGCCGTCATTCCGCCCCTCACCGCCCTGCGCTGCTGGGTCCAGGGCCGGCGCATTTATCTTGAGATCAACGCCCGCCGTTCGGTCAGTTTTCCCGCCAGCAAATACGCCGCCCTCGCCAACGCCTCGCAGGCCGAGCTGGAGAAAATCCAGCTGCACGGGGCCGGCCGGACCGTGCAGTGGGAATCGCTGGACGAGGAAATCACGGTCGATGACGTGGCCCACGGCCGCTTCTTCCACACGCCCAAGGCCATCGTTGCTCAGGCGGGATAAACGCCAGTGCGGCGTTCAACCGCATCAGCTCTGGTCAGTTTCGGTGTTCGTATTCCGGGCCATGCGCTTTTGCCGCAGCCGCAGCAAGGCGAGTGCACTGAGCGCGCCCATGAAGTAGGCGCTGGGCGCACCGCCACCACCTCCCGATGAACCGGACGGAGCGGTCGTGGTCGAGCCCCCGGTGGCCGGGGGAGTTGACGGTGTGGTGGTGGTGCTGGCGGAAAAAAGGCCGAGGCTGGGCCGGCCGCCGAAGCGGCTGCTGAAGGCCGGCAGGACATAATCCATGTTGCCCGCGCTGACGCCGAACCACGAGAGCAGGTCGCGGGCATACTCGTCGACCGCGACTCCCGGGATCAGCCGGCCCTGGCCGGTGTCGATCTGCGCCAGGGTGCGGAAATCAGGATAGTAGCCCCCGGCCGCATCGCCGTAGACCTTGCCGCCGCCGACCGCGCCGCCCATGACCATGTGGTTGCCGCCCCACGCGTGGTCCGAGCCGTTGCCGTTCGAAGTGAGAGTGCGGCCGAAATCCGAGGCGGTGAAGAGCGTGACCTTGTCCGCCAGCCCGATCTCGGTCAGGGCCGAGGAAAACATCCCGATCGCCTGGCTGACCGTGCGCAGCATCGTCAGCTGGTTGTTGATCACCTCGTCGTGGTGGTCCCAGCCGCCGAGCTGCACGAAGAAGATCTGCCGCCGGGCGCCGAACTTGCCGTTGGCCGAGATGATCTTGGCGATCATGGCCAGGCTGGAAGCGAGGGAATTGCCGGAGGGCACCGCCGTGTTCAGGGTGACGCCGTTGAGCGCCGCGGAGAATTCATAATAGGAATCGACCGCGTCACTGGTGCTCCGCGCGTAGGTCTGCTCAAAGAGGTTGCGGTAATTCTGGTCCATGAGGCTGTTGACGCCCTTGGTGCGCTGCGCGGTGAGGCTGTTGGCCGCGGTCGGGCTGTAACCGGTGAGGGCCGTGGCCCCGGCGGAGCTCACGCTGTAAGTGAAGGCATTCTTGCCGGTGAGAAACACGCTCTGGCCCGACAGCGAGATGTTCATGGACACCAGGCTCGGGCCGTTGAGCGAATTGATGATGTCGGCGGCCCGGCCGCCCCAGCCGATGGCGGTGCGCTGGTCGGGAATGCACGTCTGCCACTGCTTGATCTGGTCGGCGTGGGAATAGAGTGACACGGGTAGGTTGCGGCCGGCCTTGTAGTCGGCGAGCGACAAGGGGCGGACGAGGGAACCGACATTCGACACAAAGGCGAGGCGGCCCTGGGTGAACAGGTCGCGCACCTCCGTCATCGAGGGATGGATGCCGAGGGTGCGGCCGCCGAGGTTGCTCGGGGAAATTTGCAGCAAGGTGTCCTTCGCGAGGGCAAGGTTGCGGCGCACCGCGGCGTAAGCCTCGTATTCCCCGGTGGTTGTCGGCACGAGCATGTTGAACGAATCGTTGCCGCCCGCGAGGAAGAGGCAGACGAGCGCCTTGTAGTCGCCGCTGGTGGTCTGCGCCGCGAGCGAGTTGGCCAAGCGTAGCATGAGCAGGGTCGAGAAAAGCGAAGTCGAGCTGATGGCGGCGCAGCTGGCCTGGCCGATGAACTGGCGGCGGCTGATGGGTTCGCCGGGTGCGGAGGTTGAGCTCATGGTGAAAAGCTATTTCAAGACGGCGAAATCCGGTGACACCGCGACAAGGTAGAGGGCCAGCCGCGTCTTGGTCAGCGCGAGCGTGCTGCCGCTGGGCACCATGGCGGCTGTGACGCCGTTGACGGCGGTGATGACCAGGGAGCGCGAGGCGGTGCTGAGCGTCCCATGCGTGAGCAGGAGGTCGAGGTTGTCCACCAGCGCACCGGCGTTGTCGGCCAGCGCCGCCTGGGGGCTGAGATCGAGCGTGAAGTTGCCGGCGCTCGTGTTGATGAGATTGTAGAGGGCGTTCGGTGTCGCGATGCCGAAGACCGAGTTCAGAATCTGGAACTCGGGCCCGACCAGCCCGGCATTGCCAATGGGGCCCGGGGGCTCGTAGTCCGGCAGGTAGAAATTGAACACGGACGGCGCCGACATCGGATACTGGCCGATGGTCGTCTCCGTCACACTGGAACCGAAGTCGTAGGGCAGCAGCGCGCCGGTCACGCTGTAACGGAAGGCGCGGAGCAGGTGGGTCGTGCGCACAAAGGGCTCGCGGAGCTTGCCGTGCTCGGGATCGACCAGAAAGGACAGGTTGCGCGCCTCCGGGTCGAGCAGGATGGCCTTGATGACCGCCGTCATGCTGCCGCGCTGTCCCTGGCCGTTGTTCGCAAACGCCGCGGCCGCCCGCGCCACATAGCCATCCGAGGGGTTCGAGGTCACGAGGCGCTGGATGAGTTGCCGGCAGATGAAGGGCCCGGTGTTGGGATTCTCGACCAGGTTGTCGATCGCATCATTGATGTCCTGCAGGCCCGTTTGGCCGGCCGGCAGGCTGGCCTTCCGCACCCCGGGGTAGTTGTGCAGGCTTTTGCTCCCGGTGTCGTGCTGGGGATCCCACATCTTCATCGGGTCGGTGTAATTTTGCGCCGTGACCCGCGGGAAATCAGCGCGGCCGGTGCCGGTGCCGACGGCGTTCGGGTTGTTGTCCTCGTCCGTGAAGCCGGTGAAAACGCGGGCAAACTCGGTGATCTGATCGTTGGTGTAGGCGTCGAGGGGGCGGCCGGTGCCGTCGACCTGATAGGTGCCGTTGGGGTTGAGCTTGTAAAGCCCGATGGTGAACAACTGCATCACCTCGCGCGCATAGTTCTCGTCGGGGCGCGTGCCGGCTTCCGCGCTGGCCTTGCGGTTGTGATAGTGACTCAGAAACCGGCCCATCATCGGGTGGCGCGTCACATCCAGCAGCATCTGCCGGAACGTGCCGAAGCTGTCGCGCACCAGCATGTCGTAGTAACTGCTGGAGCCCTCCTCGGCGCTGCTGATGGTGGAGACGTTGTCCGAGATCACGAAGATCTGGCTCAAGGCGTAGGCCACCCGCTGGCGCAGCTGGTCGCTGGCGGAGATCATCACCTGGTTGCGGGCGCGGCGGTTGTAGGCATTCGTGATCGACGTGATCTGGCCGGAGGTCTTCGCGGCCACGGCCAGGGGCGCCGCGAGGGTGGCGGGCTTGGCGACCTCGCGGTCGATCCACGCGTTGTAATCGTAGCCGAGCCCGCGCAACTCGGCAATGGCCTCGGTCGTCGGCCCAAAGGTCGCTTGGGCCAGAAAGCGCGAGGCGAGCTCGTCGGGGCTGAGGTTCGTGTCCGGCTGGACGGCTTGGGCCGCAAGTGAGACAGCCAGCAAGGTAGCCGGAAAGACCAGTCGGGAAAGAAGCGGAACCCTCATGGTGGGCGTGTTGGTGGTGACGACGCTCAGATTACGCCATGGTTACACCGCGTCGAGCACGATGTCGGTTAACCCTTGGCTAAAGTCTGGCGCGCTTGATGATCGGGGCTCCGCCGGGGCGATCAGCCGGGATAAACACCGGTGCGGCGCTCGACCGCCCAGCGGTAGAGTTCAACGTATTGCGCTGCGCTCCGGCGCCACGAAAAATCCTTCGCCATCGCGCGCTGCTGCAACCCGGCGAATTCCGCCGGCCGGTCGAAGTAGGTCGCGCAGGCCCAGCCGAGCGTGTCAGCCAGCGCCCCCGCCGTGGCGTCGTGAAAGACAAACCCCGTGCCGCGCCCCTGCCCTTCCGCAAAATTCTCGACCGTGTCCACCAGCCCGCCCGTCGCGCGCACGACCGGCAGCGTGCCGTAGCGCATCGCATACATCTGCGTCAGCCCGCACGGTTCCGCCCGGCTGGGCATCACAAAACAATCGCTGCCGGCCTGGATGAGTCGCGCCAGCCTGCCGTCGAAGCCGAGGTAGGCGCCCACTCTTCCGCGGAAGGCATGCCCCGCCCACTGGAAGGCATTCTCCATCGACAAATCCCCGTTTCCCAGCACGACGATCTGCACCTGCAGGTGATACATGATGGCCGGCAGCGCTTCGACCAGCAGGTCGAGGCCCTTTTGCGCGGCCAGCCGCGACACCACGCCAAAGAGCGGCACGCGCGGGTTCACCTCCAGGTCGAAGCGCTCCTGCAGCCGGGCCTTGCACACCGCCTTGCCCGCGAGGTCCGCCGCCGAGTAATTCGCCGGCAGGGTCGCATCGCGCGCGGGGTCCCACGATTCGTCGTCGATGCCGTTGACGATGCCGACGAGGTCGCCCGCGCGGAACCGCAGCACCTCGTCCAGTCCGAAGCCGCCGCCGGGCGTGCGAATCTCCTGCGCATAGGTCGGGCTGACGGTGGTGAGCTTGGTCGAATGATACAGCCCCGCCTTCATCAGGTTGACCGAGCCGCCGGCCGCGATGCCGTCGCGCAGGAGTTCGCCCGGGGGCAGTCGCGCAAAATCCACGACCCGCGCCGGAGAGTAGCCCTGGTGCTCGAGGTTGTGGACGGTGAAAATTGTCGCGGTGCGGCCAAGCGGTGTGTCGCGCAGCGTGGTGTTGAGCATCACCGGCAGAAGCCCGGTCGTCCAATCGTGGCTGTGCACCACGTCCGGCGTCCAGTCGAGCTGCTGGCACAACGCCAGCGCCCCGCGCGACAGGAAGGCAAAGCGCAGATCGTTGTCCAGATGCGCGCCCCATGGCCCGGTGTAAACCTCCGGCCGCGCGAAGAAATCGTTGTTCTCCAGAAAATAAACCGGCACGGCCGTGCCCGGGAGCATCGTCGCCCAGGTGCGCGCCCACCTCGTCGCCGGCCCGACATCCACGCCCAGGGCTTCGGGCAGGGCCCGCCATTCGCCGAGGCGTTTCACCGAGCCATAGGCGGGGCAGACGATTCGCACATCATGACCGAGCTTCGCCAGCTCCTTCGGCAGCGCGCCGACCATGTCGGCCAGCCCGCCGACTTTCACGAACGGCTCAACCTCCGGACTGACGAACAGGATTTTCAGAGCTCGCACAACCCGACAAAACCGCAAGCCCGGGACCGTGCCGAGCCAAAAGTCAGCGCCGAGCGGCCGGATAGCTGCCGAGCCATTTTACGAGCGGGCACATCTGGCGCAGTTCCTTCAGTGCCGCCTGCATCGCCGGCTCGTCGTAATGCCCGGTCACGTCCAGAAAGAAGTAGTAATCCCACTGCCGCACCCGGCTCGGGCGGGACTCGATGCGCGTCATGTTCAGTCCGCGCCGGCTGAGCGGCTTGAGCATCTTCAGCAGCGCGCCGGGCTCGTCGTGCAGCGACACGAGCAGGCTGGTCTTGTCGCCGCCGTTGCCCACCGGGCCGGACGGCTCGCGCCCGATGATGCAGAAGCGCGACACGTTGTTCTTTTGATCCTGGATCTTGTCGGCCAGCACCGCCACGCCGTAACGTTCGCCGGCCAGCCGCGCCGCCACGGCTGCCGCACTTTTTTCCTTTTTCGCCAGTTGGACGCCGTGCGCCGTGCTATCCACGTCGATCAACCGGGCGTGCGGCAAATTCCGCTCCAGCCACTGCCGGCACTGGGCGAGGGCCTGGTCCTTGGAGTAAACCCTGGTGATCTTGCTGAGCGGCGAGTTCGAGAGCAGCGCATGCTGGATGTCGAGGTAGACCTCGGCGACGATGACCACGCTCGACTCGACAAACAGGTCGTGCGCGTCGCGCACCGCGCCCTGCGTGGAATTCTCCAGCGGCACGACGCCGTAGTCCGCCTCCCCCTTTTCCACCGTGGTGAACACGTCGCCGATGGTTGCCAGCGCGCGGTATTCCACGCTCGCACCAAATTTCCGCAGCGCGGCCTGGTGGGTGTTGGTGGCCTCGGGCCCGAGGTAGGCGATCGACAGCGGCTTCTCCAGCGCCAGCGCGGCCGACATGATCTCGCGGTAAATGGCCTTCAGGGCGGTGTCCTTGAGCGGGCCGGGATTGATCCGCTTCAGACGCGCCAGCACCTCGGCCTCGCGCTCGGCCACGTAGATGCGGCCCTGCGCGGAGCGCTTCAACTCGCCGATCTTGGCCGCGAGCTGGAGCCGCCGGTTGACCAGTCCGACGAGGCGCTGGTCGAGGACGTCGATGTTGTTCCGGATTTTGGCGAGTTGCTTTTTCATGACGCGGCGGGAGTCAGGCGGGAGGAGCGGCGCAGAGCATGAAGGCCCCGGGCCCGGGTAATCAACTCCGCAAGCACCTTCGGCGTGATGGCCTGCTTCGGGTCGTCGCCCAACCCGAGACTCGGGCTGACGTGCGCCTCGATGCACAGGCCGTCGGCGCCGTAGGCCACGGCGGCCAGCGCGCAGGCCGGCACATACGCGGCCTTGCCGACCGAGTGCGAGGGATCGATCACGACCGGCGCCCAGGTGCGTTCCTTGAGCAATGGCGTGATGGACTCGTCCGGGTGGTTGCGGTAGCCGTCGAGCGCGGGCTGCGTGCCGCGCGGGCAGAGGATGACGTTGGGGTTGCCGAAGTTAACGATGTATTCGGCGGCGGAAATGAACTCGTTGAGCGTGCCGAGGTGCATGCCGCGCTTGAGCAAGACCGCGGTCGGACGGCCCGCGATGGCTTTGCCAATCTGGCGGAGCAGCGAATAGTTGAGCGCATTGCGGGCGCCGATCTGCAGCACCTGCACGCCGGCATCGAGCGCCAGGCGCAACTGCTCCTCATCCATCACCTCGGCCACTGCCGGCAGGCCGGTGCGACGCGAGGCGTCCATCAGGATGTCGAGCGAGCGGACATCGCCCTGGAACGCGTAGGGCGTGGTGCGCGGCTTCCACACTCCGCCGCGCAACGCCTGCGCGCCGGCCTCCTTCACGGCGTGGGCGGTCTCCAGGAAGCGATTGGGCTGGGCCGGATCGATGGTGCAGTGGCCGGCGATGAACAGCAGCTCCTCCCCCAGGGTCACGCCGCCGATTTTCAGCCGGTGGGTGGCGAGGTCGGACTTGATGTCCATCAGTTTGTGCGGCGACTGGATGGTGTCGACGCGGTCCACATAGGGCAGGCCCTCGAGCCGGCTGATCATCAGCTCATGGCGCTCGTCGCCGACGATGGCGTAGATGGTCCGCACGGCGCCGACGATCGGCTGGATTTTGCAGCCGAACTCGGCGACAACGGCGGTCAGCTCGGCGACTTCCCCGGGGGAGAGACGGTTGTTCTTGGGCAGGATCATGGCGGGGGTGGGTTAAAAGCAAAAAAGCCGCCCGGGTTGGGCGGCTCCTTTGCAAATTGGCTCTGTTGCTTGGTCAGAGTTTGCGTGGGGACAAGCCGCCTCCGGTTTGCGGGGTAAAGTAACCCGCAAATCCAAAGTAAAAGTAAGCGGCAAAACGATTCATCGGGCGCCATTGGTGACGGCCCGCGGGACGGCTGTCAATTCCGGAGCCGGCCTTATGACTCGGCGGTGTTACGATTCTCCCTTGGTTCCGGGCCGGGGGCGAACCGGCGCACCATTAGTGCAATGGGCAAGCCGACGCAGAACAGGTGGATGACAAATTGGGGCAGCCGGAGCTTGGGCCAAGTGTGGTTGAATGACGTGGTGAGATAAAGTGTCTTCAACTCGATCGTCAGCGGGACCACCCCGCGAAACATGACAATGAAAACAACCGCGCCGTAGACCAATCCGCAGGGCACGGCCCATCTAATTAATAACGGGAAACGCCGGCTCAACAGGTGGAAAATTGTGGCGGCAGAGAATGCCACGCTGAAGTGCATCGCCAAGCCCAGGGCGGCCGTGGCCAGACCGCCGTCGAAGGTCGCCGGGCCCAGCAGGGCGCCGGCTACACCCTGCAGCAGGCGAATTGGACTGAGGCCGAAAGTAATGCCCGCCTCGATGCATGCCGCGCTGATATCAAGGACTCCGCAGATCAGCCCGCCCCAAAGTATGGCCTTCGGAATCCGACCTGTCGTGGTGATATTCATAGACGTGCCTCCACTTTACCGGCACGGCAGCGCGCCCGCCCTAGCAGCTCTGCCCACTCCGAGGTCCGGCCGCAAGCGAGTCTCGCAACGGCTTGCGCGCTCAAGGCGCCGACAATGTTCCCCGTGCCTGAGTAGGCTCCCACTGCCCAGACCTTGTTTCGCACCTGCTCGAGCACCGGCAGCCCGTCCGCGGTGTAGGCCACCGAGGCCGCCCAGCGGTGCGTGACCGCCGCCCGCACTTTCAGCTGCTCGCGCAGGAATTTCCCGAGCAAATTTTGGATGAATTCGGTCGGTTCCGTCTCGGTCGTCCACTCCGCCTCGAGCGCATGGTCGCGGAAGCCGCCCAGCGCCAGCGTGCGGTCCGGCAGCTGCTGCCAGTATTCGTAGCCGTAACGCCAGTAAACCGGCCGGGTGAAATTCACCTCAAGCGCCGGCGCGGTGGCCAGCATCTGCAGCCGCGCGGTGCGCACCCGCGGACTCAACTCGGGGAAAATCTTTTCGAGCCCACCGTCCACCGCGGCAATGACGGTGTCGCATAATATTGTGCCGGCGTCCGTCACCACAGAACCCGGGACCATTTGCCGCACGGGTGAGTTTTCGTAGAGCAACCCCTTCCGTTCGCGAAGTTCCTGTGCCACCGCCCGCACGCGGCGCAGCGGCTGCATCACGCCGTCCGTCGGCAGCAGGAGACCCTCGCCTTCCGGCCCGGCGTAAGCCTCCGCCGCGAATCCGTTCGCGCGCAACGCCGCCAGGTGCTTCCGGCAATCGGCGAGTTCGTCCGCATCTGCCGCGATGCGCAGCGAGCCGGTCAACCGGACAATTTCCGGCCTCTCCCGCGCCTGCCGCTGGATTTCCTCCACCGTCAACCGGTAGAGCGCAGCGGCCGTCTCGCGCCCAAACTGCGCAACCACCTCAGGGAAAAATTTCGCCAGACCCGCGAGCACGAAGCCGCCATTGCGTCCGGCCGCGCCCGCCCCGACCGCGCCCGCATCAACGCCGACCGCGCTGATCCCGAGCGCCGTTAGTTCCGCCAAGGCCGCGAGCCCCGAGCCGCCCAGTCCGATCACACAGACATCCGCCCGCACCGTGCCCTCGAGCCGTGGCAGCGGTTTCCATTCATGGTCGTCCCAGACGGGGGTGTTCACAGCCGGGATTGTGCCGCGCCGCCGGGCTCCCGCCAGCCAATTTGCTTTCGCGTTTGCGCCGCGACGATTTCGTGCGACGCTGCCGCTGATGCGTTCCACCGCCGCACTGGATGAAGCCGACCCACTCGCCCGTTTTCGCGCGGAATTTTATCTGCCCCCCGGCCAGATCTACCTCGACGGCAATTCGCTCGGGCTGCTCTCCCGCCGCGCCGAGGCTCATCTGCAGCGCGTGCTGGGCGAATGGCGCGCGCTGGGCATAACGGGTTGGACGGAGGCGAATCCGCCCTGGCTCACCCTGAGCGAAACCATCGCCGCCCAACTCGCTCCGCTCCTCGGCGTCGCCCCGGACGAAGTGGCCCTCACCGGCTCCACCACCGCCAATCTGCACCAGTTGCTCGCCACGCTGTTCGATCCGGCGGCGGCGCGCAAAATCATCGTCGCCGACGAGCTCAATTTCCCCTCCGACCTCCACGCCCTCGCCAGCCACCTGCGCCAGCGCGGACTCGACCCGGCCCGGCACCTGCGCCTTGTGCCCAGCCGCGACGGTCACACCCTGCGCGAGGAGGATATCCTTGCGGCACTCACGCCCGACGTGCAATTGCTGCTGCTGCCGGCCGTCCAATACACCAGCGGCCAGTTGCTCGATGTCGCCGCGCTGACCCGCGCGGCGCACGCGCGCGGGATCCTCCTCGGGTTTGATTGCTCTCACTCCATTGGCGCGGTGCCGCACGCGCTGGACCGCGACGGCGTGGATTTCGCGTTCTGGTGCAACTACAAATACCTCAACGCCGGCCCCGGCGCCGTTGGCGGGCTTTACCTCAACCGCCGGCATTTCGGGCGCGCGAGCGGGCTGGCCGGCTGGTGGGGCGTGCGCCGCGACCGGCGTTTCGCCCTGGCCGCGCAGCACGACCCCGCTCCCGACGCCTCCGCCCTGCACATCGGCACGCCCCACTTGCTCAGCCTCGCCCCGCTGCAGGGCTCGCTGGAGATCTTCGCCGCGGCCGGCGGCATTGCGCCGTTGCGCGCCAAGTCCCTCGCCCAAACCGCCATGCTGTTGGAGCTGGTGGAAACCAAATTGCCGGACTTCCGCATCGCCAGCCCGCGCGCAAACCACGAGCGCGGCGGACATATCGCACTGGTCCACCCCGACGCGTGGCGGATTTGCTCGGCGCTCAAAGCCGCCGGCGTGGTGCCTGATTTCCGCACGCCCCACATCATCCGCCTCGCGCCGGCCCCGCTCTACACCCGTTTTGCCGATTGCGCCGAAGCCATCGCCCGGCTGAAGGAAATCATGCGCACCAAGGCTTACGAAAAATTTTCCGCCCAACGCGCCCTCGTCACATGAAACTCCACGACATCAGCCGCCCCATCCACACCGGTATGCCCGTCTGGCCCGGTGACACTCCCGCCGACTTCAAGCTGGTCGCCACCCTCCCGCAGGGCTCGGCGGTCAACGTCGGCCGGCTCCTGATGAGCGTGCACGCCGGAACCCACGGTGACGCGCCCTTCCACTACAATCAGACCGGCGCCAAGATGGACGAGGTGCCGATCGAAACCTTCATTGGTCCGGCGCGGGTCGTCGATGTGCGCGGCCACGGGGTCATCACGATTGCCCTGCTGGCCGCGCAGGATTTTTCCGCGACGCCGCGCGTGCTGTTCAAAAGCGACTCGTGGACTGACCCCGCTGTCTTTCCAGCCACCTGGCCGCTGCTGGCCGCCGACCTGCCCGCCTGGCTCAGCGCGCGCGGCGTGAAGCTCATCGGCATGGACGTGCCCTCGGTCGACCATCTCAAAAGCAAGGACCTGCCGATTCACCATGCACTGGACACCGCGGGCATTTTTATCCTTGAGAACCTTGACCTCCGCGCGGTGTCACCCGGCGACTACGAACTCATTGCGCTGCCCCTGAAAATCAAGGGCGGTGACGGTTCGCCCATCCGGGCCATTCTCCGCAGCCGCGATTGACGTGTCCCATCCGGCCCGCCTTGATGCGGTCGCCCGCTTAATGAAGCCGCTCTACGATTTCAGCCATCTGGTGGTCGACCGCACCCTTGCACCGCGCGACGGCATGGTGGCGGCCGAGAATCCGGAACAATACTTCGATCTCGGGCGCCGCGCGCTGGAGCTGATCCATTTTTCCGCCGAGCTTTGCGACAAGCCCCACTATCCCGACATCCTCGACCTGCCCTGCGGCCACGGCCGGGTGCTCCGCTGGCTGCGCGCCCATTATCATTACGCCACCATTACGGCGTGCGACCTCGACCGCGATGGGGTCGATTTTTGCGCGAAACAGTTTGGCGCCCGGCCCGTCTACTCCGAGCCCGACCTGCACCGGCTGCCCTTCCAGGCCCAGTTCGACCTGATCTGGGTCGGTTCGCTGGTCACGCACCTCCGCCAGGATCGCTGGCTGGTCGCGCTCGACTGCCTGGTCAAATGGACGCGCGAGTGCGGCGTCATCGTGTTCACCACGCAGGGGCGCAGTGTTTCCAGCCTGCTCGCGCGCGGCCGCAAGAACATCGCCGAGAACATCGACAAGCCCGCGCTGCTGGAGGAATTCGCCCGCACCGGCTTTGCCTACCAGCGCTATTTTGAAAGCAGCGCCGAGGAGGACTACGGCTTGGCGCTCACCTCGCCCGAATGGCTCATGCGCACGTTGCAGCGCTATCCCGACATCATCATGCGCGCCTACCTCGAGGAGGCCTGGGGTATGCAGGATGTCGTCATTCTCTACAAGAAAGCGGGCCACTTCGAGCCGCTGCTGGGCGTGCCCGAAATGAACGCGTCAGCGCCGGCCCGGCCGGCCGGCTGGTGGCGGAAGTTTCTCGGTCGCTAGCGCGAGCCAAAAAATTCCCAGCAGAGCACGGCGGCGGCGGCGGAAACATTGAGGGACTCGATCGCGTCCGTCCCGGGAATTTTAACCAGCCGGTCGCACAATGCCGCCACGCCCGGCGCCAAGCCCTTCTCCTCGTTGCCGAGAATCACCGCCGGTGGCCGCGGCAGGCCACGTTCCTTGACCTGCGCCGGGGAGAGCTGGTTGCCGGTCAGGCTCGTGCCGATCAGGAAATGATGACGCTTCAGCTCCGCGCAGAATTCCGGCAGCGCCGGCACGCGGTAAAAATCCACAAACTCCATGCCGCCCTCGGCCACGCGGTAAGCCGCCTCGCCCGGCAGTGCCTGGGCCGGATGATCGGGCACAATGATGGCCCGTACGCCAAAAAACGCCGCCGTGCGCACAATCGCGCCGACGTTGTTCGCGTTGCTCACGCGGTCGAGCAGCAGCAGCGGCGCCATGGTCCGGCCCCAAGCCTCCAGCACGTCGCGCGTCACCTTCTGCAGCGGCCGCTCGCCGATGACGGCCACGATGCCGCCATGGTGCACCGTCCCGCCGATTTTCACCAGTTCGGCCGCGTCCACCTGCCGGTAAACTTTTTTCTTTTGCGCCAGTTGCGAGCAAAACCCGCCGGTCCGCTTGCCCGTGGCGGGATCGAAGAAGAGCCGCCGCACCTCGTCGGGATGCCGCGCGAACAGCGTCGAGACCGCCTGCCAGCCGCAGACGTTGAGCTCCTTTTGCTTGGCGATAAACCGGGATTTCATGGGTGCGCTTCTCCCACCACGGTGAACTCCTCGCGGTCGTGATACAAGTGGCGGATGCGGAAATTCGCCGCGTGGGCCGTCAGCGGTGAGCCCGGCGCGCGCAACTCGCGCAGCAGCGCCAGCGAATCCACATGGCCGAACTTCAGGTTGATGACAAAGCGCCGGCACCAGCGGTTGGCCAGCCACGGTGTCACGATGTTCTGCATCACATGGTGCGGCTCCTCGACGAGATCGCAGAACAGCCAGTCGAACACTTCGCCAGCGGGTGGTTGAAAATGAAACGCATCCTCCAGCCGGTGCTCGATGAGCGGATGATTGAGCGCCCCGCCCTTGAGCGGACCGTTGTCCACGGCGATGACGCGCGCACCGCGCTTTGCCGCGCTGTAGCTCCAGCCGCCGGGCGCGGCGCCGAGATCGGCCACGATCTCGCCGGGTTGCGGTTCGCGTCCGAGAATGATACAGGCTTCCTCCACCTTCAGGTAGGAGCGCGACGGCGCCGCCTCGTCATCCGCCATCCGGCGCTGTCCGCCGAGCAAGGCCTCACGCGCGGCAAAGACCCGGCCGAAATCGGCAAAGAAAACAAACAGTCCGCGGGCTTTGCCGGCGCCGCGGGGCAGCTCGGGCACGGCCAGCTTCGCCACCCGCGAGAGTTTTTTCTTCAAGAGTTCGTCAAATGCTTTCTCCACGGCATTGGCGCGGCGGCCGAGCCCGACCATTTCCGGCACCATCGAGGAGATGCACGGCCACGCTGCATCGATGCGCTCGCCGCGCAGGCTCTCAAAAAAATAGTCGGCCAGTTGCTGCGCCAGGGCGTTGACCGATTCGCCCTTGATCTCGCGCGGCGCCAGCAGGGTGAGCTGCGGGAAGGCCAGTTCGGGCTGTTCGCCCTCCGCGGAGAGTGCCCAGCCCGGGCCCTTCTCCGTCACGGTCAGTCCCGCCTCGCCCAGTTCGCGCTCGAGGAGCGCTTCGTAACCAGGCTGGCAGAGGGAGAGCATCCCTCAACATACCGTCCCACTCGTCGCCGCCGAGGCGAAAATCTCCGTGCATTTGCGGCGCAGGCTCGTTCAATTGGCTGTTCCCCATGCGCCAGCCGACCTCCGATCTTCGCATCCGCACCGCCCGCCCGCTGCTCTCGCCGGCCATCCTTGAGGAGGATTTGCCTCTCCCCGAGCCCGGCGCGGCGCTCGTGCACGGCGCCCGGCGCGCCATTGGTGAAATCCTCGCCGGCCGGGACGACCGCCTGCTGGCGATTGTCGGCCCGTGCTCCATCCACGATCCCGCGGCGGCGCTGGACTATGCCAGGAAGCTCAAACCCGCCGCCGACCGGCTCGCGCGCGATTTGCTGGTGGTGATGCGCGTCTATTTTGAAAAACCCCGCACGACCGTGGGCTGGAAGGGCCTGATCAACGACCCGCACCTTGACGGCAGCTTCCAGGTCAACACCGGCCTGCGCCTCGCCCGCCAGCTGATGCTCGACATCAATGCCGCGGGTCTGCCCATCGGCACCGAGTTTCTCGACACCACGCTCGGCCAATACTACGCCGATCTCGTCTCGTGGGCCGCCATCGGCGCGCGCACCACCGAGAGCCAGATCCACCGCGAACTCGCCTCCGGCCTTTCCATGCCGGTCGGGTTCAAGAACCGCACCGACGGCGACCTGCAGGTGGCGGTGGACGCCATCGTGTCGGCGCGGCACCCCCACTGCTTCCCCTCGCTCACCCGCGAGGGCGCTCCGGCCGTGCTCGCCACCACGGGCAATCCCGAGGGACACCTTGTGCTGCGCGGCGGCAGCCGCACCGGCCCGAATTACGATCGCGAATCCATCCACCAAGCGGCGGCCCTGCTGAAAAAATCCGATTCGCTCCCCGTCGTGCTGGTGGATTGCAGTCACGGCAACAGCGGCAAGCTGCACGGCGAGCAAACGCCGGTGGCCGCGGCCATCGCCAAACAGGTGGCGGCCGGCGAGCGCGCCATCATCGGCTTCATGCTCGAGAGCAACCTGGTGGGCGGCGCGCAAAAGCACGAGTCCGGCCGGCCGCTCACACCCGGCCAGAGCATCACGGATGCGTGCCTGTCATTCGACGAAACCGTGCCGGTGCTCGAACAACTGGCCCGCGCCGCCGCGACCCGGCGCGGAAAGAAGGCCTGAGATTTTTCGCGATGCGCGTCCTCATCGCCTTCGACAAGTTCAAGGACGCGCTCTCCGCGCAACAGGCCGGCGAAGTCGCGGCCGGGGTTTTGCGCACGAAACATCCCGACTGGCAGCTCGATCACTGTCCGCTCACCGACGGCGGCGAGGGGTTTTGCGAAACACTCACCCAATCCGCGCAGGGTCGATTGGAGCACGTTGAAGTCTCCGGCCCGCGCGGAAGACCCGTGAGCGCTGCGATTGGCTTCATCGCTTGGAATCAAATCCCCGCTGCCGTCCAAGCCCGCTTGTTAATCGAAAATCGAGAATCAAAAATCAAAAGTATCTTGGCGGTCATTGACCTGCCATCCGCGAGTGGGATCGCCCTGCTCCCAGCCGAGCAACGCGATCCCTGGCATACGACAACCCATGGCACCGGCGAACAGCTCCTCGCCGTCGCGAAAACGAAGGCCGGCGCCATCCTCCTCGGCCTGGGCGGCAGTGCGACCAATGATCTCGGGCTCGGCGCGCTCGCGGCGCTAGGCTTCATTTTTCTCGACGTCGCAGGTGCGCCCATCGCAGTGCCGACGCCGTCAACCTGGGAGAAGATCACGCGCATCGATTGTTCCGCGGCCATGAAGCTTCCGCCGGTCTTCATCGCCTGCGATGTGACCAATCCCCTGCTTGGCCCGCGCGGCGCAACGGCGACGTTCGGACCGCAAAAAGGCTTGCGCGCCGGCGACGTGCCCCGGCTCGAGGCGCAGGCCGCGCGGATGGCGGCGCAGTTGTGTGCGGCCTGTGGCAAACCGCTTTCGCTGGCCGACACGCCCGGCACGGGTGCGGCGGGTGGCATCGGCTTCGGTCTGATGGTCGCGGGTGGCGCAAAACTCGTGCCGGGCTTCGACCTCGTGTCCGACTGGCTGGACCTGCCCGCGCGGCTCGCCGCCGCCGACCTTGTGCTCACTGGCGAGGGCCGGTTCGACGCCACCTCGCTGGGCGGCAAGGGACCGGGCTCGCTTTTCATCGAGGCCCGCCGGCTGGGCAAAATCGCGCACGTTTTCGCCGGCAGCCTCGGCGTGCCCGCCGGCGAGGCGTTCCACGTCATCACGCCCGCCGGCCTGCACCTGGCCGACGCCCTGCCGCGCACGGCGGAACTGCTGGCCGCGACTGTGGCCCGCGTGCTGTGACTTCTCCCGTGCAACGATTCTCCTCGCCAAGCCCTCCCGGCATTTTCAGAAATCACGGCACATGTCCTGCCGGTCGCTCGTGAAGCTTTCCCTCGGAACCGCCGCCGCCTGCGCCTTTGCGCTGGCGCTGGGTTGCGCGAGCAAGCCGACCAAGGCCGCGACGAAGCCGGTGGCGCCGGCCACCCCGCCCGCCGTGGCCCTGCCCGCGCTGCCGTTGGAGATTCTGCCGCCCGTCATGCTGGGCATCGACGTGCTGGAGGCCGACAAGTTCGCCGCTGTCGCCGGGAAAAAGATCGGCCTGCTCACGCATCCCGCTGGCGTGAACCGGCGCGGCGAAAGCACCATCAGCGTGCTGCGCCGCGCGCCCAATGCGAAGCTCGTGGCGCTCTTTGGTCCCGAGCATGGCATTTACGGCATGGAAAAGGCCGGCGAAAAAATCGCGGACACCGTCGACCGGGCCACCGGGCTGCCCGTCCATTCCCTCCACGGCAAAACCCGCAAACCCACCCTGGCCATGCTCAAGGGGCTCGATGCGCTCGTCATCGACCTTCAGGACATCGGCTCGCGCGGCTACACTTTCAGCAGCTGCATGCGCTACGCCATGGAGGCGTGCTTTGAGCAGGGCGTGGAGGTCATCGTGCTCGACCGGCCGAATCCCCTGGGCGGCCTGAAGGTGGACGGCCCGCCGATGGATCCCGAATTCGTCAGCTACGTCGGCGCCTTCCGCGTACCCTATGTCCACGGCCTGACGATGGGCGAGCTGGCGCGCATGGGCAGGGATGCGCCGAATGTCCTCGCCGTGACGGATCGGGTGCGCGCCAGGGGGAAACTCACCATCGTGCCGATGCGCGGCTGGACGCGCGCTATGCGCTGGCCGGACACCGGCCTCAAGTGGATTCCCACCTCACCGATGATCCCGGATTTCAACGCTGTCATCGGCTTCGCCATGGTGGGCCTCGGCACGGAGCTGGGGGATTTCAAGTCGGGCATCGGACTCGACCACCCGTTTCGCGGCCTCAATTATCCGAAAAAGACTCCGGACCAGATCATCGTTGAACTCGGACAATACAAGATCCCCGGCATCAAGCTGGTGAAGGCCGAGGGCCGGGCGCGCGATGGCAAGACCATCACCGGCGTCTATGTCGAAGTGAGCGATTACGACGCCTGGCGCCCGACCGAGCTGTCGTTCTATCTGATGAAGACGGCGTGCAAATGGAACCTGGTGAATCCCTTCACCGTCACGACCACCGATTCCGCCAGCATGTTCAACAAGCTCGTCGGCTCGAACGCGTGGTGGACGGCCATCCGGCGCGACGGCCGCAATGTGGACGTGGCTGCCTTTATCAACAACTGGGCGGCCCGCGCGGCCACCTACCAGCAACAGAGCAAAAAATACTGGCTTTATCCCTGAGTGCGGTTCGGATTTGCGCCGCGGGTGGTTCGCAGGTTTAACGGGTCATGACACCCCTGCCCCGCGCACCCCTCGCCCGGCTCTGGCCCTGGCTATTGCTCCTGCTCGGATTCGCCGCGACCGTCCATGCCGCGCCGGGTTTCGATCCTGTCGCCGAGACGGAGAGATTGCTCAACACGCTGCCCGCCGCCGCTCGCGCCAAATCCGACGCCTACTTCGAGGGCGGTTACTGGCTGCTGCTCTGGAACCTGGCGGTCTCGCTCGGCCTCAGCTGGGTCATGTTGAAATTCGGCTGGGTGCGGAAGCTCCGCGATCTCGCCGAGCGTTGGTTCAAGAGCCGGTTTTTGCAGGGCTGGTTGTTTGCCATCCTGTTCTTCGTGCTGAGCTGGGGGCTGAACCTGCCGTGGGACTACTACGAGGGCTTTGTTCGCGAGCACCAATACGGCCTCTCCAATCTCAGCGCCGGCGGTTGGCTCGGTGAAAGCGCGAAGAATCTGCTGGTCTCGCTCGTCCTGATGAGCCCCGTCATCTCACTGCTCTACTGCGGCATCCGCCGATGCCCCAAAAGCTGGTGGGTGATTGCCAGCATGGCGATGCCGGTCTTCCTGTTCATTGGCAATGTGATCACGCCGGTCTTCATCGCTCCGCTCTTCAACACCTACAAGAACCTCGAGAACCCCGCCGTGCTCAACCCCATCCTGTCGCTGGCCCGCGCCAACGGCGTGCCGACGGAAAATGTCTATGAGTTCGACGCCTCGAAACAGACCAAGCGCGTCAGCGCGAACGTCAGCGGCGCGTTCGGCACCATCCGCGTCTCGCTCAATGACAACCTGCTCAACCGTTGCACGCCGGGCGAGGTGCAGGCCGTCATGGGCCACGAGCTCGGCCACTACGTGCTCAATCATGTCTACAAGCTGGTGGTCTATTTCTCCCTGCTCTACGCCGCCGGCTTCGCGTTTGTGCACTGGTTCTTCGGCTGGGCTTCGCACCGCTGGGGCGCGGCCTGGGGTTTGCGCGGCATCGATGACTTCGCCGCCCTGCCGCTGCTGACCGCCGGGCTGGGCGTCTACATGTTCCTCGCCACGCCGGTGAGCAATTCCATCGTCCGCACCACCGAGTCTGAGGCCGACATCTTCGGGCTCAACGCCGCGCGCCAGCCCGACGGTTTCGCCACCACCGCGCTCAAGCTCTCCGAATACCGCAAGCTCGCCCCCGGCCCATGGGAGGAGATTATCTTCTTCGACCATCCCAGCGGCTATCAGCGCATCCTGATGGCGATGCGCTGGAAGGCCGAGCACCTTGCGGAAATCCCGCCGGCCGCCCCGGCGGGGAAAAAATAAATCACTTCGTCCCGGCCGCCGCGGCGCTGTTCTTCGCCACCCACGTCTCGTATTCGGCGCGGGGCATGAACTTCAGCGAAGCCGAGTTGATGCAGTAGCGCAGGCCGGTCGGCGCCGGGCCGTCGTCGAACACATGGCCGAGATGGCCGCCGTCCACGTTGCAATGTACCTCGGTGCGTTCCATGCCAAAGCTGCTGTCGGTGGTCGCGCCCACCAGGGCCTTCTCGATCGGCTTGGTGAAGCTCGGCCAGCCCGTGCCGGAGTCAAACTTGTCGCGGCTGTCGAACAGCGGCGTGTCGCTGCCGACGGAGAAATAGACGCCGTCGGCGTGGTTGTCCCAATACGCGTTGTGGAACGGCGGCTCGGTGCCCTGCTGGCGGGACACCTGGTATTGCTCGGGCGTCAGCAGCGCGCGCCACTCGGCGGCGGTGTGCTTCACCTTGTTCTTGCTCATGTCGATGACGACCTTCGAGGGCAGGCCGCAGGCGGAGATTTCTCCGGGCTTGCACTCAAGGGCGTCCTTGGCGGGAGGAGTCTTGGCGGATTTCATTGTGGGATCGGCGGCCAGCAAGGCCGCCACGGCGAACAGCGGGAGGATGAAAAATGGCCACTTTTTCATGGGCGGATTGATAGTCATGTTTTGCGTCTTGGCAACCGCGGGGGCGGCCGGCAACGGACGTGAGAGCCCCACCCCGGCGGTTTATTCCGCCCGCACGCGCAACTGGCCATCGTGGAACTCGTTCACGAGCGGCTGGCCCCGCTTGATGCCCTTAACCCGGGCGATGGGCCGGCCCTGCTCGTCGCGGACAATGGCGTAGCCACGCTTAAGCACCGAGGCCGGGCTAGCTGATTCGAGCCGTTTCCACAGTGAGAGTAGCCGGTGCGATTCCTGCCGCACGCGTTTTTCCGGCGAAACCGCCGCCAGCCGCGACCGGGCATGCGTCGCCTGCCCGCGGCGCAACTGCACGGCCGAGCCCAAGGCCGAACCGAGCCGGTTGCGCAAATCGTCGAGCCGCAGGTGGCTTTGCTCGATGGCCGCCACGGGCGTGAGCAGCCGCAGGCGGCTGCGCGCATGATCAAGTTGTTCGCGCCACCGCTCGAGCGCGGCGTCCGCGATGCCGGCCAGGTTATCTGCCGCCCGGGTCAGGCGCTCGGTGCCCACGAGATAATTGCTGGAGATGAGCTCGGCCGCGCCGCTGGGCGTCTCGGCCCGCACGTCGGCCGCGAAATCACACAGCGTGAAGTCAATCTCATGGCCAACGGCGGAAATGATCGGCACGGCGCAGGCCGCCACGGCGCGGACGAGCGGCTCCTCGTTGAACGCCCAGAGGTCCTCGATGCTCCCGCCGCCGCGGCCAATGACGAGCAGGTCGAAAATTCCCAGCGTCCCGGCGGTGTGCAGCAGCGCGACCATCTCGGCCGCCGCGCCCGCGCCCTGCACGCGGGCCGGCAGCACGACCAGCCGGCCGGTCCAGCCGCGCCGTTGCAGGATGCGGATGAAGTCCGACACCGCAGCGCCGGTCGGCGACGTGATGAAGCCGACGGTGCGCGGCAGCAGTGGCACCGGCTGCTTGCGCGCGGGATCGAACAGTCCCTCGGCGGCCAGCCGCGACTTGAGTTTTTCCAATTCCTGCTGGAGCCGGCCGGCGCCGTGCTCGATCAGCGCGCGCACGACGAGTTGATACTGGCCGCGCGCCTCGTAGACGCTGACCTCGCCATAGGCCAGCACCGACAGCCCGTCACGCAACGCCACGCTCTGCCGCCCGGCATCGCCCCGGAAAAGCACGCAGGCGAGCGACGCGCCCGCATCCTTGAGGGAAAAATAAACATGCCCGCTGGACTGGGCGCGGAGGTTGGAGACCTCGCCGCGGACCCAGCCCGGCCGGAGGCCGCCCTCCAGCAACTCCTTCACCTCGCGGGTGAACTCGGTGACGGACCGCACGCGGCCCGCGTCGTCGAGGGGAAGCTCAGGGTCTTTTTGTGCCATAGTGTTTTCTCAGCAATTGCGTGGCGGCCATCAGCGCCAGAATCAGGCCGAACGCAATCAGGGCGACCTTGCCCTTGCCATGCAGCAAAGCGTCGCCGAAGAAGATGAACGCGGCATTGGTCGGCCAGACGATGAGGGCGGAAACGAGCAGGTATTTGCCGAAAGGCAGCCCGGCGAGACCGAGCAGGTAGTTCTGCACCGGAAATGGCAGCCCGGTCACGCGCAACAGGATGATGAGGTCGGTGGCATCCTCCGTGCCGGCCTGGGGCAGCCGGTAGCCGAGCCGCGTCAATAGCTTTTCCAACAACGGCCGCAGGGCCCGGCGGGCGAGAAAGTAGGCCAGGGCCATGTTGGCGGTGATGGCGAGCAGGCTGAGGGCGATGACCCAACCCATGCCGAGTTGCGGGCCGAACGCCGAGCCGGCCGTGAGCGAAAAAGCCGACAGCGGCGCGCCCGCCGCCGGCAGCACGGCCATGGCAGTGAAGAACGCCACCGGGCCCGCGCCGCGGATGAGGTCGAGGCCCTGCGCCAGCAGCGCCCTGAGGTCGAGGCCCCGCGCGACCAGCCCGGCGGCCACGAGCAGCACCACACCCGCGGCAGCGAGCTTGAGCAGGAGGGCACGGTTCGGACGTGGAGCAGGTTCAGCCATGCGAGCACGATGCCCGCGGCGGTTTGCACGCGTCAAGGGCGGACGCGCGCCGATTGAAAAGGCTTTCCTAGCCGCGGACCGCCGCTAGCGTGGCCGCGAGTTCCGCATGAAACTTTCCATCGTCATCCCCTGCTACAACGAGCGAAACACCATCCGCCAGATCGTGGCGGCGGTGCGCGCCGCCCCGGTGGCGGACAAGGAGATCATCGTCGTGGACGACTGCTCCTCCGACGGCACGCGCGACCTGTTGCGGGCGGAAATCGAGCCGCTGGTGACGCGCGTCATCTACCACGAGGTGAACCAGGGCAAGGGCGCGGCGCTGCGCACGGGCTTCGCCGCCGCGACGGGCGACGCCGTCATTGTGCAGGACGCCGACCTCGAATACGACCCGCAGGAATACCCCCGGCTGCTGAAACCGATGCTCGACGGCAAGGCCGACGTGGTCTTCGGCTCGCGCTTCATGGGCGCCGAGGCGCACCGCGTGGTTTATTTCTGGCACATGGTGGGCAACCGCTTCCTCACCCTGCTCTCGAACATGTGCACCGGCATCAACCTCACGGACATGGAGACCTGCTACAAGCTGTTCCGCCGCGAAGTGCTGCAGAAAATCAAGATCGAGGAAAACCGCTTCGGCTTCGAGCCCGAGATCACGGCCAAGATGGCGAAGCTCGAGGGCTGCCGCATCTACGAGGTCGGCATCTCCTATTACGGCCGCACCTACGCCGAGGGCAAAAAGATCGGCTGGCGCGACGGCTTCCGCGCCATCTACGCGATCGTGAAATACAATCTGGCCGGTTAGGGCGGTCGCCGCCCGCCGCGGAGGCTGAACTCCGCAAGAAAATTGTTTCGCTCCGCGTCTCCCCTGCTCCTTAATCAGACCCATGCGCAGCCCTGCCGCCAAACCCGCTGTCAGCATCGTCATTCCCATCTATAACGAGGGAGCCGTGGCCCCGGAATTATTGGCGCGGCTCACGGCCGTTTTCGACCAGAACCCCGGCATCACCTGGGATGCGCTGCTGGTGGATGACGGCAGCCGGGACAACTCGGTCGAACTCATCCGCCGCCACGCGGCCCGTGATCCGCGCTTTGCGCTGCTTGAACTCAGCCGCAACTTCGGCTTCCAGGCCGCCATCGCGGCCGGGCTGGCCCATGCACGCGGCGAGGCGGTGGTCACGATGGATGCCGACCTGCAGGATCCGCCGGAGTGCATTCCGGAGATGGTCGCCCGGTGGCGCGAAGGCGCCGAGGTGGTGCGGGCCGTGCGCCGCTCGCGGCAGGAGACGGGTCCCCGGCGGCTGGGCATGGATTTTTTCCACGCCATCTTCAGCCGCGTGTCCGATTTCCCCATCGATTCCAACGCGGGCACCTTCGGCCTGATGGACCGGACCGCGGTGGACGCCTTGAACCAGCTGCCGGAGCGCAACCGCTTTTTCCCCGGCCTGCGCTCGTGGGTGGGATTCCAGACCGCGGAGATCCACTATGACCGCCAGGAGCGCGCCGCGGGCCAGCCGCAGCAGACCTTCCGCCGGCTGCTCCGCTATGCCACGGACGGGGTGTTCAGCTTTTCCTACCTGCCCCTGCGGCTGCTGACCTACACCGGAATCTTCATCGCGATCATGGGTTTTGCCGCCGCCGTGTTTTACGCCGTGCGCCGCATCATCGGCATCGAGACCGCTCCGACCGGTTACACGACGCTGGTGACGATCGTGCTGTTTCTCGGCGGCGTGCAACTGATCGGTATCGGCGTGCTCGGCGAATACCTCGGACGCGTCTATGACGAGGTGAAGCGCCGGCCGCTTTTCCTGCTCCGCCGGAACCAAGGACCCCCGGCCGGGTCCACGCCCGCCGCCAAGGCGAAAGACTGATGCAACGACTGCGCGCGCCGGGTTTGCTGATTTTGGCGGCGGGGCTGGTGGTCACCGGCTGGCTGCTGATGAGCACCAACTTCATGATTCATGATGATGAAGGCTATGTGCTGCTCAGTGTGAAAAATTTCTCCGAGCACGGAAGACTCTACGATGAAGTCTTCACGCAGTATGGTCCGGTTCCCTTCCTCTACTACGACAGCCTGCACCGCCTGCTGGACTGGCCGATCACCAATCTGTTCGGCCGCACCGTGACGCTGCTGCACTGGATCGGGGCGGCCCTGGCCGCCGGCCTGATCGCGTGGCGGCTTTCGCAGCGCTATTGGACGGCGCTGTTCACGATGGTGGCGGTCTTCGGCTACCTCTGGCAGATGACTTGGGAGCCACCGCACCCGGGCGGGTTGATTGCGCTGCTAACCGCGGCCGGACTGGCCGGCGCCGTCGAGGCTTTGTGGCGCGGACGAACGGGAATCACCACTCTGCTGCTGGGCCTGGTTGGCGCCGCACTGATTTTTACGAAGATCAACGTCGGGCTGTTCTGGGGTTGTTCGGCGGGGGCGTTTCTTTTGCTGGGCACCGGCGATGCCGCCAATCGCGGACGCGGCGCCTGGCTCGCCGCCGCCGGGCTGGCCCTGCTGCCATTTATTTTGATGCGCCCGCTGCTCGGCGAGGCGTGGGTGTTGAATCTGGCCGTGCTGTCGGCCCTGTCGAGCATGGCCGTATGCGTGCTGCTGGCGGCGGAATCGGAGCCGGTCTTCCGCGGCCGCGACTGGCTGGTGGGACTAGGTGGCTTTATCGGACTGGGTGCGGTGATCGTCGGTGCCATCCTGGCGCGGGGCACGAGCCTGTGGGGCCTGCTCCACGGGGTACTGCTGGATCCGCTCCAGCATCCGGTCAATTTTCACTTTGGCTTCACTGTGCAATCGATGGCCTTGGTCACACTCGGTGTGGCAGTTATCCTGGCCGCACTCTGGCACTGGCGACCGTCCCTCCGGGTGCAGATTGCCGATGCCGTAGCGTGGTTGCGGCTGTTGACCCTGGGCTGCTTTGTCTGGCACGCGCAAACCTGGCTGACCATTTACGGCGTGGGCTACACGATCAGTTATGTGCTGCCGCTGACGCCGCTTTTCCTGCTGCCCTTGGTCGAAGCCCCCGCCGGCGACCGCCGCCGGCTCGCCGCCGGCCTGGTTGCGCTGGTGGGCCTGGGGCAGGTGCTGCACGCCTACCCGGTCGCGGGCAGTCAAATGGCGTGGGGCTCATTTCTCCTGTTGCCGCTTTATGTCAACGGACTCACCGACGCCGCGGCACATCTCGCGCGCCGCCTGCACCGACCCTGGCTCGAAACGGCCATCGCCACCATTGCACTCGGCACCGCCGGACTGCAGGCCGGGCTGCTCCTCAACCAGGGTTGGGACCGCTGGCGCACCTCGGATCAGCTGAACCTACCCGGCGCCGAGTCGGTCCGTCCGCCGGAAAACGTCCGCTACGCCCTTCGCATACTCACCGCCAATGCCGAGCTGCACGCCAGCCTCCTCTACTCGCGGCCCGGCATGTTCAGCTTCAATCTCTGGAGCGGAGTGCCCACCCCCACCCTGCGCAACGCCACGCACTGGTTCTGGCTGCTCAGTCCCGACGACCAGCAGGCCATCATCGCCCGCCTGCGCGCCGAGCCCCGCTCGGCGATAATCAGCAGCCGGCCCCTGATTGAATTCCTGGACCAGAAGATGCACATGACCATCACCGGTCCGCTGAATGACTTCATCCGCTCGCACTACCATCCGCTGTTCGCCGTCTCGGGCTATGAATTTCTCGTACCGCTGGCCAGCCGCGCCGCGCCCTTTTTTGTCGCGCAAAATTTCCAGCGGGCACCCGGCGCCACCGGCACTGAGCCGGGCCTGATTACCGTCAACGTCGCCGCCAAGGCCATCGTCGCCCGCATCGTGCTCCGCGATGTGCGTCAACCGGCAATAATCCTGGAGCAATGGCAGGCGGACAACGGCCGCGTGACCCTCCAACTGGTCAACGCCCTCGGCCAGCTGGCCGGCGCCCCGCAACCGTGCACCTGGCCGCTCCAGATCGACGGGCTCCGCCAGCTTTGCCTGTATCACAATCTCCCGCTGCCCCCGGGCCGACCCGAGTTGCAGCTGGTTTTTCTCGACGCCGCCGGTCGGCCGCTGTTCGAGGCCTGCTACGACGACCCGGCTACCGTTTCCGCGCCACCAGCAGGAGGCTGACGCCAAACGGGAACGGCACCCGCCAGAAAGCCGGCCGCACGAACAGCCAGCGCAACAGCGCATTCAGCCAGGGCGCGGGCATCTTATCCTCGGTCCGCACCTCACTTCCGGCCAGCGGAAACCATTTCCGCCATCTGCGCACGAGCCAGACCGCCGGATAGACGGCGACATTGGTGTAGTTCACGTGGAGCAACTCCCAGTGCGCCGGGGGAAACAGCGCCGTAAGCTGCGTGCGGGAGTAGCGCCGGAAATGATGCAGGGCCACATCCCAATCGCTCCAGAGCGCCATGCCCGCCGGCACCGTCACCAGCGCCACTCCGCCCGGTTTCAGCAGCCGGTGAAAACCCGTCACGACGGCATGGTCATCCGGCGTGTGTTCCAGCACGTCGAGGGCCGTGACGTAATCGAGCGAAGCATCGGGCAACGGCACCCGGTCGCCCGCCAGGCTGAGGATCTGGTCGGGACGGAAGCGGGTGCGCAGCATGCGCAACGCCTCCTCGTGGTCGTCAAGCACCAGCACCTGGCAGTGCGCCTCCATCTCCCGGGCGAACCGGCCGGTGCCGGCCCCGCAATCCAGCAACCGATCCTCCGCGCGCGGCGGGCCCACCCGGAGCAGCCAGCCGCGAGCGAATTCCCGTTTGCCGGCGTAATACCAGTGGGCCGTTTCCATCCGGTCCAGGTTGGCGTATTCCTCGGCATTCATGCGATAGGCACACGAAGGTTGTGCGGCGCGCCGGAACGTGTCCATACTGCTTATCAATCCGGCCTTCCGCTTGCGTCCCACTCGATCACCCTTCACGCCTTCCGGGCTGACCTGTCTCGCCCTGCTGCTGGCGCTCGGCCATGCCGCCCTCGCCACCCTCGCCATGCGGGAGAAATCCACGACGGCGGATGAGCTCGCCCACGTGACCGGCGGCTATACTTTCAACCACTGGCAGGATTACCGCCTGCACCCGGAAAACGGCATCCTGCCCCAGCGCTGGCAGGCGCTGCCCGCCACCGCGCGCGGCACCAATTTCCCTCCGCTCAACACCCTGGCCTGGCAGAAGTCCGAGGTCTGGCTCGTCGGCTATGATTATTTCTACCAAAGCGGCAACGACCCCGCCTGGCTGCTCTTCACCGCCCGCGCGATGAATTCCCTTTTCGGAGCCGCCACTGTGCTGCTGGTGTTTTTCTGGTCGCGCCGGCTCTGGGGCGAAACCGGTGCGCTGATTTCCGCTGCCTTCACCGCGCTGTGCCCGACCATGCTGGCGCACAGCGGCCTGGCCACCTCGGACATGTGCATGGCGTTTTTTCTGCTCGCCGCCTCGGGCGCCTACTGGTGGCACCTGCACGATGGCCGGTGGCGCGTCTGGTGGCTGAGCGCGGCCCTGCTGGGGCTGGCCGCCGTGGCCAAATATACCGCGGTGTTGCTGCTGCCGCTGGCGCTGGTGATGGCGGCGGTCCGGGTCTTCCGCCCCGATCCGCTGGCCCTGGGCGGCCGCACGTTCCGGACACCGCTGGGCCGTCTCGCGGCGATCGCTGTCTCCACCGCGGTCCAAGGCCTGGTCGCCGTGGTCGTGATCTGGGCGTTTTTCGGTTTTCGCTACAGTGTCTTCAATCCGGCGCTGCCCCCGGGCGAATTCAACCTGCCGTGGAGCTTCGTGCTGTCCTTCGGTGGATGGAAGGTGCAGCTGATCAACTTCTGCCGCACGGCGCACCTGCTGCCCGAGGGCTGGCTTTACGGGCTGGCCTTTGTGCTCAAGCACGCCGAGGCCCGCGGGGCATTCCTCGATGGCGACTACAGCATTTTCGGCTGGGTGGAGTTTTTCCCGAAGGCGTTTCTCTACAAGACACCGCCCTCGCTGCTCGCCGGGCTGGCGGCCAGCACCCTGCTGCTGACCCTGGGCCTGCGGAAGACTTCCGGGGCGCAGCTGGCGCGCTACTTCTACCGGGTCACGCCCCTGCTGGCGCTGTTTATCGTCTACTGGCTGTTCTCCCTGACGAGCCACCTGAACATCGGCCACCGTCACATCCTGCCCACTTACCCGGTGCTCTATATTTTTTGCGGCGCCCTGGGCTGGGCGGCCGCCCGAGCGTGGCAGTATTCGCGGACCGGCGGCCTCGTCATAGCTGCCATCATTGCCGGTTTGCTCGGCTGGCACGCCGCCGTCACCGCGAAAATCCATCCCGATTATCTTGCTTATTTCAGCCCGGTGGCCGGCGGTCCGGCCGAGGGCTACCGGCATCTCGTGGATAGTTCGCTCGACTGGGGCCAGGATCTGCCCGGCCTGGGAAAATGGCTCGCAGCCCACCGCCATCCCGGCGAACCGGTCTATATTTCCTATTTCGGCACCGACGAGCCGGCCCGCTTCGTCCCTTATGCCGTGCTCCTGCCCCGGTTGCCCAACTTCGATCGACCCCGCCCGTGGTATTGGTTCGAACCAGGCCTTTATGCCCTCAGCGCCTCCATGCTCCAGCATGTCTATATGCCGCAGCGCGGCCCTTGGACGATGGAAAACGAGCGCCAATACCAGCAACTGCGGCTGAACGACGCCAGCTTCCGCGCCCTCAAGGCCAACCCGCGCGCGCCCGAGCTGCAGCTCGGCCTCACTCCCGCGGAATGGGCCGGCGCCTGGACTCGTTACGAACAGCTGCGCTTCGCCCGCCTGTGCCATTACCTGCGAGCTCGCCAGCCCGACGCGCAGCCCGGTTATTCGATCTTGGTCTACCGGCTTGACCAAGCGGAATTGGGCGCGGCCCTGCAGGGCGACCTGCATCAACTCGCCGCCGCGATTGAGCGCGCAGCAGCGCAAACCCGACCTTGATTTTCGCTGGAGCAGTTTACGGCACCAATCGGATTACCAGAGTGCCTTGATTCGCCGCACCCGGGGCGGGTTTCGTGAAATCAATCGTAACCAATGAGAGTATGTTTGCCGGCACGGGAACCTCCAAAATCCGCCTGGCACCCGGCAGCATCACGTCCGTGACCCCGCCCGTCGGTGTGCGCAGGACAAAACGACAAACTGCGTCACCTTGGTTGACCAACTCGAACCGCACCGCTGCGTCGGTCCAAGTTCGCACCAATAGCTCACGCCGCAACGATTCTCCCGCCTCGATCAGCCGATTGCGGTAAAGCAGCGGATGCGGCCGCTCCCCGGCCTGGAGCGTTCGGTAGGCGGCGAGATCGAACAACCCTGTCCGGCCCATGACCCGGCCCTCTCGACCCATGAATTGTTCCAGGGGAACCACGAGCCAGCCGGCTGACGAGCCCAGGGCGGCTTCGGCTGTCTTGCCCTGTATTTCGGACAGCCGTTCAAGCACCACCGGTCGGGGGGGCGACAGGCGAAAGAAAGACGCCAGGGCATGGTCAATTGGAAAGGCCAGACGGAGCGGCTCGGCGGGCTGATCAAGCTGACCGGCCCAGGCCCGCCAATGGCTGTAGTAATAATACGAGGAGGAACGCCCGGGCTGCGTCAGGGCCTGCCAGGCCGCCTGACTGGTCCGCCATTGGACAAACCCAAAGACATCCACGGCCGAGATGATCAGCACGGCCCAAGCCGCCACCCGCAACTTTCTCGGCAGACAGCCCACCCCCCAGGCGCCCACCACGCCAATCCATGGCGCCGCCAGCACCATGAAGCGGAAAGCCCAATGGTGCCATTGCACCAAGGCATGCTGCACCAGCAAATACCCGATCACCCCTGCGCCCCACGCCAGCACCTGCGGAGCGGCCGCCACCCGGTTGCACTGTGCCACGGCGAGTGCCAGGCCTGCAAAAAAAAACACCACGCTGAGCACCCCGCATGTGACCACGTCCGCATCAGGTTCCGTCAGCTGCATCACCCTCTCCAGCTGCGTGCGCCGGGACTGCCCGATGAAGACATAAGGATCCGCCTCCGGTGAAAGTCCGGCCGTCAGCTTTTCACCCGCTGCGCGAGAAGAGTCTCGGAACCAGAACGGCTGCGCATTGGGCTCCAGCAGCTGCACCGCGGACGAGTGGAGATTCAAGGCCAGCTTCTCCGCATACTGTGCGGGAGAATGAAAATCCCCGTGGTGCAGGACCACGGCTTCGCGGGGGCCAAACCACGAACCATAGGTCGTCTGGTTTCTCCAACAGCCGGGCACAACCAGCACCAGCGCGGCCAGCACCAATCCGCCGGCGGTCGGCCCCAGCGCCCGCCATTTGCTCCGCTGTTGCCAGACCAGCCAGCCCACCCAGACTGCCGCGCCCGGCGCCAGATAAAACATCGTTCCCTTCGAACCGAAGGCCAGCGCCACCCCGACTCCCGCGATCCAGGAGCCCTCGCCGCGCAGCAGCGCCCGGTGCCAGAGGAGATAGCTCGCGGAGAAAACCCCGGCCGTGAACAAATCGCTTTGAATCGTCGTGAATTGCACCGCGACATTCGCCATGCCGAGCACCAGCGCGACCGCGCCCAAGGCGTTCAGGCGGCCCAGCCCGGCAATCCGGGCCAGGCCGAAAGTTGCGCCCAGCAGCAAGAACCCGCCCGCGGTCTGCGCCAGCGGGGCGAGATAGAATCCGTCGTTGGTGGCGCCCAGCAGCCAGGCGATCACCACATCGGGCGCGACAGGCATATAGTTTAACCGGGGATCATCGGTCGAATAATGCCGGATCCCTCCGTCCTGCAGCCAGGCTCCGATCCGCGACAGCCGGTAGGCCAGGGCATCATACACGATTGGTTCAACCTGCGCCGCCAGCACCGCCAGAAAAAGCATCACCAGAATCAGGCCGGCCACCAGCAGACCCTCCGGGGTGTCCCCGCGCCCCAACCGCCGCCACGCCGCAAGCCAGTCCAGCCATTGCCGGCCAGCTTCGCGCCCGGGCTGCCGCCAGATGAGCAAGCCCGCCAGACCGCCGGCATGCGCCAGAAAAAAACCAGCCCGTCCCAACCCGCCAACCATACCGAGCAACGTACCCGAACTGGCAATCCAAGCCAGCGCTAGCAGCAGCCAGCCCAGTGACGCTTCAATCAATCCCCGCCGGCCCAGCCCGGCCACACATACTCCCAGCCATGCAGCGATGCCCACCATCACGGCATCAATCAGAAAAAAACAGAGGGCAGACGAGTCTGTCACGGGGAGAGCCTGCTCATGTGAGCGATCAGCCCCGGCCCCGGCAAAGATATTCCGCTAAGCTCCGCCCTTCTCACCCGCCCGCACCTCGCGCCAGCGCTCCAGAGTCAGATCAAGCAGCCAGCCGCCCAGCAATATCATCAGTGACCAGACGAGCGGCTCGGTGACCAGCCGCCAGGCCACCAGAATGCGATCGTATTGCTCCGGTCTTAAACCGGGGAACCAAAGACTGGTCGCCAGACAGAGAGCAGCGTCATGCCACAAAACGACCGGCAGCAGCCAGACTGCGACCCGGGCCGCGACGCACCCTTGCCGGTGCTGCCACAGCCAGGGGGCCATCCAAAGCGCGAAGATCCAGCGGTAGCCGAAATTTATGGCTCCAAGAAAACAGATGACGAGCAGTGCGCCCGCCATCGTCATCGCGACGCGCGTCTCGGGGTCACCCTCCGGACGGGCCAGCCCGGTGGTCCAGCCACGCCACGCCATCATCACGGCGGCGGCGCCCAGCAAAACAATTGAAGCGATGACGGCGGGCTGTTCGGCCAGGCCCAAGTCCATGAGCCAGATCCGTCCGCCCATGGTATAAATCTCCGGCTCTACGTGGAAGATGCCACGGTGCAACTGCGAGCCGACCGACACCAGCACGGCACCCAGAATCAAGGCGGCCAATCCCGTTGCCTGCAGCATGCGCCGGGGCCCCGGGATCAGGAGAAAGATCAGGCCCGCGGCCACGGGATAATATTTCAACCCTGTGGCCAGCCCCACCGCAGCGAGCGCCAGCCCCAGCCGCGGGAGCGAGCCAGTCCGCAGGACCGGCACGGCCATGGCCAAGACAGCAAAGATGACGAGATCGCTGTTGGCCCGGATCAAGCCGAGCAAGACCGGCGGACTGCCGGTCAGCAGCACCAGCCAGAGGGCCTCGCTTCGGCTGCGCGGTTTCACCGTCACAAAGACAGCCAGCAGGAACAAGAGGACCCATCCGCCGCCCACCAGGAAATTATCCTTGCGGGTCAATCCGAGTTTTCCCAACCCGAACCACCAGTCGGAATAATGATGCACCTGGAGAAGTGCATCGTCGGGTTTGGGTGCATTCGGATTGGGGCCAAGCCGGGCCGCGTCACTGGCGTAAAGGACGGCATGGGAATCGAGAAACCACCGGTCGAGATCAAAAATCCCCAGCATGGCCCGGGCGTGGGGCGAAAGGGTCAGGGCCAGCAGCACCCCCAATGAGCCGGTGATGAACAAAACCCGCGGCGAAAGCAGCGTCGAGTTTGGCGTGGGCGGAGTCATCCTACCTTTGCGCCTCCTCCAGCAACAATTTGACCCGCGCATCATCCGGCAGGGCGGCCCGGGCCAGCTGCAACTCGGCCAGCGCTTCCGGTCGCCAACCCAGTCGAAGCAGCCAGGCCCCCCGCTCCCGGTGCATCACCGGAGTGAGTGTGAATTGATGTTCGAGGTGAGTCGACAGCGCCAGGGCTTCGGGATAATCCTGCCGCGTCACCGCGGCCCGGATGGCCGCAAGGTAAACCTGCTGGGCCCGGTTAAACAGCATCGCCGCCGTGGCTGGCCGTGCGGCCGCCGCTTCGTAACGGGCCCACAGGACATACACGTGCCCCTGCTGGCGCGGGTTGTCGGCGAAGTGCGGATGTCGCTCCATGTGCGTGAACAACGCCGGACTGTCCCGCCAGATCATGATCTGGGCCCGGGTGGTCCAGGCGCTGATCAACAACAGCGCGACCGCCGTTGCGCTCACCACAAGGCGCCGCGATCGAATGTCGCCCACCCAGCAAACCATCCACCCGGTCAGCCCGCCGATCAAAACCAGATGAACGATGTAACTGTAACGATCCACCGGCCAAGTCGGTCTTTCCGTCCAGCCGAGGCAGGGCAGGGCCAGCGCGACAAAGCCCAACCCGACCAGCGCCCGGGCCGGATGCCGCTGCCGTCCGTGCCAGACGAGGGCAATTCCCAGCAGCGCAAGCCACGCCATCGCCAGCAGCGGGACATTGCCGCTCACCGCCACCAGCGGTGGCATGTTGGGAGTCAAGTCCACCGGCCAGAAGAGGCTCCGGACAAGATCGGTGAGCGACGCCAGCGCCATGGCCAGGCGACTCAGCATGCCAACGGATTGAACCGTCGGTGCCGCGGTGAAAATGCCCGGGGCCGTAAACCGGCTCCACAAGGTTATCCCCACGGCCAGGGCGGCGGGCGCGAGGAACCACGCATGCTTGGCAATCCAAGCCGGATTCCAGCCAAACTTCCACGGCCCGACTTTCGCCGGGTCCGCCGGCAACAGCCAGCGGTCCACGACCAGCAGCCAGAGCCCGTAAGTCACCCCCACGGGATAACTGCCATAAGCCGCCACGGCGAACACCCATGCCAGCACCAGCCAGCGGCGCGACTGAGCGGGATTGGCGTGAGCCTTGAGA
Organism: Lacunisphaera sp.; assembly: GCA_043738215.1. GTDB lineage: Bacteria > Verrucomicrobiota > Verrucomicrobiia > Opitutales > Opitutaceae > Lacunisphaera. The sequence goes on from JAYUGX010000117.1 coordinate 53,078, forward strand.
TAACATGCAAACGACGCGAGCAGACCCACCGCGGTCAATGGATAAGGAGACGCCGTGGCCCAAGCCACCGCTTCCGCGCGGAGCGGGTGCAGTGCCCACAGCGCGGCGCCCAGCCAGGCGCCCCACTCTGCCGGGAATTTTCCCCTGGCCGGCGCGAATAGACGGAACACCTGGCACAGGACCACATAAAACAGGGCCGTCGCCGCGGCGTGCAGCCCCAGATTGAACGCATGCCAGCCAGCCGGATTGAAACCAAAGGCCGCATGCAGCAGCCGGAAGCAAAGCCAGTGCAGGGGCTTGAACCGCAAGGCCTGAGCACCCTCAAAGAATTGGCCGGCCAGTGACCAGGACCAAGGCTCCGTCAGAAGTGAATTTTGCGTGATGTTGATGTCGTCGTCCCACCGGACGAAGTCGAAACTCAGCACCGGCCAAAAGACCGATCCGACCAACACCACCAGCGCCACTAGTGCCACCCAGCCCGGCCAAAATAATTTCTTGGGCGGCGTAATGCTCGCATCAGGATCCACAGAGTAAATTTATCCACTGGTTTTATGAAAGCGAGAATTTCAATCGCGGCAATTGTTTCGGCCGGGCGAGTCCGATGGTTCTGCTTATTTTTCCCGCCGCAAGCCCCACCATTCTTTGCCGGAGGCCAGCGCCCCTTCCAGCAGCCAACCGGCGAGCAACATCATCAACAGCCAATCTAGGGGCTGCGTCCAGCGCCGCCAGATTACCGCCAGATGCCCCTGCCAGTCCTGGCTGTATTGTGGAAAAAACAGATTCACCGTCAGACACAGAATCCCATCCAGCCACAGGCAGAGCAACACGAGTCCGCAGCCCAGCCGGCCCGCGCAGCGTTGCCGGCCCGGAAGTGAATCGTCCTTGCTTTGCCGCCAGAGCCAGAGCGACGGCCAGAGTACAAAGATCCAGCGGTAGGCATAATTCACCCCGGCGAGAAAACAGGTCAGCAACACGATGGCACCCAAGGCGGCCAGCAGGCGTTCCCGCGGTTCACCGCGGGTCGCCAGGCCTGCCGTCGTCCGGCCCAGCGCCAGGACTAGGGCCGGAATCAGGATCAGCAGCATGCTCGGCAGCGCGGAATCCTTGTCCGTCCAGCCCAGATCGCGCCACCACAGGGGCGCGCCCATCGTGTATATTCCGGAAGCGATGGTGAACCTGCTGCGATCGACCTGCGTCCACACACTCGCCAAGGCTAGGGCCACCACGACCAGGGCCGCGAGCAACACGGCGGGCATCCGCCGGACCGGCCGGACCCACAGAAAGGCCAGCGCGGCCGGCGCCGGAAAATATTTCAAACCCACGGCGAGCCCGAGGCAGGCCACGGCGATAAACGAACGCCCCCAGGCCGCCGCCACCGCCAGGCCGCAGCCCGCCAGCAGCACAAAAATGACCAGGTCGTTGTTGGCCCGGTTGACGACCAGCAGAATCGGAGGCGATAGCAGCAGGGCTGCGAGCCAGCCGGTTTCCTTCAGGTTGCGCGGACACGCCGTGACCCAGGCCGCAAGGGCGAAGGCAGCCGCGCACACCGTGCCGACGAGGAAATTGTGCTCGCGGGTCAGCCCCAACCAGCGCAACGCCAGCCACCAGTCCGAATAGACATGAGGACGCAGCAACGGATCCAGCGGATTCGCCGCATGTGGGTCCGCGCCCGTCCGCACGGCGTCGAGCGAGGCCAGCACGGCGTAGGAATCGAGAAAAGTTTTGCCGTAGTCGTAAATGCCCAACGTAACGAGCAAACGCGGCCACAGTGCGCCCGCCATCCAGCCCATAACAGTGATGAGCGCCAGCAGGACCACCGGACGGTAGCCGACAAAAGCTGGCGTTGGCGCCTTTGGTGAGGTCGGGTCCATCTAGTTGCCCCCGGCCTTCCGCCAGGCCAGCCGCCCGGTGACGGAAGGAGAAATGAACATTTCGTTGAAAGGCCGGTGAGGATTCATGGTGCGGTTGGTGCGGGACGCCAGGTGCCGGCCAAAAGTGCCGCCAGGACCAAAAGCAAGATCCAGCCGGCAGCCTCATTGAGGAAAAAACCCGGCCAGCCGGCGAGCAGGTAGTTTGTCCCCATGGAGAAAAACAACGCCACCAAGGCCAGCTTCGGGAGCATGCCGTCCGCACGACGCCAAATGAACAATTGCGGCAGTGTGAGCAGGAGGAAACTTTGCCGGTAATCAAAACTTGAGCCGGCCAGGAAGGTCGCGATGTATATCAGCGCCCCGATGCGGAATCCCAGTTGCGCGTGATGGGCGGCTGCGGTCATATCGAGGGCAGGATCGACTTGCCGGCCGGAACGATTCCGGCCGCGCAACAACATCCAGCCCACACCGCCCGCCGCGAACAAGCGCCCGATCCAGAGCAACCCGGAGCCCCCGGCCTCTTCCACCCCATGAAAGGCCCGCACTTGGGCCAGGGTCATCGCCGGCACCGCACACCCATAGGATTGCACCCAGCCGGTGCTGGTGTTGCCCAGGATGGAAGGGAGATCAAGCCAGGTCAGCGCCAGATAAATGACAAACAGAGCCAGGGGCAGCCAGCACTTGTTCAGCCAAGCCCGCGCCGATCCTCCGAACCAGGCGCCGAATGCCAGCACCGGGTAAAGCTTGAGAATCGCCGCAGTCCACCAGAGGGTCGCGGCCAGCCGCCATCGTTTCCCTCCGTTGGTGAGCAGCACGCCCCCGGCGAGCAAGGCGAGCATGGCCAGATCCGTGTTGCCGCGTTCCACCCCCAGCTGAAAGGCGGGCGAACAAAGCAGGGCCCCGCCGAACAAACCTTCCCGCGCCGAAAGCCGGCCCCAAAACAACAGCACGGCGGCCACTGCCCCCGCCGCCAGTGAGCAGCCGAGCAGGCGGATCCAGTTGTCGCTGGCGGGGAATCGCATGAACGTCAGCCACACCCGCGGATAATTGTAGGGGCGCTTGAATGGATCAGTGGAGCTTGCGCCGTAGAGCTCGCCGCCGTCCTCCACCGTCGCCCGGGCCGCGGGGAACACCTGCAGATCAACAAATGGCAGCGGATGCGCGTAAACCCCCGCCCGGCGCCAGCGTTCGGCCAGTTCCCCGGCCGGCCGCGCGAGTCCCAGCACCATGTAGTAAGCCAGCAGCAAGGCGACGGCCAGCCAGCGTCCGTCCGGGAGGGAGACAGTTGCGCGCATGGGTTGGTCCGCCCGTCAGTCGATGCCGGCCGGGTTCGCCGGAGACGGCGGGCTCTCCGGCGGCAGGTCGAGCGCGACCAGCTGGCTGATGCGGGTGATCTTTGTGCCGAAACGCTTTTCCACCATGACGACGAGGGTGAAGCCCGGCGGCAGGCGGTCTTCGGGCACCAGTTGGTGGTCTCCTTCCACCGTCGTGGGGCGCAGGGATTGCACCACAAGGATGTCCCGAAATGTGCCACGCTCGAGCTGGTATTTGAGCCGGTCGCCCACCAGCCGGGTCCGGCCGATAAGAATCGACGGCGTCTTCACAAGCAACCACGGCAGCGTTGATTTGTTGGTGATGATGAGCCGCTCGCCCGGCGGCAGCGCCGCGACATAGCGCTTTTCCCACTCGATCTCATCAATCCCCAGGTAGGAATAGAGATGCTGGGCATGGTGGCTGGTCGTGACGCCCAGCGCAAACAGGGTCATGCCACCCAGCAACGCCAGGCTCGCAGGCCACCGGCGGTCGATCGCCGCGGCCGCGACGACTATCGCAAAAGCCAGCACGAGGTGAAACGGCAGGCTGAACCGGGAAGCGATGGGGTCGCCCAGGTTGGACCAGTAATAAAAGAGGATGAGCACCGTGTTGGTGACCATGCCCAAGCCCAGCAGCAGGAGTGCGGTGTGATCGGCGTTCGCGGCGGCGGGAACCGGGCGCGCCCGCAGCAATCGCCACAGGACCCAGGCCAGCGCGAGAAACCCGAGCGCAGCCAGCGGCCAGGAATTAGCGAGGTGGGCATTGGTGTTAAAGAAAAATTCGCCCGCACTGCGGAGATTGTTCGCGAAGTAATCGAGACTGAAACGCGTCTCCTGACTGTCCCGCAGCTCCCACATCCACTTGGAATTGGACAGCACCTTGTTCTGCAGCGCGTAGGGCAGCAACAGCAGCGGCGCCAGCACCGCGACCCAGGAAAGGACAATGCGACGTTCCCGCCACCAGCCAAGCAAGATGATAACCGCCACGGGAGCGACATAGATGGCCGACTCGTATCGCGTCTGGGCCAGCAGTACCGCCCCGAGCACCAGGGCGGACAGCCGGGTATCGTCCGGTTGCCGGAGATAAGCGGCGCCGAGCGCGACCACCGCGAGCAGCATGGTGATATTGAGCAATTCCATGCTTGAGCCGGTGGCGTTCTGCCCGAGGAGGGGCAACGACCCCAGCAGCAGCACGGCCAACAGGCCGCCGCGCATGCCGTTCAATCTCCGGCCAAGGTAATACACCAGCCCCAGGGTGACAGGTAGCAGCGCGGCGTTCAGCCAGTAGGCGTTGGCGGTGCGGTAACCGGTCAGGTCATGAACAAGCGCGACGAGGAACGGATAAAAATTCGGGCGTTTGTCGAGGTAGCTGTCCGTCGAAAGAAAGACCCCGAGGATATCGTAGCCCCGCACCATCGTCGCTGTGTCGCGAAAATAGTGCATGTTAAACGCCGTGGATTGGAGGACAAACTCGTCGTAGAGAATCTTGCTCCGGAAGGCCTCGGCATTGATGGCCACCAGCGAGAGTAATCCGATGGCGAGACCGGCCAGGAGCCATTCCCGCCGG
>JAYUGX010000118.1:0-20980 GCA_043738215.1 Lacunisphaera sp.
GTGCGTCTCTGGCCCAATCTCGGCTTGTTCGACGCGGAATCATTGCTGGCCATGGGGCATCCGCCCGCCGGCCCGCGGTTGCTCGGGCTGGCCGGCTACTGGGCCGCCTATGTGCTCATTTTCGTCGGGCTCGCCTCCCATGTATTCAAGCACCGTGAATTCTAGGCCGGCGACAATTGCCCTGCCGCTGGCGCTGCTGGTGGCGGCGTTTCTGCTGCGACCGCTGGAGCATGACCTGAACTCAAGTGCCACACTGGTCGCCAAGGAGCAGCTGGTGTCGCTGACGGGGCGCGGTGGGATGCTGGCGGTGCTGGGCGGCATGAGGTCAGTGGTCGCCGGCGGTTTTTGGCTGCGGGCCGATCTCGCTTGGGAGCGCCGTGATCCGGTGGAAACAACCGCGCTGCTCGAACTGACGGTTGCGGCCGACGAGCGCCCGCTCTATTTCTGGCTGAACGGCGCCCGCATCCTCGCCTACGACGTGCCGGCGTGGCAGCCGGTCGACACTCCCTTGGCGGTCAGGCAGCGTGCCGCTGAGGAGCAGGCGCGACGGGCACTGGGATTCCTGGAGAAAGGACTCCGCTGGCATGGCCCGGACCCCGGGCTGTATGTGGAGATGGCCAACATTCATCTCCGCCAACTGGGTGATGTGGAGAGCGCCGCGCGCTGCTACCGGTTCGCGGCGGAACAACCCGGGGCGCCTTACTATGCTGCGCGCATCCATGCCGAGCTGCTGCGCGAGCTGGGCCGGCCGCAGGAGGCGCTGCTCTGGCTGCGACAGGTTTTGCCCCAATTGCCGGCCGATGACCCCGCTGCCCGGCGCACGGTGGTGCTCGAGCGAATCAAGGTGCTTGAACTGGAAGTGGCGGGAAAGTAAGACTGCCCGCTTGATATGCCCGACCAACCCGCATGGCGCAGCTGGACTGAGGCCGCGCGCCCGCGGACGCTGCCGGCTGCGGTGATTCCGGTCGTGGTGGGCACAGCGCTGGCGGTCGCGCACGGTGGTGCGAGTTACCCGAAGGCGGCCGTCTGCTTGCTCTTTGCGCTGCTTGTGCAGGTCGGCACCAACTTCGCCAACGACTACTTCGACTTCGTGCAGGGCGCGGATACGCCCGCGCGCGTCGGCCCGCGGCGCGCCGTGGCGGCGGGACTGATCGCACCGCGCACGATGCTCGCCGCCACGTGGCTAGTGCTGGGCGTGGCGTTTCTAGTCGGTCTGCTGCTGGTGCGCGAGGGTGGATGGATCCTGCTGCCCATCGGCATTGTGAGCATCGTGTGCGCCGTCGCCTACACCGGCGGGCCGTTCCCGTTTGGCTATCACGGGCTCGGCGACCTGTTCGTCTTCATCTTCTTTGGCCTGGTCGCGGTGGACACCACCTTCTACGTGCAGACGGGTCAGGTGACTGGCGATGCGACCTCGTGCGCGGCGGCGGTCGGGTTGCTGGCGTCAAATATCCTCGTGGCCAACAATTATCGCGATGCCGAGACCGACGCCCGGGCGGGCAAAAAGACGCTGGTGGTGCGCTTCGGGGAAAAATTTGCCGTGTGGCAATACGCCCTGGCCAACCTGGTGGCGCTGATCTGTCCGCCCGCACTGCTGCTGACCGGCTATCGCTGGCCGGTGCTGCTGCCGCTGGTGCTGGCGCCGTGGGCGGCGAGCTTGACGCGTCGATTGGCGGTGTCGCACGAGCCGGCGGAGCAGATTGCGCTGCTGGGGAACACGGCGAAGTTCCTCGCGGCGTTCGGCGTGCTGCTGAGCGTCGGGGTGGTTTGGGGCAGGTAGGGGGATTCGTGCGATGTAGAAGCCTGCTTGCAGGCGATGAATTGAATCGCGGTGCGGGAAGCCTGAATCGCCTGCAAGCAGGCTCCTACAATTACCCTCCAAAAGAAAAAGGCGGGATCAGAGATCCCGCCCTGCATTTGTTAGATAGACGCGCCTCAGATCTTCCCGGCGAGTTTCGCCTTGAGCGAGCTCTTGTCCATCATGCCGACGAACTGCTCGGCCAGCTGGCCGCCCTTGAAAAGGAGCATGGTGGGGATGGCGCGGACGCCGTATTTGGCAGCGAGATCGCCGTTGTCGTCCACGTTGACCTTCGCGATCTTCAGTTTGCCGTCCAGCTCCGTGGCCAGCTCATCGAGGATGGGGGCAATCGCCTTGCACGGGCCGCACCACGGCGCCCAGAAATCCACGAGGACCGGCGTCGCCCCGGCGATGCCGGCGGCAAAAGAGGCGTTATCGAGCTGGGCGATTTTTTCGGACATGGTCGGAGTAAAGTTGGCGGGCGGAAAAAGGCAAGCCGGGGACGCTACAGGACGTTATCCTTTCTGTCATTGCGAGGAGTCCTGGGGACGACGAAGCAATCCAGCCAGATGGATCGCCCCGGCGTGCCAGACACGCCTCGCGATGACAATTCCGAGTCGTGTGTCACCGCGGGGTGGATTTGTGAATGATCTCGGCCAGCTCCTGCGGTTCCACCTTGGCCAGGGGCTTGCCGCGCTCCTTCAGCTCCTCGAAGGTCTTGATGACCGTCTCGGTCATCCGACCGTGGGTCTCGTCGGAGCCGCCCACGATGGTGAACTGCTCGGCGGAGGTCAGGCGCTTGTGGCCGTCCTCGTTGTCGAGGCCGATGCCCAGCAGGTGGGCGGACTTGGTTTTACGGCGGCGGACGGCTTTCTTCATCTTGGACAGGCACCGTGTGCGGGTCGGCCGGACTTTCAAGCGCGTTTTCCTCGACCGCCGTGCAGAGGATGTCGGTGAACGCCTCGGTCTGCTCCAGTTGCAATTTCTTGAGGCGGGTCAGCTCCAGCACGGCGAGGAAGGTCGCCACCAGCCGGCGCAGGGAAATTTTCCCGGGGAACAACTGGGAAAAGACGAAGGATTTTTGGGTCTTAAGGCGCTCAAGGATGTATTCCATCTGGTCGGCGACGGTCACCTGCTCGGCGTGGATCTCGCCCACGACCAGCTTTTCGGCCAGCCGGCGGAGGACGAGGTTGAATGAATTCCACAGGTCGAGCCGGTCGACGTGCTTCAGGGGGCGCTCCGAGGCCAGTATATAGGCCGAGCCGGGGCGGGCCAGCATGTTCTGGGCGTCGAGCGACATCTGCCCCAGGTTGCCGGCGGCCTCCTTGAACTTCTTGTATTGCAGCAACTGGTGGATGAGCTCCCAGCGCGGGTCGAGGTCGTCCTCCTCGGCGTTGGGGTCGACGGCCTGCTGGTGCTTGGGCAGGAGCATCCGGCTTTTGATCTCCATGAGGGTCGCGGCCATGACGAAGAACTCGCCCGCCACCTCGATCTGGAGCTCCTTCATCGCATAGATGACCTCCAGATATTGCCGCGTCACCGTGGCGATGGGGATGTCGTAGATATCCAGCTCGTTCTTCCGGATGAGGAAGAGGAGGAGGTCCAGCGGACCCTCAAAGACGGGGAGTTTGATGCGATAATCGGCTTCGGCGACCACGGGCCGATACGAAGACCCGCCGGCCCCGCCTGCAACCGGAAAAACACTTGAGCAGCGTCGACCCTCTTGCCTCGCTGACATGTCCGTCGAAGCCTTGGCGAAGTCGGAAGCCCATCGAGGCGAAGGCGGGTCAGCCTTCAGCAGGACACTTCTCTTCTGCCAAACGCTACAGCTCAGCCGCCGTGTGCGAAATAGGGCGCCTATATGCGGACTAGCGGCGCAGCAGGGCGACGTAGAAACCGTCGGTGTTGCGGGTGCCGGGAAGGAGTGTGGTGCCGAGGCCGTCGAACTCGCCGCCGTAGTTCTTGGCGGGAGGTTCGGCTTTGAACTCCGGATGGGACTTCAGGAACGCGGCGGTGACGTCGCGGTTCTCGTAGTGACTGAGCGAGCAGGTGGCGTAGATAAGCAGCCCGCCGGATTTCACGCGCGGCGCGTTGGCAGAGAGAATTGCCAGCTGCAATCCGGCAAAAGCCACAATGTCGTAGGGGTCCATACACCACTTCAGGTGAGGCTGACGCCGCCAGGTGCCGGAGCCGGAGCACGGCGCATCCACCAGCACTCCATCGTAGGCGTCGGCGGGTTTGTTCGTAATACGAACATTGGTCAGGCGGGCGCGCTTGGCGCGATCGCGGAGTTCTTCGAGGATTTCCGGACGGATGTCGGTGGCGTCCACGTGTCCGCTTGATACCAGACGGGCGAGCTGGAGGGTCTTGCCGCCGGCCCCCGCGCAGGCGTCGAGCCAGCGCTCGTCGGGCGCGATTGGAGCGTGGGCCAGCACCATCTGCGAGCCGAGGTCCTGGATTTCCACAAAGCCGCGGCGGTAGGCGTCGGTGTTGGCGACCTCGGCATTGGGCGGCAGGCAGATGGCGTCGGGGAAATCGGCCGGCAGACCCAAGGCCCACTGGCGGTCGAGGAACTCGCTCACGACGAGCTGGCGGTCGGCGCATTGCACGCGAACCCAGATCCAGGCCCGGGTGTGGAGGGAGGTCAGGTGCGGCTCGGTAAAAGCGGCGGGGCAGTGCTCGTGAAACCAGGCGGGGAGGAGGGCTTGAGAGTCGAAGGGGTGGAACCCGGCCTCCGGACGGGTTGAAGAAAGCGCGTCCGGAGGCCGCGCTCCACCGCAATAGGCATACAGCATGAAGGCCTTCGTCTGTAAATCTGCCTTCTCGGGCGCGAGCACCCACTCGCCGCAGATGGTGTTCTGGTAGGCCTCGGTCGGGGGCAGCGTCGGCATAAGCCACGCAATGATCTTGGCGGCGGTTGCTGGGTCAGTGTCCAACAGTGCGTCAACCCACGGCAAAAACCGCACGGCGGTGTAGATGAGTTCGCGGTAGAGCCGGCGGTCGCGCGAACCGAGGGAGCGGTTACGGGCGAAGATGGCCTTGATCCGCCCGGGCAGGCCGCTGTCGCGACGCAGGTGCGGGCGCAACTCGGCGAGGAATTCCAGGAACAGGCGCTGCTGGTTGGCGGCGATGTTGGGATTCATACAAGGAGTTTAGCCACGGATGACACGGATGGGCACGGATGGATTGTGTCTTTATCCGCGTAAATCCGTGAAATCAGTGGCGAAAAACTCCGGTCAGAACTTCAGCAGCTCGACCTCGATGTTGAGCGCGAAGGAGCTCTCGCGGCGCGGGCCGTTGAACCAGGAGACCTCGTATTTGACCGCCCAGGTCTGGCCGAGCCGCTGCCAGAAGCCGTAGCTCTGCTCGTTGAAGCGGTTGTTACGCGCGTCGTAGCGCCAGAGGCCGGTGACATCCCAAGCCTCGTTGAGGCGCTGGCGGTATTCGAGATAGTATTCCTCGTAGTTGCCCCGGAGGTAGTGGGTGGCGAGGCGCAGCGACCACCATTCCTGGTCCACGAGGTTGAGCGCGGTGTTCAGTTCCTGCTGGCTGGGACGGTGCGGGTCGAAGCGGTGGAAAACCTCCCAGCGCAGCCACGGTGCGGGCGTGAGGGTGAACTCGGTGTAGACATCCGAGAATGCACGCGAGCCGGCGGGGTGGTCGAAGCGGTAGTCGGCGGCGAAGTTGAGCGTGGCGAGGTTGCGCGAGCCGTAGGTTTTGTCGCGGGTCTGCAGGGTGTTGCCCAGCGACAGGCGCAGGGTGTTGAGCGCGGTGAGGTCGTCGAGGTTGCGCGCGTCGCCGATGGAGAGCGGCTGCAGGTAGGTGGAGAAGACGCGGCGGTCGATCGGCGGAATGAAGGCGCGGCCATTGCCGGCCTCCGGTGCGTAACGATAGGAGAGCTTGGGCTCGACGAGGTGGCGGAGGCCGTCGATCTCCCAGATTGGATTCTTGAAATCGAAGGTGCCGCTGCCGAGCAGGCGGGCGTCGAAGCCGACCTCGCCGATGGTGCGGGTGTAGTTGTCCCTGCCGCCGAGAGCATCGGTGTAGTGGGTCACGCGACCGCCGGCGACGGGCGTGAAGCTGAACCACGGCACCGGCGCGATGGGGCGGGAGAGGCCGTAGTAGGCATCGAGGCGGTTGGTGCGGAGCTCCGGGTCGGTGCCGAACGCGTCGGCCTGCAGCACGGCGGCGCTGGCATTGAAGCGCTCGTGAAATCCGAGGGGCAGGGCGATCGGGAACAAATCGAACCGCACCTCGGGCAGCCGCTCCTGCACGCGGTGATAGGCATTGGGGTGAACACGGGCGAAGGCGCTGAGCGAGTAATTGTCGCCGGTGTAGGCGGTCTCGAGGAAGGAGTCGGGCTGCTGGACGTTATCGAAGCGCTTGTGGTCGAAGTCGCGCAGGATCTCGGAATCGCTCCAGTAGTTGAACTCGCCGCTGAGCGTGAAATGTTCGCCGACCTGCTGGCGGTGCTCCCAAGCCAGGTAGGAGCGGCTGCGCGGCACGGGTGCGCCAAGAATGTCGGTCTTGCGGTCGCCGCTGTCGCTGATGTAGCCGGAGCGGAAAAAGCCGTCGACCGAGCCGTCGTCGCTGGCGCGGTGATAACGGCCGGACGGGCCGGCCATAATCCCGCGGGCCGAGTAGAGGCCGACGTCGGCGCCGAGATTGACCCCCGCGGCCACCGGCACATGCAGGCCCAGCTCGGCCAGGAGGCCAAGGCTGCCCCGGTAGCCCGCCTGTGCGCTGAGGTAGGAAACAAAATCGGTGTCGAGCGCCTGCTCGAAGTGCGGCAACGAGAGGAAATGTCCGCCGAGCAGGCCGATGCGCAGGCCCTCGGCCCGGACGATTTTGCCGCGGGCGTAGATGAGGCGCCGCGCGTGGATGGACGGCGTGTATTTGGCGTTTTCGCGGAAAAAGACGGTGGCGTCGGTGAAGATGAGCTCGTCCAGCGTGCCCTCGACCGTGTCGCCGGAGATATAGATGGGAAATTCCCCGATTCGCAGGTGGCGGACATGCAGGCCCTTGGTGGCGAGATCGTAGGAGCCCTCCTCGGCGACCAGGCGGCGCTTGCCCGAGGTGAGCACGAAGTTGCCCTTGGCCGAGACGAGATTGGTGGCGGTGTTGTAGTGAATCTCGTCGGCCGTCAGCACGGTGTCGCCGTAGACCAGCCGGGCGTCGCCGGTGACGACGGTTTGCTTGGTGGCATAGTCGTAATTGAACAGCTTGCCGGTGATCACCGGCTGCAGGGGCTGGGCGTGCGCCAAAGCCGCGACGACGCCGGCGGCGCCGAGGGCGGAAAGAAAACGGGCGAGGCGGACGCAGGGCATTAGTCTGAAGTGGCGGGCGGGGCGGGTGGGCGCAATTAGATTTCCGGGGATGAGCTGGTTCAATTTAACCACGAAGGACACGAAGTTTACGAAGACAGGCAAAACGAGCTGAATTAACCACGGATCGCACGAATGAACACGAATAGAGCTGAACCGCTGGCCATCTGCATTTATCCATGTCGATCTGTGCCATCCGTGGTCAAGGCTGCCTTGGTTTATTCTTTAACACGGACTTCATTGAGGTGTTCCGTTTCGGGTGGACGCGGTGCGGGAGCCGGACACAGTTAAGGGACTCCGCCCTGTGATCATACCCGTCAACGAACTCAACGCCTTCCTCGGGAATCATCAGGCCAACCCGCATGGCTGGCTGGGCATGCACCCGCTGACCCACGGGGGCAAGGCGGGGGTGGTCGTGCGGGCGTTCATGCGGGCGGCGGTGAAATGCTCGGTGGTGGAGCTCGATGTCCCGGGGGTGCCGGTGCACGAGATGAAACTGCTCGCGACCGAGGGATTCTTCGAGGCCTTTCTCCCCGGGAAAAAAGTCTTCCGCTACCAGCTGCGTTACGAGACCTCGTGGGGCGACATCCACCAGGTCCACAACGCCTACTCGTTCCTGCCGTCGCTGTCGGAACAGGACCTCTACCTGTTCAACGAGGGCAACGAGCACCGCATCTATGAAAAGCTCGGGGCGCACAGCCGGATGATGGGCGACGTGCCCGGCGTGGCGTTCGCCGTATGGGCGCCGGCCGCCTCGCGCGTGTCGCTCGTCGGCAATTTCAACGGCTGGGATCCGCGCTACCACCCGATGCGGCCGCTCGGCGGCTCGGGCGTGTGGGAGCTCTTCGTGCCCGACGCGCGCGAGGGCGAGCTCTACAAGTTCGCCATCTGGGACCAGCACGGGCACATGCGGCTGAAGACCGACCCCTACGGCACGTATTTCGAGGCGCCGCCGAACAACGCAGCCATCATCTGCGACACGAGCCGCTACGCGTGGAACGATGCCGGCTGGATGGCGAAGCGCCGCGCGTCGGCCGGGCAGCTGGACCGGCCGATGTCCATCTACGAGCTGCACCTCGGTTCGTGGCGGCGGAACATGGCGGAGGCCAACCGGCCGTTCAACTACCGCGAACTCGCGCCGCTGCTGGCGGATTATGTGAGCGAGATGGGCTTCACCCACATCGAGGTGCTGCCGGTGAGCGAGTTTCCCTTCACCGGCTCGTGGGGCTACCAGGTGACGGGCTTCTTCGCCCCGACGCACCGCTGGGGCAAGCCGGATGATTTCCAATTCTTCGTCGACCACCTGCACCAGCGCGGCATCGGCATCATCGTGGACTGGGTGCCGGCGCACTTCCCGCGTGATGCCTTCGCTTTGGCCCAGTTCGACGGCACGCATCTCTACGAGCATGCCGACCCGCGGCTCGGCGCGCACCAGGACTGGGGCACGCTGATCTTCAACTACGGCCGGCACGAGGTGCGGTGCTTCCTCATCGCCAGCGCCCTGTCCTGGCTGGAGCGCTACCACATCGACGGCCTGCGGGTCGACGCGGTCGCGTCGATGCTCTACCTCGACTACTCGCGCAAGGCCGGCGAGTGGATCCCCAACCAATACGGCGGACGGGAGAACATCGAGGCCATCAACTTCCTGCGGCAGGTGAACGACCTGGTGCACCAGTATTACCCCGGCGCGCTCACCATCGCGGAGGAGTCCACGGCGTTCTCGATGGTCAGCCGGCCGACGAAGGACGGCGGCCTCGGCTTCGACTACAAGTGGAACATGGGCATGATGCATGACACGCTCGCGTATTTCCAGAAGGACCCCATCCACCGCAAGTGGTCGCACGACAAGCTGACCTTCGGGATGATCTACCAGTATTCCGAGAATTTCATCTCGGTCTACTCGCACGACGAGGTCGTGCACATGAAGGCGTCGATGCTCAGCAAGATGGCCGCGGGCAGCGTGGCCGAGAAGGCCGCCAACCTCCGCACGCTCTACGGCTACATCTGGCTGTATCCCGGGAAAAAGCTGCTCTTCATGGGCAGTGAGTTCGGCCAGCGCGGCGAGTGGAACCACGACGCCAGCCTCGACTGGCACCTGCTGAAGGAACCCGAGCACGAGGGCCTGCGGCTGGTGGTGCGCGACCTGAACCGGCTCTACACCGGCGACCCGGTGCTGAGCTGCACCGATTTCCGCCCCGGCAGCTTCCGCTGGGTGAACTGCAACGACGGTGACCACAGCGTCATCAGTTTCCTGCGGCTGGACGAGGCGCAGAAGTCGGCCTACCTGGTGGTGAGCAATTTCACGCCCCTGACCCGCCCGCGCTACAACGTCGGCGTGCCGCATGCCGGCTACTGGAAGGAAGTCCTGAACACCAATTCGCTGTATTACGGCGGCACCGGTTTCGGCAACCATGGCGGCCGGCCCGCCAGCACCCAGCCGGCCGACGGCTACGAGAACTCGCTGAGCCTGACCCTGCCCGGGTTGTCCACGCTGGTCTTCAAGTGGACGGCAAAGGAATGAGCGACGCAGGCTGCTCATTCCTGGTTGAGAGTTGAAGATTGAAAGTTGAGAGCAGGAAACTCACGAGCCGATCACTCAACTCTCAGCTCTCAACTACCAACGAGGGCTTAGTTTTTCGCGCCCTTCTGGCCGAGCAGGTAGGTGGGCATGGGCGCGGAGTGCTTGATCTCGATCAAGCCCATCGGCTTGAAGTCATATTTGCCCTCGAGAAGCTTCTTGGTGGCTTCGGATACCTGGATGAAGCCCGGCTGGCCGTGCGACTCCATGCGGCTGGCGATGTTGACGGTGTCGCCCCAGAGGTCGTAGGAAAACTTCTTGGTGCCGATGATGCCCGCGACGACGGGACCGCTGTTCATGCCGACGCGGATGCTCCAGTCGAGCTGGTGCCGGCGGTTGAAGACGCGCACGGCCTCGAGCATCTCGAAGGCGGCGGTGGCGCAGGCCTCGGCGTGGTCGGGGCGGATGACGGGCACGCCACTGACCATCATGTAAGCGTCGCCGATGGTCTTGATCTTCTCAAGCTCAAGCTGCTCCGCGATGCGGTCGAAGCCGGAGAAAATCTCGTTGAGCAGCTGCACGGTGCGGTGCGGCGACTGCTTGGCGGCGATGCGGGTGAAGCCGACGATGTCGGCGAACAGCACGGTCGAGTCGATGAAGCTGTCGACAATGGTGCGCTGGCCGGCCTTGAGCCGCTCGGCAATGGCCTTGGGCAGGACGTTGAGCAGCAGGCGCTCGGACTTGGAACGCTCCAATTGCAGCTGGTTCAGGAAGGCCTGCTCCTGGTCGCGCAGGCGTTTCTTGTCGAGCGAGGCGGTGATGCGGGCGCGGAGGATGACGGGATTGAAAGGCTTCGCCACGTAGTCCTCGGCGCCGGCCTCGATGCAGCGCACGATGCTGTCCACGTCGTCGAGCGCGGTGAGCATGATGGCCGGGATGTGGCGGAGGCGCGGGTCGGCCTTCATGAACTCGAGCGTCTGGAAGCCGTCGAGGTCGGGCATCAGGATGTCGAGCAGTACGAGGTCAAAGTTGCCGTCCTTGAGTTTCTGGAGCGCCTCTCGGCCGGTGGCGGCCTGACTGACGTCATAGCCCAGCTTTTGCAGGCGGCGGAGGAGCATGTCGCGGTTCATCTCGTCGTCATCCACGGCCAGCAGCCGGGCGGTGGGCATGGGCGGGGCCGAGCCGCCGTAATCCTGCGTTGGGACGACAGGCGCCGCGGCACTGCCGAGCAGGGCATCGGCCTGGGCGGGGCCCGGTTCCGCGGAAACGGTGCCGGTCTCCAATTGCTCGGGGTATTCCGTGCTTTCGAAGAGGGCGTGGAGATTCTGGCCGGCCCGGAGGATTTTTTCCAGGTCCTTGACCAGATCGTTGTGCGAGCCGGCCCGGGCCTCGTCGAGGCAGAGCTCGGCGTAGCCGATGACGGCGTTAAGCGGCGTGCGCATGTCGAACCGCAGGCCGATGAAATCCAGCTTGCCGGCCTCGATTTTCCACGGGGCGAGGGCGTCGTTGATCAGGGCGAGCAGCTGGCCGCCGCCGGAGTGAATGCGCTTGAGGTCGACGAGGATGGCGCCGGCGTTGTTCTCCTGCGCCGACTCCATGAGCATCTCGGTATAGCCGATAATCTGGTTGAGCGGGGTGCGCAGGGCGTGACGCAGCTTGGCGAGGCCCTCGAGGTCGCGCGACTTGATGGCGCGGAGGAAAGGCGCGAGGGAACTCGGCGGGCTGGATCCCGCCGCGGGAGGATTGGCGCCGGGACTGCTCATGCCTTGGGCTTGGGCGGAAATTTCTTGAGGAGTTCCTCGATCTTGGTGAGCAGGCGGGCGAGTTCCACCGGCTTGGTGTCGAAGTCGTCGCACCCGGCCCCGAGGGCCTTCTGGCGGTCGCTGTCCATCGCGTGGGCGGTCAGGGCAATGACGGGGATGCCGGCGGTCGTGGCATCGGCCTTCAACTGCTTGGTGGCCTCCCAGCCGTCGAGGACCGGCAGGCTCATATCCATGAGGATGAGGTCGGGCAGCTCGCTTTTGGCCAGGGCCACGCCGGCGCCGCCGTCGACGGCGATCGAAAGCGTGTAGCCACGCTTTTCCAGGCGGCGGGAAAGCATGTCCCGGTTCATTTCATTGTCTTCAACGAGTAGGATCTTGGGCATGGGTGGAGGGGGATGATTGATAGGGACTATTCAAGTTTCAGCAAGCGCGCATGATTGCATCACGGGGCGGATCTGATCGGCCAGCTCCTCGCGGGAGAAGCGGCCCTTCTGCAGGATGCCGACGACGCGCGGGGTGAGGAAATCCCGCATCTCCGGGGTGATGTCCATGGAGCTGACGACCACCACCGGGATCCTGGCCCAGAGAGGGTTCTTTTCCAAGTGACTGAGAAATTCGAGGCCGTTCATGCCGGGCATCTTGAGGTCGAGGATGATCATGGCGGGCACGCCCTTCTTGAGAACGCGCAGCCCGGCGTAACCATTGTAGGCGGCGTGGAAGTGCCAGCCCTCGCGCTCCAGCATGCGGGTGACCAGGGTGCGGGAGTCGGGGTCGTCCTCGACCAGCAGCACGAAGCATTTGGAGAGGGGGGTCAACTGGGCGGCGATCTCGGCGGTGAGCCGGGCGGCGTCCACCGGCTTGGACAATACGCCCGCGGCGCCGAGCGACATGGCCATCTCGGAGTCGGCGACGGCGCTGACGACGATGACCGGGATGTCGGCCGTCTGCGCCTTGTTCTGCAGCTTGGTGAGCACGGTCCAGCCGTCGATGCCCGGCATCAACACATCCAGCAGGATGAGGGCGGGCATGTATTGTGCGGCCATTTCCAGCCCCTGCTGGCCGGTGGAGGCCTCGAGCGCCTCATAGCCGCTCACGCTGAGCAGCTCGGTGATGACGGTGCGGATTTCCTTGTCGTCGTCGATGAAGAGGATCTTGGGCCGGTTGGTGGTGGCGAAGGGGGAACGGGTGAGCTTGTGGCTCGCGGTCTGCACGACCTTGGGCTGCTTGGTCTGCACAATGGCCGGCATGCGGATGGTGAAGTTGGAACCGACGCCCGGCGTGCTGCTCACCTTGATGTCGCCCTGCATCATCTGCGCAAATTGCTTGGAGATGGCGAGGCCGAGGCCGGTGCCGCCATACTTGCTCGAGGTGGAGGCATCGGCCTGGCTGAAGGCCTGGAAGAGCCGCGAGAGCTGCTCGGGGTTCATGCCGATGCCGGTGTCGATCACGGCCAGTTCCATGAGATCCTCGCCGTCGTTCGGCAGGCGCGTGGCCTTGAGAGTGATGGTGCCCTTTTCGGTGAACTTGCTGGCGTTGCTCAGGAGGTTGAGCAACACCTGCCGCAGCTTCGTGGCATCGGCGTGCATCGTGCCGATGTCGGCCGGGCAGTCGAGTGCCAGGGCGTTGCCTTTTTTCGAGATGAGGGGCGAGGCGGTGGCGATGACCTCGTTGACCAGTTTGCCCAGCTCGAACGTCTCCAGGTAGAGCTCCATCTTGCCCGCCTCGATCTTGGAAATGTCGAGGACATCGTTGATCAGGCCGAGGAGGTGGCGGGCGGCGTTGAGCACCTTGTCGAGATCCTCGGCGGTGCGCGTCTCGCCGTCATCCACCGCGTCCTCGCGCATGATTTCGCTGTAGCCGATGATGGCGTTGAGCGGAGTGCGCAGTTCGTGGCTCATCTTCGCGAGGAAGCTGCTCTTGGCCTTGCTGGCCTCCTCGGCGTCCTTGACCGCCTTGGCCAGCAGGCGGGTGCGCTCCTCGACCCGGCCCTCGAGCGTGCGGTTGGCCTCCTCCAGCTGGTCGTTGGCCTGGAAGATTTTTTCCCGCGCCTGCTCGGCAGCCTCGCGGGCCTTTTCCAGCTCGGAGGTGTTGGACTGGATGGTGTCCAACATGGCGTTGAAGGATTCAATCAGCTCGCCGACCTCGCCGCTGGCCGTGGCCGTGACGCGCTGGGTGTAGTCGTGCTCGTGCTTCACATGGGTCGAGACGTGGGCGAGCTCGCTGATCGGGCCGGTGATGCGCCCCTGGAACCGGTAGGCCATGACCACGGCCAGCATGACCGAGACCAGGAAGACGATGGCCGAGCCGCGCAGCAGATTGGCCACGCGATCATCGTCGGCCTGGGTGAGCTCGGCCTTAAGGTAAAGCGTGCCGAGGCTCCTGTTGTTCCCCGAGGCGATGGGGGTCCACACCACACCCCGCTCGTCACCGAGAAACCGGGTCACCTGCCGGGGCGGGGGGATTTTCTCGTTGAGGCCGGGGCGGATATAGCGGTCGAGCACCTTGCCGTCCGGGGCAAACACGGCGGCCGCGGCGATCTGCTCGTCAGCGCCGAGCAGATTGAGCTGCAGGTCGGTGGTCTTGGGATTTTGCTCCAGCAGCCGCACCATCCTGTCGACCATTTGCTGCTGGGTCTTTTCCAGCCGGGAAGACACCTCGCTGTTGAACCGCTGGACATCATAGAGGTAGAAGCCGGCGAACGCGAGCGACAGGGTCACCGCGCAGATCAGCAGGATGAACAGGATCAGCTGCCAGCGAAACGGGAGGCTTTTCACAAGGAGAGGTGCAACAGTCCTCCAAGCCAGTGGATTAGGGCATAAAGTCAACGGGATAGCGGGCCGGCCCCGGGCGAAGCGCTGCTAATCGGTCCGCGCAAAGTCGGAATAAGTGACGTGCAGGTTTTCCTCCACACTGAGGAAGAAAAAAATCCGGCCGAGAAAATGCGAGCTGTTGGTGGCGGGCAGGCCGGGCCGGTCCTTCGCGGGCGGGGCAAAGGTCATTTGCACCCGCAATTCCCGCATCTTCACGCTCAGCACCGGCGAGTAGGGGGCGACCAGTTCCAGCACAAATTGCTCCACGCGGGGCTGCCGCTTGCTGACGGTCAGCCGCAGGGCGAGATGGCCGAGCATCTTGTCCGCGCCGGTGGATTCCTCGCGAAAGGTGCAGCGAAATTCGCCCCGCTCGGCGTCTTCCCGCACCAGCGCGATGCTCCCGGGCTCGATATCGGTTTTCTGAAAAGTGGCCTGCGGCGTGGCGGCCGGGCCGCCCGCCCGGGACTTCGCGTATTGTTCGATTTCATCGGCCGAGGGTGCGTGGCCGTTGTGCCGGAGCAGGGTCCACTGTTCGGCCGGCGGCCGGGCCGGGTTGTAGCGCTCGGTGACTTTCTGCTCGTTGCGCACCGTCGTGAGTGTATAGGCCCAGCCCTTGGGCACCTCGGCACTGAATTGGGCCAGAGCCACGCGCAGGTAGTCCGGCATTTCGCCGGCGCCGGCCGTGACGGCAAGAATCGCCCCCAGCGCCAGCAAACCAAGTCTAGGGAGACGGCGGCGTCCGGGAGATGAACCATTCAAACTTGCCATGGAAAGTGAGCGTGCCGGTGCGATCCTTGAGATCAATCAGGATCACGGCGCTGGAGCGACCGCGTCCGGTCAGCTCAGCCACCAAGTTGGCGCGGGTGTTTTCATCCGGGGCGCCGTAGGCCAGCAAGTCGTCCAGGGCGGGTTTGCGATACTTCACTTCCACGCCCCGGACCACCGCGAATACCGAGCCCACTGCAGCGCCGTAATGCCGCTGCAGGCACTCCGCGCTGGCGGCCTCGGCCAGGGCGAATTGCGCGGCGGCATGCATCGTGCCGAGATGATTGTGCAGGGCGGGCGTGAAGGGCAGCTCCAACAGATGGACCGAGCCGGCCGGTGCCAGGAGGATGCCCAGCAGCTGATTAAATGCGAGGTCGGTGGCTTTCACGGCGCCCCGATTTCGCCTGCCGACGGGCGGAACGCAACGGCGGAGTGGAACGGCCGTCTAAGAAACGCGGCCCTCATCCGTAGTAACAGTTGGAGGCGCACAATGAATATCCAACGTTTCCTGCTACCTGCTTCGATTGCCGCGGCGATTCACGTCGCGTTGTTCCTGGCCGTGCCGGAAGGCGAGCGGTCGATTAAATTTATTGAAGTGCCGCTCACAACGTTCGATCCGCCGAAATCACCCGTGGACCCGGTGGCGCCCGATGACGAGACCGAGCAAAGCACTGAGCCGGTGAAGCCGATGGCGGGCGGGCCCACGTTGCCGGATATCGACGAGTCAGTGATCACCAAACAAATCGATATCGCCATGCCCATTGCCCCGACGCCGGCAAATCCGATCAAGGACATCAGGCTCATCTCTGAGACACCCGGTTCGGGAGACATCGGATTGTCCGGCCCCGGCGATATCTCGAGGAAGGGGATCTATTCACTCGACCACCTCGACAAAATACCGAACGCCAAGGTGCAGATCGCGCCCGAATATCCCGCCGCGATGCGCCAGAGCGGGACGGCCGGTTCCGTGAAGGTGGAGTTCGATGTCGCCGCGACGGGCCGGGTGGCCGAGGCGCGGGTGGTGGAAAGCTCACGCCGCGAATTCGAGGAGCCGGCGCTGCGGGCGGTATTGAAATGGCGGTTCGAACCGGGCAAACGCAACGGCAAGGCCGTGTCGTTCCGCATGACGGTGCCGATCGAGTTCGGGATCGAGCCGAATTAAAGCGCTTCAGCTGGCGCGCGCGTGGACCAGTCGTTTCACGCGCGCGACCAAGGCCGATGGGCTGAAGGGCTTGGTGAGATAGTCGAGTGCGCCGAGTTCCAATCCGAGGTTGCGGGAATCGGGCGAGGACCACGCGGAGACGACGATGATGGGAATGGCCGAGGTCAGCGGGTCGCGTCGAAGGATTTCGCACACCCCGAAACCATCGAGATCCGGCAGCATGAGATCCAGCAGAATGAGGTCGGGCCGGTCGTCCCGGACGGACTGGATGGCCTCCCAGCCGCTGGCGGCAGTGGTGACGGCATAACCGGCCCGCACCAGGTGATAGTGCATGAGGTCGGTGATCCCGGGTTCATCGTCCACCGCGAGGATTTTGGCTGTGCAGGGCATGGCCCAACGTGACAGCCCCGGGTGACGATTGGGTGAGCCAATCGTGACATTTGGGCAACGATCGCCGTCACCAGCGGTGATAGGCCGGGTGGCCGGGAGTCACGGCGACAAAGGTGCCCCGGCAGGTGGCGCGGGGTTTGCCGGCGGCGGTCAGGGTGCCTTCAATGGTGGCGCGGTCGACCGATGACGACACCACACGGGCAACCAGCTCCACGGGGCCGTCGGTCGGAGTGGGGCGGAGCAGCTTGATGGTGTAGTCGGCCGTGACGGTGCAGGGCGGCTGATCAAGGTCGTTGAGCTGCATGAGGTGCCAGGCGGCGGTCCAGTTGCAATGACAGTCGAGCAGCGAGCCGATGATGCCGCCGTTGAGCATGCCGGGGAAGGCCTCGTGGTGCGGCTCTGGCTGCCAGGTGGCCACCGTTTCGTCGCCCCGGACAAAACTCCGGATGCGCAATCCCTTGGAATTGGCCGGGCCGCAACCGAAGCATATGCTGGCCGGCGCAAATTTCTCCTGCAGGCAGGGTTCGCTCATGGGCCGAGTGAGGCCGAAATGGTGTTCCGGCGGAATCTCAAAGTTAGTAAGATTTTTAACTCGCGCCCGTTGCCTCCATTGCCATGGTATCGCTGGATACTAATATAACTCCAATGGCACGCAAGATAGCCTTCCTCAACTACAAGGGCGGTGTCGGCAAGACTTCGCTGATCGTAAATACGGCCGCCAGCCTGGCGCGCCGCGGCATGCGGGTGCTGCTGATGGATTTTGACACGCAGTCCAACGCAAGCATCTGGCTGATGAAGCTGGACCGCTGGAACAAGATCAACGCCACGGGCGTTGGCTCGGTTTATTCCATCTTCGATCCGGGCACGGCGCGGCTGAAAGACTGCGTGATCAAGGACGTGGTGGAGGGCAAGGATGGCGAGAAACTACTCCCCGGTCTCGATCTCGTGCCGACCACTTTCAACCTGGTGGATCTTGAGGGTGACTACAAACCCGACCCGAAACGCCCGTCCTACGTCATTTTTCAGGAGCAGCTCGCCGAGCTCGAGAGCAACTACGATTTCATCCTGTTCGACTGCCCGCCGAATGTCCTGCGCGCCTCGCAGAACGGCGTCTATTGCGCGGGCGAAATTTATGTGCCGTCCAATCCCGATGCGCTGAGCCTCATCGGCTTCACCCTGCTGGTGGAGAAGCTCCTGCGCTTCCAGCAATCCTCGGCCAGTTTCCGCACCACCGCGATGGGCCCGGCCTCGCAGGTCTACGGCATCGTCTTCAACTCGATCAAGACCAACACCGACATTGAGGTGCCGAAGATGCGGATGCAGCTTCGCCTGAATCAATTCAAGACCCAGAAGCGCGGCTGCGCGCCGTCCGCCAAGATCTGCACGACGCAGATTCGTGACGCGATGATTGTGCGCCGCGCCGTCACGCTCGGCCTCCCGGTGTTCCTCGTCGGCACCGAGGGCAACGAAGAGGACAGCGTGGCCAACGACTACCTGAAGCTCGCCACCGAGATCATCGAGAACGCCCCGCCCTGAACCTTCTAAGGAATCCACACCACCATGGCCAAGTTCAACTCCACCGAATGGGACGAAATCCGCAAAAAGTTCCGCCATTCCATCATGGCGGACACCTCGCTCATCAGCCTCGCGCAGAACCTCGACACCAAGGAGTGGCCCCATGCCGGCCCCGAGGAGAAGCCGGGCAAATACATTGATTTCACCTACGATGAGCTGCTGCTGATGCCGGAAATCGCCGGCAGCGCTGACAAGGCCGACCATCTCATCGGCATTCTCAAGGAGACCCTGGCCTTCGATGATCCCTTTGGTGACATGGTCGCCGAGGTCGAAAAGACGTCAGCCAAGGAGAACCCGATTCTCAAGACCCTGGCCCGGCTGCGCATCCCGGAGAATTATCCGCTCCTCCTGGCCAACTTCAGCGAAGGCACGCGCATCGTTTGCAATTCCGAGGGCATCAGCACCATCGGCGGCTTTGCCAATCTCGGCCAGCAGATGTCCACTCGCGTGGTGCTGGGCGGCGATTTCCGCAACGCGTTGAATGCCCTGACTCAGGGTGACGAGGAGGGCATCGCTCAATTCCTGCCCTATCGCAAGGGCAGCACCGGTCTCCATCTCGCGGAGGCCATCGGACTAATCGCGGCGGGGCTGCCCCGGGCGGATCAGCTGGCCTTGGCCAAGGCCTACGGAGCCAAGCTCAACACGGCCGACACCGCCAGTGCCAAGACCATCACCAAGGAACAAGTGGAAAAACTCGAGTCGGGGTTGCGTCCCACGGTGCTGGCCGCGCTGGATTGGTTCAAGGACGGCAAAGCCGCCTTGGTCCAATATCTGTCGGACGGCAGCACCTATGCGCGCTATTTTGCTGTCATTAATGATCACGCACGTGAAGCCATTGCGGTGCGCCTGATTTCGGCGGTGGTGAAAGTCGATCTCAAGGCGGCGACCGCTACTGAGGAGAAAAAGGGCGGGATGTTTTCCCGGCTGTTCGGCAAGCGTTAATCCTGCAAATTTTCATCTGTGGACCCGAAGACGCCAACTCCTCCCGGGGCGCCGCTCCCGCCGGCGTTCGCCCCGCCGTCGCCCAACGCGCCAGCTTCTGCACCCGGGGCACCGCTCCCGCCGGCGTTCGCGACGCCCCATGCGACCGCCGCCGCTCCCGGGCCGGCCTTTCCGCCGCCGGGTGACATCAAATTTCCCGTCAAGCCCACGGGGCCCAAGCCGCTGGTGCTGCCCCGCCGCATCAGCCCGCTGCAACGGGCCCAAGAGGCCTCCCAAGCCACGGCGGCAGCCCGCAAATCCATCGACGCGATTATGTCTGCATCCCGGCCACCCTGGGGTGGCACACCGACGCTCAGCGGGGCGCAGGTGGAAAGTCTGGAAAAGGCCCTGCGCGCGCTGGAGGCGAAAGCGAGCCAACGCGAGATGGCGCTGGCCGAGGCCGAAAACAAACTGGCCGAGCGCGACCGGGCACTGGCGGAAACGGAGGCCCTGTTGCAGGCTCGCGAAAAGGTCATCGACGCCATGCGCAAGCAACCGGCGGCCTCGGCCGCGCCCGGGGCCGTCAATCCCGAGGAAATGGCCGCCCTCCTCAAATTGAAGGAGGAACTGGACCGTCAGGAGGCCTCCATCAAGGAGCAGCGCGCGGCCCAGCAGGAACGCGAGGAATTTCTCAACCAGAGCGAGACCTCCTTGTTCGAGAAAATGCAGGCCCAGCAGGAAAAGGAGACCGAACTGGAGCAAAAGGCCGAGGATCTCAAGAAGGGCATGCTCAAGGCCGGCATGATCCAGCCGGAGGCCAAGGAAAAGGCCTGAGACGGAACCTTGTTCAATTTGACCTTTCCAAGGCCCCCAGCCGGCCCTATCTCCATTTCCCTTATGACGCTCCGTCCGCTTCAGTCTGCCCTCGCGATCAGCCTCCTCGCCCTGCCGGCTTTGCTCGCGGCCCAGACCAGCAGCAATGAGGATGAGCGCATGGTGGCCCTGACGCGCGCCGACTCCGCCGACTGGTATGTGCCGAAGAATACCGTGTCCGTCGGTTTCCGGTTGCTGAGTTCCGGCGCCAAGGTGAATTTCAGCCATTTGGGAGTCGTGCCCTTCAGCGTCACGCCGGCGCCCGCTTCCGCGGGCGCGGTCCAGCGCGCTTACAACAACGGCTATGTGAGCATTGACGTGCCGCGCCCCAACGAGCTCGACGCCAATGGCAACCAGACCTCCCCGCCGGGCGGCCGCTATACTACCACCACCACAGTCACCACCAATGTCACCGACGCGAATGGCAACGTCATCGGCACGACCAACAACACCGTTGTGACCGGTAATTTCCTGAGCTACACCCCCGGCCTCACCCGCAGCTGGTCCTATGGCGCACCGGAGCAGGCGACCCGGCGTCCCGGGTATATCGCCATGAGCACCTACAGCGCCACCAGCGACGGGGCCATGCTGGACAAAAAGCAGGGGCCTTCCGGCGGCATCGAACTGCAGTTCGAGCACACGCTTGGCCGGCTGTCAAAGCACACGGAATGGCGCCTGCTCACGGGCATCGCCCTGAACGATATCAACAACAAGATCGGGAGCGACATCGCCGCCACACTGCACACCAACACCGACTTTTATTCGCTCAATGGACAGGCCGCTCCGGCCACCACCCCGGCCACGCCCTATACCGCCCCGAGTTTCGTTGATTTGTTTGATTCCTCGGGCAATTTGGTCGTCGCCCAAGGACGGGAAACCACCACGCCGGTCGCCGCCGCGCCCGACCCCGCGCTCAGCACCTCGACCGCGGTCGTCGGCGGAATCACGGTGCATGGCAACTACAAGGTCAAGGGCGCCTACTTCATGGTGAAACTCGGTCCGTCCGTCCACACCCAGCTCACCGAGCGCCTCGGACTGAGCGCCGGTCTCGGGGTGGCCGGGGCCTACGCCGGCTCGCGCT
>JAYUGX010000119.1:0-3181 GCA_043738215.1 Lacunisphaera sp.
AGCGGCCGCACGACCATTGACGGCGTGGCGAAGGACGGCATCCAGGTGAAGGTGAAGGCGCGCGTCACGGTGCGCACGCACCTCGACCGTTTTGTCGGCGGCGCCAAGGAGGAGACGATCATCGCGCGCGTGGGCGAGGGCATTGTCTCCACCATCGGCTCGTCCGAAAATTACAAGATTGTGCTCGAGTCGCCCGACCGCATTTCCAAGACCGTACTCGCCCGCGGTCTCGACGTGGGCAGTGCGTTTGAAATTCTCTCCATCGACATCGCCGACGTGGACGTGGGCGAGAATGTCGGCGCCAAGCTGCAGGAGGCTCAGGCCGAGGCCAACAAGAGCATCGCGCAGGCCCAGGCGGAAATCCGCCGGGCGGCAGCCGTGGCGGTCGAGCAGGAGATGAAGGCCCGCGTGCAGGAGATGCAGGCCAAGGTGGTCGAGGCGCAGGCGCAGGTGCCACTCGCGCTGGCCGAGGCCTTCCGCTCCGGCAAGCTGGGCGTGATGGATTACTACCGGATGGAAAACATCCAGTCCGACACCGCCATGCGCGGCTCAATCGCGCACCCCGAGGGGAAGAAGTGAAAAGTAACAAGTATCAAGTAACAGGGTTCAGACTGGTGACGGTGAATGCACCGCAGTTTCTTGTTACCTGGCACTTGGTCACTTGATACATTCCATAACATGGACTGGATATTAAACCATATTCCACTGCTCGTCGCCATCGCCGGCAGCGTGGCGTATTGGCTGAATCAGCGCCGGCAGGCGCAGGCCGGGGATGACCCGGCTCCGCCTAGGGAGACCACTTTTGAGGATCCGGAGCTGGCGGAGCGCACCCGCCGGATCCGCGAGGAAATCCAGCGCAAAATCGAGGAACGGGGGCGCGGCTACGCTACGGAGAAGGCGACCCTGCCGAGAAGCCCTTCGCCGGCCGAACTGCCGCCGCTCGTGCGCGAGGTGGTGGTTAAATCGCAGCCGGCGCCGGCGGTACTGCGCCGGGTTGCGTCCCAAGTGGAGGCCCAGCGCATGGCTGAAATCCTCGAGCAGCAGGCCGCGCTGGCCGAACGACTGCGGCAGGCGCAGGAGATGAAGGCGGCGGCCGCGAGCCGCGCCGAGTTTGAGACCCAGATTTCGAGTGACAAGGAGACGATCGCGGCCGCCGTCTCTCGCGGGGCCCTGGGGGATGACCTGCGCAATCCCGATGCCCTGCGCCGGGCGTTCATTCTGCGCGAGATTCTCGGGCCACCGGTGGCCTTGCGGCGGTAAAAAAACAAAAAGGCCGGCGATCGGCCAGCTTGGGTTATTGCGTGGTGGAAAGCGACGGCGCTTTCAAAACGGATTACGGCTCAATAAAGAAATAGCCATATTCGCGAATCGGAACGTCCTCTCGCTTGCCGTTGATTTCAATGATCAACTTGGACGGATCATCCACCGTCACTTTCAACTTGCTGCTGTAACGAATGGTTTTGGTCTCACCGGCCGCCATGGCGGTCAGGCCCGGGAAAAGCACTTGATTGTCCGAAACGCGGGCGACTTTAACCCGGACCGGCGCCCGGGCGATCAAGGTGAGGGTGTGTTCCCTGCTCTCGGCTGGCCCGGCCTGCGTGCTGGCGGCGGGCTGCCCCGAGGCGGACGGCTTGGCCGGGGAGCGGGAGAAGAGGACGTTAACCAGCAGGATGATGACCACGATGGCAACGAGTGCGCCGCCGCCGAGCAGGGCAAACTTGAGCATGACCGCCTGATCCTGGGCCGAGCGCCCGCCGCCGTTGGCGGGCACGGCGCTTTCCGGACCGCGCCCGGCATCGCCAAAGTCCACGCGACCGTAAACCTCGCGGTTCTCCCGGCGCAACGTTTTGCCCTCGTGGGCGAGAACCGAATTGAAATCGTTGACGAAACGGTCGGGATCCAGGTCGAGATAGAGCGCGTAGGACCGCAGGAAGCCGCGGATATAGAGCGGCGGGAGGTCGATGTCGAAGGAGTTGGCCTCGAACTTCTGCAGGTAGTCGCCGCGAATCTTGGTGGTCTCCGCGGCCTCCCGGATGGAGATACCCTTGCGCTTTCGCGCCTCCTCGAGCCTTTCGCCGATGGTCTGCATGGTGATTTGTTAAGTGGGTTTGGTGGTCTTTTGAAAGTCTAATCGCGACTCAAGCCTGGTAAGTGTCGAGATCCACGAGGATCTCGCGGGGGGAGGAGCCGTTGTCGGGGCCCACGATGCCCTTGTCCTCCATAAGGTCCATGATACGGGCGGCGCGGTTGTAGCCGATGCGAAGCTTGCGCTGAAGGTTCGATGTAGAGGCACGCTTGCTGGACTTAAGGACGTCCAGTGCCTGCTGGAAAAGCTCTCCGTCGTCGCCCATGTCTCCGTCATCGTTCGCTTCGCTGCTCTCATCGTCTTCACTTGCAGCTTGATCGATCTTATCTTGGACAGCTTGATCGTATTGGGGTGGGCCGTTACGTTTGAGAGAATCGACGATGGCCTGGATTTCATCGTCGGAAGTAAAGGCACCTTGGGCGCGAACGATTTTCGAGGTGCCCGGTGGCGTGAACAGCATATCGCCACGGCCGATGAGGGTCTCGGCGCCCTTGCCGTCGAGGATGGTGCGGGAGTCGACCTGCGAGGCGACCTGGAAGGCGAGGCGGGAGGGCAGGTTGGCTTTGATAACGCCGGTGATGACGTTTACGGACGGGCGCTGGGTGGCGATGATAATGTGGATGCCGGCGGCGCGGGCGAGCTGGGCCAGGCGGGCAATCGAGTTTTCGATCTCGGCGGGGGCGATCATCATGAGGTCCGCCAGCTCGTCAATAATGGCGACGATGTAGGGCAGGCGCTCGGGTATCTCGATTTCATCCGCAACGCCGGCGAGCTCGGCCTGCTGCTCGGGCGGCAGCGGCTCGGGCTTTTCCTTCTTGCGGTTGTTGAAGCCGGTGATGTTGCGGACGTTGACCTTGGCGAATTGCTGGTAACGCCGCTCCATCTGGTTGAGTAGAATCTTCAGCGCCGCCGGCACTTTTTTCGCCTCGGTGACGACCGGAATGAGCATGTGCGGAAGACTGTTGAAAACTTTCAATTCAACCATCTTCGGGTCCACCATGATGAGCCGCACATCCTTCGGGCTCTTCGAATAGACGATGGAGGCGACAATGGAATTGATGCACACAGATTTGCCGGAGCCCGTGGCGCCGGCGA
>JAYUGX010000120.1:0-19875 GCA_043738215.1 Lacunisphaera sp.
GCTGAGGATCTCGGTGAATTTGTGGATCTGCCGGTGTTTGTCGGCCAGGCCTTCGCGCACGGCGCCGGTGGCGGTGGTGACACCGAGTTTTTCCAGCCACGCATGGCTCTGCTCCGGGAGCAGGCGTTTTTTCTGCCGGTCGTGCGCCTCGGCGGGCTTTTCGTCCGCCGTCGGGCCGTAAGTCAGGCGCGGCTCGCTCTTCTTGTTGTATTCCAACTGGGCCATCCGCGTGGTCGTGAAGAGGTGGGCGCTGTGGAAATCCGTGCCGATGAGCGCGGCGAGCGCGGTGATGGCGTCCTCGGGCGCATGGTTTTTGGTGATGTCCTGCCGGTCGTGGCGCCAGACAAAGGAGAGGTGCGGGGCGCCGCGCAAGGTGACGGGCCGCACGAGGAGATTGCGCAGCGTGGCGTCGGCGCCGCGCGGCTTGCCGAGCGTGAGCTTCACGATGGTGCCGTCGCGCACGCTGGCGGCGAGCTGGGCGAGAAAGTCTTCCCGGGGCGGCATGGTCATGATACTCAGCGCACCTGCGTGGGTGGCAAATAATAAGCGGAAGTGGTTCGTTTCCACCAGGCGCCGCTGCTGGCGCGCTCGGCCGGCGTGGTGAACTCGTAATTGTAAAGCACCGCCCGCAGGTAGTGCGGGGGCTCCCGGGCAAAAGGGTTTTTCTCCAACAGTGCCGTGACTGCCGGGGCATTGGCCGCCAGCTGCCGGAGGAAAGGCGTCATCCATGAATCGAAGCGGGGATAAGCCAGAGCGGCGAACCAGAGCTGCCAGTCGAGCCGCGGCTGGTGGGGGGCGATGAAACCGGGCCGGCGCTTCAGGTCACCTGGTTTCCATTTGAACTCGTAGGGCTGCCACTCGCGGCCGTCCGCGCTGCCCTCAATGATGATTTCGGGCCGCTCCTTCGTCATCACGCGGAACAATCCGTAGCTGTTCACGCTGCGGGTGGTAGCGATGATACGGAAGGCGCCGGCATACCATTCCGGCCACTGGCGCGGCCCGACCGCCGCCGGCAGCGTGATCAGGAGCGAGGCGGCGAGCAGCACGGCGAACACCGCGTGCATGGCCCAAGGCGGCGGACGGCGTCCCGCCGCCGTGCTGCCATAGGGAGCGGGGGCGACACCGAACCAGCGGACCCACCATGAATCGTCCAGGAACAGCAGGCAGAGTGCGACCGTGAGTAGATTGAAAAACGTGTAGTTGCCCGTGAGCGCAATGATCACTTGAAACGCGATCTGCGCCAGCACGGCGCAATGGCGCACTCTCTGTGGACCGAAGAGCAGGAAAGGCACCAGCAGCTCGGTGGCGAACATGATTGCGCAGGAAAGCCGGTGGAACCATGCCGGCAGCTGATGCATCCACCAGCCTAGCCAGGTGGGCAGGGGCTGGGTCTCGTAGTGGAGCGTGAGCGCCGTCAGGTTACGCCATGTTTCATCGCCACTCGTCAGCTTCACGAGGCCCGACATGAACAGCAGGCGGAAAAAGAGCCACCAGAGCAGCCAACGGGCGAGTCGGGGCGGGTCGGTGCGTTCGCGGCCCCCCAGCCGCCACGGCGCGAGCCAGACCACCAGCAGTCCTGTCTCCAGCAGCAGCGCGTCCCACTGGAAATTGAGGAACACCTGGCCCGGCGGGCAAAGCGACAGGTAAAACATCCACAGCAGGGCGAGGCAGACCGGCTGGAGAATCCGGAAAAAGACCGCGACCGCGAGTCCGAGTCCTCCGAGGCAGAGGGCGTGCAGGAACCAGCCGCCGCCGAAAATCCAGCAGAGCGTCGGCAGCTGCCACCAGCGGCCGGGACCGAGTTCCCGCGCCGCCGCATCGAGAAACGGCTGGGCGGGCAGAATGCCTCCGGGGCCGATCAGACCGCGCAACTGCCACCAGAAAGAGGCGAACGCGATGAAGTAAACGACCGCCAGGACGCGCAAAAATACGTCGCTGGCGACGGAAAACTGACGGCGCTCGTCTTGCAGCGCGGCGTGGATCATGTAGCAGAGATTGCCATCCAGGTCGTGCCCGGCAAGCGCGGGTTACTTCAGGTTCTTGAGTGACTCGATGGCCTGGGGAAACTTCGGGTCCACCTTGAGCGACGCCTCGTAGGCGGCGCGGGCGCCGGCCTTGTCCCCCTGCTTCTCGAGAATGTTGCCGATGCGCCAATGAACGGCGGCGTGGCCGGGCTGATTCTCGGGCGGGGACAGCGTGAGGCATTGCCGCAGGACGGCCTGGCCGCGGTCGGGCCGCTCGCCGGAGATGGCGGCGAGCCGGCCGGTCTGATACAACGCGGCGTAGTCCCCGGGATTGGCCTTGAGTGCCTCCTCGAACTCGGCGAACGCCAGGTCGAACTTCTTGTCGGTCGCATAGACGGTCGCGACCGCGATGCGGCCTTGGTTGAGATCGAGCTTCTTGATCTCCTGCGCCTGGGCCAGGGCCTTCTCCACACTGCCGCCCGCGATGCCCGGGGCCTGCTGGTAATAACTCATGAGACTGCGGCGCGCCTCGATAGACTTGGGATCAAGCTCGACCGCTTTCTCGTATTCGGTCCGGCATTTTCCGGCCAGGCCCATCTTGGAAAAAATGCCCGCCTTCTGGGCGGAGAGTCCGTAGGCGTCGCCCAGCCGGTGGTGATAGCGGGCGTCGTTCGGCGAGAGCGCCACGGCTTTTTCGAGATAGGCGACCGCCTTCTCATGGTCGTCGCGTTGCAGCGCCAGCCGGCCGAGGTAGAACTGGATATCGGCGTGGTTGGGCTCGGTCACTGCGAGGGCCTCGAAGGCTTTTTGCGCCTCGAGCGGCTTGCGCTGGTTGTAGAGCTCGACCGCGGCGGTGTAGGCCGTCGGGTCAAGGGCGTGGCCCAGCGCGGCCGTGCAAATGAAAATCAAAATCAGGCTGAGGATACGCATGGGAAGATAAGAGAGTGTTTGGCAGTCGTTGTTCAGTCATTCCGTGCGCAATGCCACCATGGGGTCAACCTTCGCGGCGCGCCCGGCGAGTGTAACCCGGAAACTGGCGCCGAGAACCAGACGGAGGAGGTCGAGCCGCGTGGCCCCGAGCGCGGCGCGGATGCCGAACTCGCCGATGCGGCGCGCGACCAGGAAGGAGTTGACGGCGTAAATACCCGCGAGGGTGAGCGCGACGGCGACCAGTGCGAAGGCGACGACAAGCTGGGTGACGAACGTGACCTGCCAGGTGCTGCGGGCGTAAATCTCGCTCGGTGAGAGATGGGCGAAGAGCTGCATGTCCGGGTCAATTTGGGCGAGGGCTCGCTGCAGGGCGCGTTCGTCCGGCGGGATTCCGCTGTGGCGGACAATGAAGCCCATGCCGAGACCGGGCGGCGTCCATTGCGCGATGGTCAGATAGAAGGTGTCGATCGGCCGCGGCTGGGCGCCGGTGCCCGTCAGGTCGGAGACGACCCCGACAATCTCGGCCCATTCGGAGCGCGGGCCCTCCAGACGGACGCGCTTGCCGAGCGGAGACTGGCCGGGCCAGAATTTGGCGGCGAGGGAGGCGCTGATAACCGTGACCGGCGGCTTGCCGGCCTCGTCCGTGTCGGCCAGGTAACGGCCCTCGATGAGGCGGAAGCCCAGCGCGTTCAAAGCGGACGGGAGCACGAAACAGGGCAGTGCGCGCTTCGGGGACTCGGCGAGTTGGAGTCCGTCGCCCTCCTGCACGAAGCCCTGATAGCCGCCGGGCGGGCGGGAAAAGAGGAAGCTGACAACACCGACATCGCGCACGCCGGGGAGGGCGAGAAGGTTCTGCCGGAGTTGCTCGAAAAATTGCGCCCGCCGGGCGGCGTTGAGGTAGGCGTTGCCGCGCAGCCCGACCCGGAACTGGTCGAATTCGCGGACGGGCAGACCGATCTCCAGGGTCGAGAGGGCGGACTGGCTCCGCACGAGCAGGGCGCCGCAGATGAGCAGGGCGAGAGCGACGGCGATCTGACCGCCCGCGAGGAAACGCGCCGCCCGGGTGGAACCCGACGAGCCGGCCGAGCGGCCGCCCTCGCGGAGCGTGGATTCAAGATTAATCCGGCGCGCGTGGAGGAGCGGCACAGCGCTGAAGCCGGCGGCGATCACCAGCGCGGCCAGCGTGACGGCAGCGTTCACGGTGGCGTCGATCTGCGGCGCCGGCAGCGCGCCGAGCGGGGGCAGCAGCGAGACGCCGAGCGGCAGCGCGAGCTTCGCCAGCAGGGTGGCAAGCACCGCCGCGGGTCCGGCCAGCCAGAGCGACTCGGCGAAGAGTTGCGCGAGCAGGTGTCGCAGGCTGGCGCCGAGCGCCAGGCGCACGGCAAACTCACGCCGGCGCTGGAGGGCCCGCGCAATGAGGAGGCACAGACAGTTGAAACAGGCGACGGTGAGCACAAGCAGCACGGCACCCTGCAGCAGGAACAGCTGCCGGCTGAAGCTGCCGAGCAGGTCGGCGCGCAGCGGCACGGCGCGGAAACCGCGGTCGGCATTATCCACCGGGTATTCGGTGCGGAGGCTCGCGGCGAGCGTGGTGAGTTCCGCCTGGGCCGAGGCGAGGTTGCGGCCGGGGGCGAGTTCACCCCAAAAGTGATGGCGGCGCAGGGTGCGTTCGTCCGGCTGGTAATCGCTGCGGAGCAGCGCGGCCCAGGCCTGGGGATTGTCGTCACCGGAGGGCACGACGAAGTCGGCAGGCATCACGCCGACAACCTGGAAGGGCGTCTGGTCGAGCGGGATGGTGCAGCCGATAATGGCGGGATCCGCTCCGAAGCGGCGGCGCCAGAGTGAATCCGAAAGGACGATCGTGCGCAGGCCGTCGACCTGGAGATTGGCGGGCGTGATCACCGTGCCGAGGGCGGCGCGGGCGCCCATCATCGGGAAGATATCGGCGGTGACCCGCTGGATAAAGGCCGTCTCGGTGGAGTCCGCGCCGCGGAATGTGGCGGACTCGTTGCGGAAAATGCCCGTGCGGGAGAACATGGCGGTGCGCTCCTGCAGGGCCACCACGTTGCCGTAGGTGACGCGCGCGGAGTTGTCGCGGCCGCCGGTCAGCGATTGTTCGTAGACGACCAGCAGGCGGGACGGGTCGCCGTAGGGCAGCGGCCGGAGCAGGTAGGAGTTGAAGAACGAGAAAACAATCACCGTCGCCGCCAGGGCAATCCCGAGGGTGGCGATGATCGTGAAGGCGAGCAGCGGGGTGCGACGCAGTGAGGTGAAGCCGTGGCGGATGGTGGACAGCATCGGGGGATAAGGGGTGGTTCGGGGAGTCCGGGGAGATTGTGCTACTCGGTGCGGAGGGCGATGATGGGATCAATGCGTGTGGCACGCCGGATGGGGATCCAGGTGGCCAGCAGGGCAGTGACCGCCAGCCCCGCCGCGACCAGGCCATAAGTCGCAGGATCATGCGGCCGCACCTGGAAGAGCATGTGACCGAGCAGCGGCGTTAGCGCCACGGCGAGCGCAATGCCACCCGCGATACCGCTGAGAATCAGACGCGACCCGGATCCGAACACATGCCGGGCGATACGAAGTCGGTCGGCGCCCAGCGCCATACGGATGCCAATCTCACGGGTGCGGGCCGTTACAGTCTGCGCTGTGATGGCATAGAGGCCCAAGAGGGAGAGCAGCACCGCCATGCTGGAAAAGAAACCGAGCAGGCGCACATTGAAAATCCTGGGCGCCTGCGCCCAGGCAATTGCCTCGTCGAATGAGCGCACGGTGGCGGTCGCGCTTCCCTCCACGGCCCGCAAGGCGCGCCGGGCGGATTCCTTGAGGGCAAGCGGGTCACCTGCCGTCCGGACGACGAAATTGAGGCGGCCAAGGAAAAACCCGAGATTGCCCGGCATCATCTGCCGGACCGGCAGGTAAATGGCGGGGGTGCCGGCCTCCTCCAGAGAGAAGTGCTTGGTGGATCCCGCGACACCCACGATGACGAGCTCGCGCGGTTTCGGGGTGGTGCCGTCGCGAATCAGGATGGCTTTGCCCACGGGATCCTCGCCCGGCCAGTAGGTCAGAGCGAGGGCCTGATCAATGATGATGACGGGCCGGCTGCCGGAATCATCGGCCGGCCGAAAATCGCGCCCGGCGAGCAGCGGGATGCCCGCGGTGGAAAAAAAGTTCTCCATGATATAACGGTTTGCGGCGCTCAAGGTGTCGGTTGTCCGCGCCGGGGGGCGGTCGGCGCGGGTGAACTCGGAGCGGGTATTTATCCCGCTGAGCGGCAGCACGGAAGTCAGGCTGACCGATTGCACGCCGGGGAGCGACTCGAGACGACGGGAATATTCATCAATGAAGTTGGTGACCGACGGCACTGTGCGGTAATTCGCTCCGGGCAGCGACACCTGCGAAGTCAACACATGCGCACTGACAAAACCGGGTGAAGTTTGCAGCATCTCGCGGAGACTGCGCACCAGCAAGCCGGTGCAAACGAGCAAGGCAGTGCTCAGGGCGATTTGGGCGGCGACGAGCACGGTGCGCGCCGTCGTCCGGACGGTGGTTGTGCTGGAGCCGGATTTCAAGGCATCCAGCGGGGCGGTGAGCGCCAGGCGCAAGGCCGGCGCGAGACCCACACCCAAACCCGTGAGCAGCGTGGCGCCAATCGCGACCAGCAGCACGCGGGCGTCGATCGCCACCAGGCTGGCGCGCGGCAAGTCGGGGGGAGCGAGGGAAAGCAACGGATCAAGGCCCCAGGCACAGGCCAGGACGCCGAACAATCCCCCGGTCAGGGCGATGATAAAACCTTCCGTCAGAAAAAAGCGCAACAGACGTGCGGGACTGGCCCCAAGGGCCGAGCACAAGGCCGCCTCGTGCCGGCGACCCAAACCGCGGGCCGCGAGCAGTCCGGCCAGGTTGGCGCACATGATGAGCAGCAAGGCACCGGCTGCGCCGAGCAGCAGCAACAACGAGGCACGGTAGCCACCGACCACTTCGTCGCGCAGCGGCACGAATCGCGGCGCCGTCACCACCGCATTCGTATCGGGGTATTGCTGCATCAACCGCTGGTTGAGCGTGGCAAATTCACTCTGCGCTTCGGACGCGGTGACGCCGGGTTTCAGCCGGGCGATGGCGCGGAAGAAATTTGTGCCCCGCTCACTCCGGCGTGAATCTGATTCCAGCGACTGGGTCAGCACAATGTCGGTATCCCAGTTGGGAATGAGGAAACCGGCGGGCAGCACGCCGACTATCGTGCGCGGGACGTTATTGAGGGTCACAACCCGGCCGACCACACCCGGGTCACCACCGAAACGGCGCTGCCAGTAGCCAAAACCAAGCACGGCCACCGGTGCGGCCCCGGGCGCATCGTCGGCGAGTTGCGGCAGGCGGCCCAAGTAAGGTTCGCCGCCGAGGACGGAAAACAGATTGGCGGTCACCCGCCATCCGCCCACACGCTCGGGCTCGCCGTCGCCGGTGAGGGTGATGCCGATGGGAGTGATCGCGGTCAGGTCGGCGGTCGTCTTGTTCTCCCGCTTCAGGTCGAGAAAATCGGGAATGGAGAAAAACGCGCGGTCGCGATCAGGTCGCGTGGACCAGATCCAGACGAGGCTTGATTCGTCCTGGAACGGAAGGGGACGGAAAACAACGGCACTGGCCACGGCGTAGATCAAGGTGGACGCGCCTATCCCGATGGCCACAGTGAGGAGGGACAGCAGCAGGAAACCCGGCGAGCGGCGCAGGGATCGGAAAGCATGGCGGAGTTCTGTCATCAATTGTGGGGGGTAATGCCAAGGTGAAGCCGGGGACTTATTCCGTGCGCAGGGCGACGAGCGGATCGATGCGCGTGGCGCGACGGGCGGGGAGCCAGCAGGCAAGCAGGGCGGCGAGTGAGAGAATACCGACGACCCCGATGAAGGTCAGGGGATCGAAGGCGCTGATGCCGAAAAGCAGTCTTTGCAGGATGCGGGCGACGGCGAGCGAGCCGGCCACGCCCAGCACCACGCCAATCAGGACCACGCGCATGGATTGTCCGACCACAAGGCGCAGGACGCTGATCCGGCTGGCTCCCAGGGCCATGCGGATGCCGATCTCATTGGTGCGCTGCGTCACGTTCCAGGAGACGACCCCGTAGATGCCGACCGCGGCGAGGGCGAGCGCAGTGCCGGCAAAAAGGCCGAGCAGCAGCGTGTTGAACCGGGTCGACTGGAGGGAGTCGCCGATTTGCATGTTCATGGTTGTGATGCGCTCCACCGGCAGGTTTGGATCCAGTGACTTCAACATGCCGCGCAGGGTTGGGACGGCGGCCAGGGGATCAGCGTGGGTGCGGACCAGGAGGATCATGAACCGGCGCATGGGCGGATAATCCCAGCTCTGCCGCACCGGGACATAGGCGGCGGCCGGCGGGTCGCTTTGCAGGCCGAAAGATCGCGCGCTTTGCACCACCCCGACGACCGTCGTCCATTGAAACTTATCCAGCCCCGGGGGCAGCATGCCGGGTTTCAGCAGGTTGTCGGGCGCGCCCAGCATCACCCGTTTGCCGAGGGGATCGCCTTCGGGCAGGAATTTTTTCACCGCCGCTTCATTCAGGATGATGACCGGCTGGGAACCGGCGCGGTCGGTTTCGTCGAACACCCGTCCGCGACTCAGGCGCAGGCCTTGGGTGCGGAAGTAAGCGGGCGTCACGAGGGAAAACTGCACGCCTTCGAGCTGGCTGAGGTCGGTATAGGTCCGCCCCTCCACGACGAGTGGCATGCCGTTGCCATCGGCGAACGGGACGCTGGTCGAGGCGGAGACGCTGGCCACCGTGGGCAGAGAACGGACGCGGGTCACGGCCTCCTCAAAGAATGTCGAGGCCTGCCCGCTGGTGCCGTAGCGCGCTTCCGGCAATTGCAGCGGAATCACCAGGAGATTTTCCCGGTTGAAGCCCACCTCGACGGAATAAATGCGCGCCAGACTGCGGATCAACAGGCCGGCGGCGACCAACAGGATGAGGGAGAGGCCGACCTCGGCGATGATCAGGCCGGCCCGCACCCGGCTGGTGCGCAGACTGGCGGTGCCCCGGCCGCTCTCCTGCATGCTTTGGTTGAGGACGGCCCGGGAGGATTCCCAGGCCGGAAACAGGGCGAACAGGAGCATCGTGCCCAGGGTGACGGCGGCGGAAAACAGCAGGACCGGGCCGTTAACACTGATAATCGCCTCTGCAGGCACGGCGTCCTGGGGGAGGATCGCGAGCAGACCATCCAGTCCCCACACCGCCAGGACCACTCCGGCGAAACCGCCCAGGAGGGCCAGCGGGAGACTCTCCACCAAAGTCTGCTGGATGAGTTGCCGGCGGTCGGCGCCGAGGGCCGCGCGCACGGCGAATTCGCGGCGACGGGCGCTGGTGCGCGCAAGCAGGAGATTGGCGACGTTGGCGCAGGCGATGAGCAGCACGCCGGCCACGGCCGCCAGCAGGATGAGCAGGGGATCATGGAATGGCCCGGTGACTGATTCGCTCAATGGCTGCAGGGCGGCTCCGATATTTTTATTGGAATCGGGATACTGCAGGGCGAGCTGGCGGGCGATGACGTTCAGCTCGGTGCGCACATCCCCGGACGTCTTGCCGGGCCTGGCGCGGGTTACGACCCAGGAATCCATGCGCAGCAGCCGGCTGCGCATCATATCGGTGTCGGCTTGCAATCCCACTGGAGTCCACACGTCGGCGGCCCAGAACTTGAACGCGGGAGGCATCACGCCGATCACCGTGTAGGGTTTGCCGTCCAGGATGATGGTGCGCTTCAGGATGGCTGGATCACCACTGAAGTGCTTTTGCCAGGCGGCATGGCTCAGCACGGCCACGGGCGCGGCGGCCGGGTTGTCCTCCGCCTCGGTGAAGACCCGGCCGAGGACGGGCTGCATGCCGAGCAGCGGCCAGACGGGAGCGGAAACCGCGCCATTACGGAGGATGGCAGGTTCCCTGACCCCGGTCAGGGTGACAGAGCTCCCGCTGGCGAAGCCCAGCTGCTCGGTGCTCTGGACACTTTTCCGCCAGTCCAGATAATCCGGGTAGGTAACGGGCATCTGGCTCCCCGCCTGATCCAGGCGACTTGAGCCAACGAAGAGGATATTGTTGCCGTCCTTGTAGGGGAAAGGGTGGAGCAACACGGCGTGGACCACGCTGAAGATGGCCGTCGTGGCGCCGATGCCCAGGGCGAGCACCAAGGTGACCGTGACAGTGAAAGCGGGGGCTTTCACGACCTGGCGAAAGGCAAGGCGGAGGTTGTTCAGCATGGAGCAGTGGGTTATTCAGTTCGCAGTGCGACGAGGGGGTCAATCCGTGAAGCGCGCAAGGAGGGCAGAAGGCAGGCGAGCACGGCGACGATCGTGAACAGCACCGTTACCCCGCCAAAGACCAGCGGGTCGAGCGGCCCGATCTCGTAGAGCAGCGAGGCGAGCAGTCGCGAGCCGGCGGCCGCGGCGCCGAGCCCAATAACCAAGCCGAGGGCGACCAGTTTCATGCCCTGGGTGAGGATAAGCGAGACGACCTGGCTTTTCTCGGCGCCGAGAGCCATGCGGATGCCGATCTCACTGGTGCGCTGCGTGACGGCGTAGGCCAGCACGCTGTAGAGGCCGACGGCAGAGAGCACGAGTGCCACCCCGGCAAAAATGCCCGTCAGCCACGCCACGATGCGCTGGAAGCCAAAGGAAGTCTGCACGGAGTTGTCGAGGGTGCTGAAGAAGGAGATCGCGATGGTGTTGTCCACGGCGGCGACGGCGGAGCGGAAGAGCGCCTGAAGCGCGTTGGCGTCGCCGTCGGTGGCGGCGAGCAGGGCCAGCCCGGGGCGGCCGAACTGGCGCAACGGATAATAGAACGAGTCGGGCGGGGCGGAATTGAGCCCGTTGGCCTTAACGTCGCCAATGATGCCGACAATCTCCAGCTTGAGGTCCGCGTTGGCGCCGCGGAGCAGGACCTTGCCGAGGGCGGATTCATTGGGGAAAAGGTGTTTGGCGAAGGTCTCATTGACGACGATCACGGTGGGCACCCCCTCCCGGTCCTGCGGAGTAAAGAGCCGGCCGGCCTTGAGTGGAATCTGCAGCATGCTGAAATAATCCTCGGTCACCACATTAAGATTGGCGATCGGCCGCTGGGCGGTTGGTGGAATCGGCCGGCCTTGCACGGCATAGATGGCACGGGGCGAAAAGCCAGAAAGCGGAAGGCCGAGTGAGGCGCCGGCGGACTTCACCGGCGGATAGCTCCGCAGTTTCTCAATCACGCGGTAAACAAAGTCTGCTTGCAGGGCGCTGGTGGCGTAGCGCTGCGCCGGCAGGTTGAGAAAGGCGCTGGCGATGCCGGTGCTCCGAAAGCCGGGCGGAGTGGACTGGAGCTTCACAAAGCTCGCGAGCAGCAGGCCCGAACCGATGAGCAGCATGACGGAGAGGGCGACCTCGGCGACAATAAGAAACCCCCGGAAGCGCACGCCCCGCGCCCCGGACGAGCCGCGGGCGGTGTCCTTGAGCACCTCGGAGAGATTGACGCGCGAGGCCTGCCACGCCGGCACCAGACCGATGATGAGCGAAGCCAGCACCGAGAGGCCAGTGGTGAAGGCGAGGGTGAGGGGATCAAGGGGGAAGGTCGTGTTGGGCGGCAACTGGCTGGAAAGAAAGTGCTCCAGCCCGGAGAGGGCCCAGACAGCAAAAAACACACCCAGCCCGGCGGCGACGATGCAGAAGACGGCGGTCTCGGTCAGAAACTGGCGGATGAGCTGCCGGCGGGTCGCGCCCATCGAAAGGCGGATGGCGATCTCCTTGTGCCGCGCGGACAGCCGGCTGAGATAAAGGTTGGAAACGTTCGCGCAGGCGATGAGCAGCACGAAGGCGACCGCGATCAGCAACGTGTAGAACGTAGCGCGCACGGGTCCGACCTGTTCCTCGATCCAGGTGCGCAGTTCGTTGTTGTTTGAGGTGTCAAGCCGGCCGGCGAAGCCGTCCTTGTAACGTTGGGAGATGGTGCGCACCTCGGCGTCCGCCTGCTGGAAGGTGACGCCGGGCTTGAGGCGGGCGGTGATCTGCAGAAAACCGGCGCCGCCTTGCAACTGCTCCTTGGTCAAGCCCGGCGGCTCGAGCGGGTAGGGTACGATGAGTTGGACGAAGGAAATCGGCGCAGGCAGTTTCTCCGGCAGAATGCCGACGACCGTGTAGCCGAGACCGTTGAGCATGATGGTTTCGCCGACGATGCTGTCGCGCAGGCCAAAGCGGGTTTTCCAGATGTCGTAGCTCAGGATCGTCACGGGCGCGCCACCCGGCCGATCCTCCTCGGCGGTGAAGTTGCGGCCGCGGGCGAGCTGCAGGCCCAGCGTGCTCACCCAGCTGGCGGAGACATTAAGGCTGCTGAGCTGCTCCGGCTCGGCGTCGCTGCGCGTCAGGATGTGCGAGTTGAAGGCCGACGCGGCGAAACCGCTGAACGACTGCTGCGTGTCGCGGAACAGCTCGTATTTCGGCACCGACAGGATCGGGGCGACGACGTTGCGCTCGGTGTTGTTGGTCCAGAGGCGGACCAGCCGGCCGGCGTCGGGCAGGTCGATGGGATGCAGCACCAGCTGGTTGAAGATGCTGAACAGCGCGGTGTTCGCGCCGATGCCGACGGCGATGGTGAGGATGGCAACCAGTGTGAAGCCGGGGGACTTGCGCAGGGCGCGGACGGCGAACTTGAGGTTGTGCATGGGGAGGTGGTTCAGTTCGCAGTTAGCAGTGGTGGAAAATCATTCAGCGCGGAGCGCGGTCATGGGGTCGACCCGGGTGGCGCGGCGGGCGGGGATGATGGCGGCGCCGAAGGACACGAGCGCGAGCAGGAGCGCGACCGCGCCGTAGGTGAGCGGGTCAGTGGGGCTGGTGTTGAAGAAGAAGGTCTGGAGTTGGGTGCGGCCCAGCGTGCCGAGCAGGAAGGCCAGACCCAGGCCGCCCGCGAGACCGAGACCGATCTGCCAGCCGCCCTGCCGGAGGACCATGCCGAGGATCCGGCGTCCGTCCGCCCCGAGCGCCATGCGCACGCCGAATTCCTGGGCGCGCTGGTTGACGGAGAAGGACATGACACCGTAGAGCCCGACCGTGGCGAGAATGACCGCGACGACGCCAAAGACGCCAACCATGATCGCAATGATCCGGTTCTGCGCGATGAAGCTGTTCTGGCCGCCGGCGGGCGTCTCGATGAAGTAGAGCGGCAGGTTGCCGTCCACCTTGCTGACCTCATTTCGCAGGGCGTCGGCGAGCATCTCGGAGCGTTGTCCGCCGCGCGGCCGGACAATCACCGTGGCGAACTGACTGACGGAGGGCTGGTCGGGCACGGGGCCGATGAGGGCGGAGGCAAAGGGCAGATAAAAGCCCGTGTCATCGATGTTCGGGTTGTTGAACGGCCCAGCCATGCGGAGGTCGGGGGCGACACCGACGATAGTGCGCCAAGGGCCGAAGAGGGCGCCGTTGTTGGCCACAGTGCGGAAACGGCGGCCGATGGCGCTTTGGCCGGGGAAGTGTTTCTTGGCGAAGGCGGCGTTGACGATGGCGATGGGCTGCTTCTGGTCCGAGTCGTCCGCGTTGAAGTCGCGGCCCTCGAGGAGGCGGACGCCGAGCGACCCATGGTAGCCCTCGCTGATCTGCTCGAGGCTGGTGTTGGGACGGTCCTTGTTGTCCTTGTATACCTTGCCCTCGATCTCGATCGGCAGCGCCCCGGGCCCGTTGAAGACAAAAGCCATGCGGAACCGGCTGGTCAGCGAGGCGGAGTCGAACTGGGGATTGGAGCGCAACTGGACGAGCAGGCGCTGGTAGAAATTGAGGCGCTCCTGCTGGGTGGGATAGGCGCCATCCATCAGACCCATCCGGGCGACGAGGACGCCCTCGGTGTCGTAGCCGTAATTGATGTTCTGCTGCGCGCGCATGGAGCGCGCGAGCAGGAGGGAGGCCACGAGGATGGTGCTGGTCAGGACAATCTGGATGATCACCAGGCCGCGGGTGATAAAGTTGACGGCGCGGCTGGTGTTGCCCCGGCCGCCCTCCTTGAGCGCGTCGGAGGCATTGGCCCGGGAGGACATCCAGGCAGGCACCAGTCCGGAGACGATCGCGGCGAGCACGGCCGCCGCCACGGTGAAGCCGAGCACGATGAGGTCGATGTCGAAGGTGATCCAGGAGGGAGGCGGAAAGGGGAGGTTGCGGGTGACCGCAGTGAGCAAGTTGATGGCATAGTAGGAGCCGGCCACGCCGATGACCGCACCGGCGGTCGCGAGAATGATGCTCTCCGTGAGCATCTGGCGGATGAGGCGGCCGCGGCCCGCGCCTAGCGCGGAGCGGATGGAGAGCTCCTTGGCCCGCAGGGTGGCGCGGGCGAACTGCATGTTCATCACGTTGAGGCACGCGATGAGCAGCACGAGGACGCAGATGGCGAGCATCCCGGACATGAGGCCCTTGATGAAGTTGGGGGTGAACGTCTGGCGCAGCGGCCGGACCTGGCCGGTGTTGAACTGTTTGTTGGTGTCAGGGTAGGCTTTGGCGAAGCGCTTGGCCATCGCGTCGACCTCGAGCGTGGCCTGGTCGATCGTCACGTCCGGGCGCAGCAGGCCGATGACCGCGCCGCCCTGGGCACGGGGGTTGTTGCGCGGGAGCACGGGAAACTCGCTGTGCAGCGGGATCCAGACCTCCTCATTGGTGGGGAAGTTGAAACCCGCCGGCATGACGCCGACGATGGTGGCGGGCTTGCCGTTGACGCGGACGGCGGTGCCGACGATGCCGGCCGCGCCGGCGAACTCGCGCTGCCAGAGGTTATGGCTGATGATGGCCACCTTCTCGGCGCCGGGCCGGTTGTCCTCGGCGGTGAAGTCGCGCCCGAGCAGGGGCACCACGCCGAGGATGCGCAGCCAGTGCTCCGTGATGTAGGCGCCGGTGAAGCGCTTGGGGGTCGTGCCGATGGTGATGTTGACGGTGGCGCCGTTGATGTAGGCGGCGACATACTCGAAAGATTTCTGCACTGGCACCAGCTCCTGGTAGTCCATCGCCGAGACCTGACCGTTGATGCCAAAGGCGGTGGTCTGCGTGGGATCGATGAAGTTGAGGCTCATCAGCCGCGGCGCATTGGGGAAGGAGAACCCGCGGAGGATGACGCCATTGACGACGCTGAACTGGGTGGTCACGGCGCAGATGCCAAGCGCGAGCACGAAGACGGCGAGGGCGCAGAAGGATTTCTCCTTGAGCAGGACGCGGCAGCCGATGCGCAGGTCCTGAAGCAATGTTTCGATGATCATGGGGGGAGGGGGAAAGTGAGGGAAATGCAGCCTGGATTGAGGGCGGGGTGCCTGGATTATTTCACATTCACCATCATTCTCACTCGGCCCGGAGGGCCGTCATGGGATCGACCCGGGTGGCGCGGCGGGCGGGGATGAAGATGGCGATGAGTGAGATGACGATGATCAGGAGGGTGACGCCGATATAGGTCAGCGGATCGCGCGGATTGGTCTGGAAGAAGAAGTTGGTGAGCCCCTCCTTGGCGAGGGTGGCGATAAGCAGGGTGATCGCGAGGCCGGCCCCCAGGCCGATGGCAAGCTGCCAGAAGCCCTGGCGAAGCACCATGCGGAGGATGCGCGCGGTGTCGGCACCCAGCGCCATGCGGACGCCGAACTCCTGGCTGCGCTGGTTGACGGAGAAGCTCATCACCCCGTAGAGACCCACCGAGGCGAGCAGCACGGCGATGGCGCCGAACACGGCGAACATCACGGCCACGAGGCGATTTTGCGACAGAAACGTGTCGAACGCACTCTTGGGCGTGCTGACGAAGTAGAGCGGGAGATTCGGGTCG
The DNA here is from genome assembly GCA_043738215.1 of Lacunisphaera sp. Classification (GTDB taxonomy): domain Bacteria; phylum Verrucomicrobiota; class Verrucomicrobiia; order Opitutales; family Opitutaceae; genus Lacunisphaera. The sequence goes on from JAYUGX010000120.1 coordinate 15,700, forward strand.
ACCTTGTTGACCACGTTCTGCACGGCCTGGGCGAGCGCCTCGGGCCGCTGGCCGGAACGGGGGCGGATAACGGCGGTGCCGAATTGCTGGGCCAGGGGCTTGGGGGCGACGGGGCCGAAGGCGGTGGCAAAGTAAGGCACGTAGAAGCCGGTGCCGTCGGACTTGTTGTTGAACGGCCCGGCCATGCGGACATCAGTGACGACACCGACGACCACGCGCCAGGGGCCGGGCTGGGTGCCGTTCTGGTTGGTGGTGCGAAAGCGGCGTCCCAGGGGGGATTCCTTGCCGAAGTGGATCTTGGCGAAGGTGGCGTTGATGACGGCGACCGGCAACTTCTGGTCCGTATCCTCCTCGGTGAGTTCGCGGCCCTCGAGCAGCTTCTGGCCGAGGACGGCGTGATAACCCGGGGTGATGTTCTCAAACTCGGACTGGGTGCGGTCGCTGTCGGACTTGTAGGCCTTGCCCTCGATTTCCACCGGACCGTTGCCGGAGAAAACCATGCGGAAACGATTGGTCAGCGCGACGGCCTCGAACTGCGGCGTGGCCCGGAGCTCGCGGAGCAGTTTCTCATAGAAGAGCTGGCGTCGCTCGGAGTCGGGGTAATCGCCTTCCATCAGGCCCATGCGGGCGCCGAGAATCCCGTCGGTGTCGTAGCCGTAATTGATGGTCTGCTGCTTGACGATGGACTGCACCTGGAGACCGGCGCCGATCAGGAGGATGCAAGTGATGAGGATCTGGAAAATGACCAGGCCCTTCGTGATGACGGCGACCGCGCGGCCGGTGTTGCCGCGGCCGCCTTCCTTGAGGGCCTCGATCGCGCTGGTGCGCGAGGACAGCCACGCCGGCACGAAGCCCGACACCAAGGCCGAAAGCACGGTGGCGCCAGTGACGACCAGCAGCACCTTGGTGTCGATGGTGAAGGTCATCCAGGAAGGGATCGGGTTGGCGGCGTGCACGTAGAGGTCGAGGTAATCGGTCGCCCAGAACGCGAGGCCCACGCCAATCACGGCGCCGAGCGAGGCGACCAGCAGGCTCTCGGTGAGCATCTGGCGGATGAGGCGGCCGCGGCCCGCGCCCAGCGCGGAGCGGATGGAAAGCTCCTTGGCGCGCAGGGTGGCGCGCGCGAACTGCATGTTCATCACATTGACGCAGGCGATGAGCAGCACCCCGACGCAGAACGCGAGCATGGTGACGAGCAGGCCGGTGAGTTGGCCGCCGGTGAACGCGGCGATGAGCGGGCGGACATAACCCTTGGTGAATTGCTTGTTCGTGTCGGGGTAGGCCTTGGCAAAACCCTGCGCCAGGCTGGAGAGCTCCGCTTCCGCCTGCTCAAGGGAGACACCGGGCTTGAGCCGGGCGATCACGGAGATGAAATTGATGCCCCGGTCGTTGCGCGGCTTTACGGGGAACTCGGAGTTCACGGGGATCCAGAGCTCCTCGTTGGACGGAAACTGGAATTTTGGGGGCATGACGCCGATGATCGTGCCGGCGCGGCCATTGACGCGGACGGCCTTGCCGATGACGCCCGGATCGCCGCCGAAATTACTGTGCCAGAGCGTGTCGCTGAGGATGACGGCCTTGTCGACCCCGGCGCGGTCCTCCTCGGGAAGGAAATCGCGTCCGAGGGCCGGCGCGACACCAAGCGCGCGGAAGAAGTCGTGGGTGATATAGCCGCCCGTCAGCCGCTTGGGCTGGCCGTTCCAGGTGAGATTGACGGTTGAGCCGTTGAGATAACCGACCCAGTTCTCGAATGATTTCTGCTGCTCCTTCAGGTCGGCGAAGTCCGCCGTCGTCATGCGGGAGTTGAAATTGTTCGGCGTGAATTTTTCCGGATCCGCCAGCTGCACATCGACGAGGCGATCGGCGTCGTGGAAGTTGAAGCCGCGGAGCAGCACGCCGTTGACGATGGCGTATTGCGTGGTGACGGCGCCGATGCCGACGGCGAGCACGAAGACGGCGAGGGCGCAGAAGCTCTTTTCCTTGATGAGGACGCGGAGGCCGATGCGGAGATCTTGAAGGAAGGTTTCGATGATCATAGGGGAGGGAGTTGCCGTGAAAGTGAGAGAAGGCGGAGGTCAGTTGAGGGCGGTGCGGAGTATGATGACATTGCGGGCGGCGGGAGCAGCCTTCGGGTCGCTATAGAGGGCCCAGCCGGAATTGCCGACGAAATCGAAATGGCCGTTGATGACCTGTCCGAGGGAGATGTCGCTCATCGAGGTGTGGCCGGAAAGGAGAACGGTGACACCCGTGGGTTGGCCGGCCGCGTCGATTGCGATGCGGATGACGCGCGGCGGATTGATGCCGTTCTGCACCGCGACGAGGCCGCCGGGCACGGCATAGAGGCCGTCGATGCCGAACAAGGTGGCGTGCGCCGGCGCGGGCAAGAGCGTTGCGGCGTGGGTGGCGAGATCGATGCGCCAGAGGCCGTTGGCGTAATCGGCGACGATAAGGCTGCGGCCATCCGGGCTGAATGCCAGGCCCTGCAGCGAGACAAAGTCCCCGTGCTCCAGCCATTTTTGCAACTTGGTGCCGTTGGCCGCGAGCCGCCAAATGACCGGCGCCGTGGAGTCGCTCACAAAAATTGAGCCATCAGCGGCGAGCACAAAGTCACCAAGCACATGCTCGCGGCCATCGCCCGGCAGCGGGTAAGCCTGGCGAAGCTTGCGGGTGTCCAAATCGTAAGCGGCCAACATTGCGCGACCCTTGTCGGCGTCGGTGTAGCCTATCATCTCGGGGAGCGCCGAGCTGCTCGCCCAGAGCGTGTGCCGGGCGGGATCAATTTTCAGCGCGAATACGCCAAGCAGGCCGTCGGAGTCGGCGGAAAACTTTTTCATTACGGCGCTGGGGCCGCTGACATCGCGATACCAGATGCAACGGTTGTGGACGTCGCTGAAAAACGACTCGAGCGTGTCGGGGTGGACGGCGAGGCCCTCGATGATGCCGTCCATGCCGGTGATCGCCCATGCCGCCTCGTCCTTTCCCGTCGAGGTGAGGCCGTGGGCGAAAGTTTGAGTGAGCGCGATGAAGTCTGGCCGATCTCGCAAAGGCGCCAGCGCTTCGTCCTTGGCGATGTCGAAGGCCAGGCCCATGGCCGCGAGCTCGCGAAGCTGCGCGATCGCATCGTCGGCGCGGCCGGCGGCGGTGTAGCCGCGGGCGAGATTGTAGAGCACGCGCGGATAGTCGGGCCGCAGTGTCCTTGCGGCCTCAAGCTTGGCGATATAGAGCGGGATGTCGTTGGCCTTGGCCGCGGCGCTGGCCTCGCGCAGCAGCACGCGATGCGCGGGCTCGGCGTGCAGCGCGACGCAGAAAACACAAAACACCGCGACGGCAAGCGTGAGCAATCCACCTCTGGCCACCCGGACCTGGGGCGTGCCATGGGCGGGTCGGGAGTGTGAAATCAGCCAGTTATATTCGCTGCCGAGCATCGGGGAATGCGGTTTTATTGCACGCGCGATGCCAAGCCGGCAGACTGTTGCAACACTCTGCAAGACAGGGATTATCGCAAATATGCGGTGAGTCTCATCAGACGAAACTGCTGAAAATGAAATTTTCCTGTCCCGATTGTGGGATATTTTTTTGGATGACCCCGACGGCGGAAAATCCCGCGGACAACCGGGCCGCGCGGACTGCGACGCCAACTACTTGAGCTGGGCGCGGATTTTCACCGCGGCCGCTTCCAGCTCGATGCCAGGAACCTTGTCCGTCTCAGCCCGCGGGGCAGGTTCACCCGCATACCGGGGAATGATGTGCAGATGGGCATGAAAGACTGTCTGGCCCGCGGCTTTGCCGGTGTTCATCTGCAACTGGATGCCTTCGGCTCGCAGATCGGTTTGCTTGAGTGCCCGGGCGATTTTCTGCGCCAGAGTCATCATCTGGCAAGCTGTCTCAGGTGGCAGCATGAGCAGGTTTTCCGCATGTTGGACTGGAATGACGAGAACATGGCCGGGATTGCGCGGGGCGTTGTCCATGAACGCAAGGACGGCGCCGTCGCGATAGACAATAGCGGCGGCGCGCTGGCCGGAGACGATCTCGCAAAAGGGGCACGGCTTGGTCTCCTCGGCCGCGGGAGCACCGAGAACGCTGAGAAGCCAGAGCAGGATGAATCGCGGGGCGTGGTGCATCACTCCTCTCCGTCGTAGTAGTCCAGGGCCTTGCCGCGGATTAGATTCCGGGCGG
>JAYUGX010000121.1:0-7728 GCA_043738215.1 Lacunisphaera sp.
CTCGGCCAGCTTCGTCTCGTTGGCGGGATTGATGGAGTCGAAATACTTGCCGGAGGACGGCGCGACGAATTTCCCGCCGATAAACAGATCGTAGCGCGACTTGAGTTTCGGGTCGGCGGTTTCGGGCGCGGGATCGTATTCCCAAAGGTCGCCGAAGATCAGTTCGGGCAGCGGGCGACCCGCGGTGCGCGCGGCCGGGCGGTGGGATTTTTTTTCGGTGAGCGTGGGCATGGGGGGAAGGATCAGTAGCTCTCGGCGGCCTCGCTAAAATAATACGGAGCCTGGTAGGCGCCGGTCCTCTCCTTCTCGATCTGGCGGAGCAGGTCGTTCAGGAGCGAGGAGGCGCCGAAGCGGTAGCGGGTGTTGTTGAGCCACTCGTCGCCGAGCGTCTCCTTCACCGCGATGAGGAATTGCAGCGCCTGCTTGGCGGTGCGGATGCCGCCGGCGGGTTTCATGGCGATGGGCGTGCCGGTGTTGAGGTAGAAGTCGCGGATGGCCTCGATCATCACCTGGTTGTTGCCCAGCGTGGCGTTGAGCGTGGTCTTGCCGGTGCTGGTCTTGATGAAGTCGTTCGGCCGCAGCACGCGCATGGCGATGAAGGAGGCGGCGCGGATGTTGTCGTAGGTCTCGAGCTCGCTGACCTCGAGGATGACCTTGAGCGTGGCCGCGCCGCAGGCGGCGCGCACGGCGGCAATCTCGTCCTGCACGAGCTGGAATTCGCCCGAAAGAAACGCGCCGCGGTTGATCACCATGTCGATTTCGTCGGCGCCGTCGGCCACCGCGGACTTCACCTCGGCGAGCCGGGTCCGGAGCGGGGCCTGGCCGGAGGGAAAGGCCGTGGCGACCGACGCGATGCGGACGGGCGTGTCCTCGCCGAGCGCCCGGCGGGCGTATTTCACCATCGCGGGATAGACACACACAGCGGCAACGGTGGGAATGTCCGGATCGTCGTGCGGGCTCAGGGCCTTCTGGCAGAGCGACTCAACCTTGCCGGGCGTGTCCTTGCCCTCGAGGGTGGTGAGGTCGACCATGGAGGTGGCCAGTTTCAGCCCGAAGAGCTTCGAACCCTTCTTGATGCTGCGAGTGGTGTATTTGGCCACGCGCTCCTCGATGCCAATGTAATCGACCGGACCGATTTCATTGAACAAACGCCGGAACGCAGCTGGAGCGGTCGAAGGCATGACCCGGCGACTATCCCGCCAACCCACCCTGAAAACAACGCCAAATTCGGCCCGGGGCCCACCAGTTGGCTGCACCCGCGCTTGCCACCCCGCAACACCATCGGCTAGGTTCCACGCATGAGCGACTCCGCCCCCTCCTCTCCCACCGAACCGCACGGCGAGCTCGTCATCCGCACGATCGCAATGCCGGCCGACACCAACCCCAGCGGTGACATCTTCGGCGGCTGGCTCATGTCGCAGATGGATCTCGGCGCCGCCATCTACGCCCGCAACCTCTCGCGCAGTCGCGTGACCACCGTGGCCGTGGATGGCATGGCGTTCCTCAATCCGGTCAGCGTCGGCGACATCGTCAACTGCCACGCCTCGCTCCTCACGGTCGGCCGCACCTCGATGAAGATTGCGGTGGAGGCTTGGGTGCAGCGCGGAACGGACGGCAAGTTGCTGCGCGTCACCAAGGGCGTGTTCACCTACGTCGCCATCGACCAAGCCGGCCGCCCCCACCCGGTGCATCGCAGCTGAGCCCGCAGCCCGGTCGTTTTCCGGCCGGCACACGTGCCCGCCAGTTGACGCCAAGGCGAAGCCTGCCCACGTTGGGCGGTCTTGTCCTCAAAACCACATACGCCGGGTGAAATCAGCGGGGCGTTGTCCGCCACGGGTGGCTTCCTGCTGTGGGGCGTCTTTCCGCTTTATTGGAGGCAGATGCAGGGCGTGCCCGCCTTCGAGCTCATCGCCCACCGCATCACCTGGTCGCTGCTGTTCCTGCTCGCCCTGCTGGCCGGGCAGAAAAATTTCGGCGTGCTGCGGCCGGCCTTCACCGAGGCGCGCCTCTTCGGGCTGAACCTGCTGAGCAGCCTGCTGCTGGCGGTCAATTGGACGGTCTATGTGTGGGCGGTGAACAACGGCCATGTGATCGAGTCGAGCCTGGGTTACTTCCTGGTGCCGCTGGTCAATGTCGCGCTCGGCTCCCTGTTGCTGCACGAGAGGCTGCGGCCGCTGCAATGGGTCGCGATCGGACTGGCCGCGCTGGGCGTCGCCCTGCTCCTTTTCCGCGTGGGCCATGTGCCATGGATCGCACTGGCGCTGGCGTTCACCTGGGCCGGCTACGGCCTGCTGAAGAAAAAATCCGCGCTCGGCTCCATCGCCGGCCTGACCGTCGAGACCATCCTGCTGTTTCCCGTCGCCGTGGCGTTGCTGCTCTGGTGGCACCACACGGGGGTCGGGGCCCTGGGGCGGGTGGATGCGCGCACCCATGTTTTTGTGCTGGCCGCCGGTGTGGTGACGGCCGTGCCGCTGCTGCTCTTCGCCTACGGGGCCCAGCGCATCCGTCTCGCCACGCTCGGCCTGCTGCAATACCTGGCTCCCACTGTGCAATTTTTGATCGGCCTGTTTTTCTTTCACGAGGCGTTCGACACGGCGCGCTTGCAGGCCTTTGCCTTGATCTGGTGCGGGCTTGTGCTCTACAGCATCGACAGCCTCTGGGCGCAGCGCCGCCTGCTGTTCGGGGCAACTGGCGTGGCGTGAGCCCCGGCACCGGACAACAAATCCCTGTCGGCTCCCGGCGGGCACGCTAGCCATGCGGGTTAAATTACCCTTTATGAAAGACCTCCGCCCCCTCCTCGCCCTTGCGCTGGCCGGCTTGTTCCCGGCCTGCATCGCCCAGACCGTCACGCCAGCCGACAAACCTGCCGCAGTTCCCGTCCCCGCGATCACTCCGACTCCCGCGGTCACGCCACCGGCACCGGCGCCAGTTGATGCCTCGGCGCCCATCCCGAAGACCGGGAACGCCGGTTTTTTCCAGAGGCACGAGAAGTTCCTCGCCCGCGCCAAGAGTGGCCCGATCGGCGTGCTGTTCCTCGGCGACTCCATCACCGAAGGCTGGGCCAAGGCCCCGCACATCTGGGATCATTATTATGGCCAATACCAGCCGGCCAACTTTGGCATCAGCGGCGACCAGACCCAGCACGTCATCTGGCGGATTGAAAACGGTGAACTCGACGGCATCACGCCGAAGGTTGTCGTGCTCATGCTCGGCACTAACAATTCCCTGGCGCACACCGGGGCGCAGATTGCCGCGGCCGACACCAAGATCGTCCACCTCATCCGCGAGAAAATCCCGGGCGTGAAGGTGCTGCTGCTCGCGATTTTCCCGCGCGGGCCGCGCAAGAGCGGCGGCAGGGACGAACCCTTGGAACAAATCATGACCGCCATCACCACTGCCAACGCCGAGCTCGCAAAGCTGGATGACGGCACGAACGTCCGTTTTCTTGACATTAACGCCCGTTTCCTGGGCAACGACGGCACGATCCCGAAAATCATCATGCCCGACCAGCTCCACCCGAACGCGGCGGGCTACCAGCTTTGGGCCGAGGCGATGCAGCCGTTGCTCGACGAAATGATGCGCTGAGCGCCGGCTTACAATTCGCTGAAATCAATCAGCTCCATCTCGAAGACCAGCGTGGCGCGGCGCGGGATGCGGGGCGGCTTGCCGCGGGCGCCATAGGCCATTTCCGGCGGCACGATCAGCAGCCAGCGCTCGCCCTTGTGCATTTTCTGCACGGCTTCGTCCCAGCCATCGATCAACGCCCCGCGCCCGAGCAGGGCTTTGAGCGGATGCTCGGCATCGGGCGTTTCGTCAAACACCGTGCCGTCCAGCAGCATGCCCTTGTAATGCACGCTGACCATCATGCCCGGCACCGGGCTCGGGCTGCCCTTCGGTGCGGGCTTGAGGATGATGTAGCGGAGACCCGTGTAGGTGCGCTTGGCGTCGGGCCATTTTTTTTCGACCAGGTCGCGATCCTCTGGCGGCAGTTTCTCACGCTGGGCCTGCAGCGGCCCGGCGCCCAGGCCCAGCAAGGCCAGCGACAATAAGGTCAAACGTCTCAGGGAAGTCGTGTTCACGGTTTTTTCTGGGGAGGAATGACGCGAAAAATAAGCGCTGGTTCCTTCGCCGTCGAGGATTGTTCGGCCCGTTCGACCTGTTCAGGACGGGCCGCGGCGGCCGGCGCTTGGCTCGGTTTGATGGTCGAAGCTTCCGCGGCGGGTGGCGTGCCGGCGGCTTTTAAGACCGGCGCGGCGGCGGGCTGAGTGGCAAAGCCGCGCTCGATCAGCTCGATGGTCTTCAGGTCGCGGGTCTTGGAATCCGGGCTGCCCATCACTACGACAATCAGGCGGCGGTCGTTGCGCTCCGCCGTGGCGGCAAGGCAATAGCCCGCGCCCTTGGTGTAGCCGGTCTTGAGGCCGTCCACCCCGGCGACTTTGCCCAGCAGGTTGTTGTGATTGTTCATGTCGATGACCCGGTCCGGCGTGCGCCGGCCCTCGCCGAACTTTCGCTGGCGGACCCCGGTGTATTTGGTGACATCGGTTTCCAACAGCAGGTAGCGGCTGAGCAGCGCATAGTCGCGCGGCGTGCTCAGGTCGCCATCCGCCACGCGCCGGCCGACCGGCGGCAGGCCGTGGGCCGTGCGAAAGGTGGTGTGAGTCAGGCCCAGGGCGCGCGCCTTGGCATTCATGAGTTCGACAAAGGCCGCGGGGGAACCGGCGACGGTGCGACCGAGGGCCTGCGCCGCGTCATTGGCCGACTGGATCATCATGGCATAAATGAGTTCCTCGACCGTAAACGTCTCTTTTTCCTTCAGCCAGACCTGGGTTCCGCCGATGTCAGCGTCGGCCGCAGTGACGGTGACCGGCGTGGCGAGAGTGAGTGCCCTGTTCGCAAGGCGGTCGTGCAGCACGGCAAACGTCATCAGCTTCGTCATGCTGGCCGGCGGCGTGACCGCATCGGCATTGTCTTCAAACAGCACGCGGCCGGTGTCCGCCTCGGTGATAATCGCGCCAAGATAGGCCGGAGGGACGGTCTTCGCGCCCGCTGACGCGAGGATGAAGCCCAGGAGTAGTATGACAGTGGCCGGATGCCCGCGGAGTTTGGTCATGGAAAGATAAGGCGCCAAGGGAGCGATCCCGGCGCAGCCGTGCAACCAAAATTCCCGTCAGCGCCGGCTTGCGACACCGTGGATATCAAGGCCCCCGCCGCGCGCGGCGACATCGTGCAAAAGGGCCCTCTCTTCGCCGCCCTGCGCGAGGGCCGGCTCGTCGGCGCCGGGCTCGACGCGGTTGAAAGCGAACCGCTCCGCACCCCCGAGGAGGCCGCGATCCCCAACCTGATTGTCACCTGCCACGTCGCGTTCTGCAGCCCCGAGGGGATGATCGAGATGCGAACGACCTCGGCGAAGATCGCTCTCGCCGTCATTCGCGGCGAACCGGTTTGGAACCAGGTGAATTAAAACCGCGCGCTACCGCTTGATTGCCGGATGCGCGGCCACGAGGCCGAGCGCGTGACGCAACAGCGTCTTGCCCGGCTCCATCCGGTGCCACGGCGAGGCGCCCGATGGGTGAGGCAGAGGGATGCAATCCATCGCGTGACCCAGGTAATTGATGCGAAATTTTTTCCCAATGATGTCGTTCAACGGCGCGAGAGGCAGGAATTGGGTGATGGCGAGCTTGCCGACCGGCAGCAGGAGTTGCGGTTGCAACAATTCCACTTCGGCCGCGAGCCAGTGGGAGCAGTTGGCGATTTCATCATCATCGGGCACGCGATCGCCGCCGGTTTCCTTCTTGCCAGGGAAGCAGCGGCAGACGGCGGCGAAATAGATCCGGTCACGCGTCTCGTCCTCGCTCCAGCTAAGCGCCTCGTGGAACCACTTGAAGAGTGTCTTGCCGGCGGTCCAGGCAAAGGGCCGGCCGAACTTCGGTTCCTTGTCGCCCGGCGCCTGGCCCACCAGCAGGATCCGGCTTGCGACCGGCCGGCCGACGACGACCGGACGATGCATGCCCGGGCAGAGCGTGCAGGCCTGCAATTGCGTCAAATGCCGCTCAACCGCCGCGACCGGGGGAATCATGGGCGAGGATGCTGGTCGGCCCGGCGGCAATTGAAATGGCAAAAGAAAAAGGCGGAGCCGCTTTGGCTCCGCCTTGAAAGTTTTGGTTCGCGTGTGCGAACGGGGTATTCAGTAGCGACCGCCGCCACCACCACCACCGCCGTAGCCGCCGCGACCACCACGGCCGCCGCCGCCGCCGTAACCGCCACGGCCGCCACCGCCGCCACCGCCGCCACCGCCGAAGCCGCGACCGCCGCCGCCGAAGCCGCCCGCGGGACGCTCTTCCTTGGGACGGGCCTCATTGACCTGCAGGGCGCGACCGCCGAGCTCGACGCCATTGGTCTTCTCGATGGCCAGCTTGGCCTCATCGGGGGTGCCCATGGTGACGAACGCGAAACCGCGGGGGCGGCCGGTCATCTTGTCCATGGCGACATAGGTGTCGGTCACGGAGCCGAATTGCTCGAAATGGGAGCGGAGTTCGCCCTCAGTGGTGTTGAACGATAGATTTCCAACGTATAGTTTGGAATTACTCATGTGATAATTCGTAGATCCTTCGCCAGCTGCCAGTCCGTTCCCACTATGGGTTTCGAAATCATCACTTGAGCCAATGCTCAGCCAACGACTCACCAGATCCTGTCATCAAAACGCTATCTCTAACGAGGCGCACAAAGACGCTCAGACCGGGCTGCAACGCAAGGGAATTTTTGCCCCTTCCCGGGCAACCCTCAGGCCATTAGCGTGTTGGCGAGGAGCCCGTGACGGCGCTAAATGGCGTATTTTGCCTGGATATCCGCAGGCAGACGCGCGGCGCGGGAGGTCTCAAGAGAAATAAGGACATAGTCGAACCAGCCGTCGCAGCAGGGCTGCTGGTCCGCCGCGCGCACGATCTGGAACTGCACTTTCACCCCAATCAGAGTGAACTTCTCGATCCAGGTGCAGACCTTGAAGCGATCCCCGAGACCCAGAGGACGCCGGAAATTCATCTGCGTGGCCGCCATGAACCAGCCGTAGCCCCGTTTCTGAAATTCGGCCATGGGCATCTTGTAGCAGCGCTCCATCTGGTCAAACCGGGCCGCCAGCACATAGTCCATGTAACGGCTGCTGTGCACGTGCTGATACATGTCAATGTCGTCGGGCCGCACCTGCAATTCGGTTTCAAATCTCGCATAGACCGACGGCGCTTCCGCCGGGGAGGGATCAGCCGGGGGCGGTGCCGCGTCGTTCACGGCCTTAGAGTGCCGGTGACCCCCGGTGCTGGTCAAAAGAAAAGGCGTCGGTCAAATGCCGGCGCCGCAGATCAATGGTTCACCCGGATCAGGAGGGATGACGGAACTCGCGGCGCATCCAGTCGCTAATCATTTCCTTGTCGTAGCGCAGGGGATCGCTGGTCGGCAAGGAAAGGGTCGTGAGGTAGCCCAGCTCCTGCAAATCGCGCTTGCCCGAGCTCACCACGCTGCCCTCTGCATCGAGAAGCCGGAATTCCAGCGTCATGCGCGGGGGATAAATTTCCCGCACCATGCGAATGTGGTCGAAGCCCATCCCCTGCCACGGTTCAAATTCACCGGCGAGGTCGACGTTGGTCACATTGATCACCAAGTGCTGGCCGTGGGCGAGGTAGCGGGGAGCGGCCAACAGGATGTGCTCCTTGAGCCGGGCGAGCACCTCGTCGCGCC
>JAYUGX010000122.1:0-7690 GCA_043738215.1 Lacunisphaera sp.
CCGGTTGCGGTAAAAATGGCGGAACTAAAGCGGCAAAAATGCCGTCCGTTTTCCAGCTTCTGCAAAAAGGCCATGATGTGACTGAATGAGCCCTGCACGGCCACGGTGTAGGGGATGCCGACATACTGTGTCTTGGGGCCGGTGCTCTTGGGGAGATTTTCCTGGTGCACGTTGTTCAGTTTCACCTCATTTTCAGCTTCGAGCTTGTAGAAATACTGCAGGTTGACGGCCAGCTGGCCGGCGCGCATGAGGCGGCCATCCATCTCCTTGGACAGGGCCTGGATCTCAGCGGTCTGCTCGGCCAATTTCGCCGAGTTGCCCACGTTCGCAAGAATCAGTTTCGCGGTGGCGGACTTTGTCTCGTATTCCGCTTGCCGGTCGACGAGCTCACTGCTCTGGAAGTAGAGCCGCACGCCGCAAATGAGGCACAGCAACCCACAGACAAAGCCGGTGGGATGTTTCTTAATCCGGGCGATGAGATCGGCGGTGTTCATTATTTCTTCGCCTCCGACTTTATCTTGAGTGAAATTTCGAAGGTGAGGAAGCCTGCGCTCGCGTCGCGATTGAGCTTTTCCAATGTAATGGGATCAAAAACCGTCCCCAGCTTGGGGTGACCCCGCAACATGTCGACATAGCGCGAGGCCGCGCCGCTGGCTTGGTCCGGGGTGCCGGCCACGAGCCCGCGCAGGGCAAAGGTGGGGTTGCTGACACCAGCCAGGCGCACCTCGGCATACTGGAGGGCGATTTCCTTGGGCAGGGTCTGACCGAGCAGGTTGATATATTCCGACGGGGTAATGGGCTGCTGGAGAAAGGCCATGGCTTCCTCCAGTTTCTTTTCCTCATCGGTGAAAATCCTGGCTTGGCGGAGCGATTCCTTGTTTTGCCGGCTGTTGTTGTCGATCGACTTTTGGGCATCGGCAATCTGTTCCCGGAGATTGTAGAGGTGATACTCGCGGTAACCCAGCCACAGCAGCAGGCCCAGGGTGAGAGCAATCGCCCCCGTGTTGATGAAGAAAGTCGTGCGCACGACCTTGGTGTCCGGCAACCGTTCAAAGTTGCGGAAGTTCGTGTGCCAGAGCGGCGACGCGACCTGGTGCGCGTCACTTTTTTTCGTCAGGGACAGCATTTTGGTAAGAAGCCATTAGGGAAAAAAGTCCGGTCCAGCGCTCCTCGGGCTGGCCGAGGGCGACTCCTTCAGCCAGCTTGATGTCAAGCGACTCAAGCCAGGGGAGCATGTCCATTTTCAAGGGCGGCACGCCCAAGGCCCCGGCCATCGTGGTTGCCAGCCAGGTCAGGCTGACGGGAAGCTGCGTGCAGAGCACATTGCCAATGGACTGGCCGGTCTGCACCTCGTAGAAACCGATGGAAGATTGCAAATCCTTCAGCAGCTTCTTGACGAGCGCCCCGCCCATGCTGGTGAAATCAAAAGTGTTCGAGTAAAAGAGCTTCTTGGCCGACTCCTCGTCTTTTAATCCGAGCTCTTTTTGCACCACCGGAATCATGGCGGCAATACCGCTCGGTATCGGCCGCGATATATCCACTCCCTCGGCGCTGAGGATGAAACTCTGGGTGGACTCTTCGCCGATTTCCAAGAGCAGCAGCGGGGACTTGCTTTGTTTGAACTTCAGGTAGTTCACCATGCCGCCGAGCGTGGCCAGTGTGCCCAGTTCAAGCCGTTCCGGGTAAATACCCTGCTCCAGCAATTTGTCCTGCAATGCTATCACGTCTTCCGCCGGCAGTCCGCAGAACAGCACTTCCTTTTGCGTCGCCTTGGCCACATCATAGTCACCGCCATCCGTCGGGTTAAGGGGCTTGATGATGAATTTTTCAGGTTCAACGCGGAATTGCTGCGAATAGATTTCGTTGAAGTAAGCCGGTTCCTTGACGCGCTTGGTATCAAGGGTGTGGCGCCGGACCACCCGTTTGGATGGGTAGACCCCGCAGGTGGAATGAGCATAGCCGGTTGATCCCCTGCCCTGCGTGCCCTTGATCCATTCACTTATCGCCCCGGCGTCGGAGGACAGAATCTCCTTCAATTCCTCCACGACGTAAGGCGCTTCCGGCTGGGTCAGCCGGGCCAGAAGCGTCGTGTGCTCGCCAATTTCGACGCAAAAGCCTTTCGATTTGTTCGCGAAAAACATGCGGTTGCTAGGAGGATTTTGCTGGTGTGCTTTACGGTTAAAATCGCCAATTGCAGGTTAGGTGGACCACACAAAAGGCCAAGTAAAAATCATTTGCAGGACATGCTGGATATGGGGCACTTACCCATCTGACAAGAGGAAAACCATCACCCGCATATTTGCCACCAGCAGATTCCCTAATGCTTTAGCATCAATGGCATCACTCCCACAAAGTAAAAACCCGCCAAATAAGGCGGGTTTGGTGAATAATGAGGCCTGCAAGCAGTTCGCGCCTATTTTTGCCAAGTGCGCTTCTTGTGACGGTTCGCCTTGAGGCGCTTCCGGCGTTTGTGTTTCGACATCTTGAGACGTCGTTTCTTCTTCAGATTTCCCATGGTATAAAACGATTGATGAAGGGGCAACGTGCAACTGGGCCGACTTGGTGTAAAGCGTGAATTTATGCCGGCAACGGAACCTCAATCAGTCTGCACGTGGCTGTCATGACCAAAGTGCACCTTACTCGATCGACGGGCAAGCCGGTCAAAACCGCCGCCACCCGCCGGTAAACATTTAGCTGGCCGCTGTGTTTTTCCTCTGTTCGGACGGTCGCATCCTCTCCCGCCCTTACCCGGTCGGTCTTGAAATCAAATACCCGGGCACTGACGGCACTCCCATCCGCAGCCTGCTCGATCACCACCCGGTCAAACACGCCGGTCAACCACACTCCCTCCAGCACAATCTCGAAGGCCCTTTCCCGCCAGACCTCCGCACTGCCGTCCGGTCGGGCAAACACCGCCGCCAAACCGGGACTTTGCAAACAGTTCAAGGCTTCCTGCAACGCGGCCCCGTCGGCTCCTTCATTTTGTCGCGCCACCCTCCAAGCCGCCGCCTGCATCTTCTCCCACCACTCCACCGTCTCGAACAAGGCGTGCACTCTGGTGCCGTGATCGGCCGCGCCTGATCCCAGTGGCCCGAAAAGCGTGACGAGCTGCGCCCCGGGCTTGAGATCCGATGGCCGGCGCGAAACCAACCGCCCCACCCGCACAGCTACGGACTCGTCAAGTCGCGGCAGTCCCGTCAATGCCGTCTCGCTTTTTTTCTCCACCGTAAGTGCCGCGAACCACGCTGGGTCGCCCTCCGCCCAGGTTTCTCCCAAGGTCTGCTCCAGCAATTTGGGAAAATTCCGCGAGGCCGACGTTCCCACCGGCTTGGTGATGACATACATCGCCCGCTTCGCCCGGGTCATTGCGACATAGAATTTGCACAGTGCCTCGTGGGCTGCGTCCGCCTCCCTGGCCGCGACATGCGCGCTCAACACCGCGTCGTGCTCATGGAATATCTTGGCCGGCAAATCCAGCACCCACTCCACCGAGCGGTCCGCCGCCTTTTGCACCGCCAGTCCGTCGCGGCGCTGCGCCAGCGTCTGCCCCTCCAATTCCGGCAGGATGACAAGATCGAAGCCGAGGCCCTTGGCCTTGTGCACCGTCAGCACCCGCACCACACCCGCGGTGTCGGTCTCGCGCACCGTGCAGCTTTCCGCCCAAGCCAGAAACTCCGCGACATCCCGCCGCCCGCCTTCATCAAACTCGCGCGCCAGCTCCACCAATTGGCGGCCGCGCAGCCGGCTGAATTTGTCCTCCACCGCCAGGTGCGCTTCCAGTGCTCTCAGCCAGCGCTCAATCGTCGCCGCCAATCCCTCCGCCTGCAGTTCGCCCAGCAATCGTCCGGTCAGCGCCTCACTGGCACCGAGCCCAGCGGCGGCCAGCACCGCGCCCAGCGGCGTCATGGCGAGGTGCTCGCGGGCAAAAGTGTCGCCCGGGTGTGCCGCCGCGCGCAGCAGCGCGAGCACGGCACAGGTCAGCGGATTGTCCATCGCGATGTGCCGGTCGCTCTCGGCCACCGCGGACAGTTTGCCCTCGCGCCGCAGATAGTCAGCGAGCCGGGCACCCGTGTCGTTCTTCTGCACGATCACCGCCACGCTCAGGCCGCGCCGCGCCGGCTCGACCTCCCGCAACACCCGCAAGGTCTCCGCAAAGCGCCCGGCCTCGTCGTCGGCGTGGCGCAATTCCGCATACCCACCGAGCCCGGGCTTTGCCGTCGTATGCGGCCGCCACTCCTGTGTCCAGCGCTCCGCCGCGTCCGCCGGCACGAGCGCGCGCAGTGCCGTGGCATCGCCAAACACCCGGTTGATCATCGCGATCACCGCCGGCCCCGAACGCCACGAGGCCGCCCGGTGCTCCTCCCTGATTGCCCCGGGGGCGGCCTGGTTGTAATGGTTGAAAATTTCCCGGAAGAGCCGCGGGTCACCTTCGCGCCACGCGAAGATCGCCTGTTTCACATCGCCCACGTAGAACAGGCTGCGCCCCCGCTCCGCGTCCTGCACCGCCTCGTCGAGCAGGTTGCGCAGCACGCTCCACTGCGCGAAGCTCGTGTCCTGGAATTCATCAAGCAGCCAGTGGTCAAACTGCGCGTCGAGCCGCCAATCGATGAGCAACCGCCCCTCCTCCGCCCCGCTGCCGCTGAGCACCGGTGCTCCCGCCGCGGGCAGCAGCAGCCGCTGCACATCGGCAAACGTCAGCCGGCCACCGCGCCGCACCGCCGCGTGATAAACCGCCTCGTAGCCGTGCAGCACGGCGAAGAGGCCCCGGGTCACCTCCAGCCGGCGCGCCAGCTCGGCGCCCACGATCGTCCGCACGACCGCCGCCAGGGCGGCGCACGCCTCCGGGGTCAGCGGGACTGGCTTTTTCTCCAGCGTCAGCTCCGCGCGCCCGGCCCGGAGTCCCGCCCAGACGATCAGCGCGTTCTTAACCAGATACTCCACGGGTTTGGGCAGGGGCGCGCCGGGTTGCCACGCGGGCAGTTCCGCAAAAAAATCCTCCAGCCGCGCCCGCTGTTTGTCATTCAGTCCCTCCCACGGCAGCACGGCTCGCAGCCTTCGCCTCGCCGCCTCGCTCGCCGGCTTTGTCTCCAGCCATTCCGTGCCGTTCGGCCAGATGCGCTGCGCCGTGCCCCAAAACTCCGCGCGCGGGGCGTCGAGCTGGACCTCGGCGTGCTCGTCGAGAAACGCATCGAGCCGCCGCGCCAGCTGTTTCTCCTCGGTGCCGAACGTCGCGCGCTTGAACGCCTCAATGAATTCCTTCTGAGCCGCGTCGGGTGCGCCGCTGGCGGTGAAGAGCCGTTGCAGCACGCGGCGCCGTTCCTGGCGGGCCGCCGGTTCCTCCAAGAGGGTGAACTCGCCGCCCAGTCCCAGCTCCAGCGGAAAGCTCCGCGCGATCCGCGCGAAGAATGCGTCGAGCGTGCCGAGGCTGAGCCGCGGCATCGCTTCGACCACCCGGCGCAGCAGCCGCAGGAAATCCGCCGGCCCCAGTCCGGGCGCCCCGATTTCCCCCGCCAGTTTTTCCGCCGCCGCCGGGCCGCCCGCCGCCCACGCCAGCTTGTGGAGAATCTCGTCGAAAAACTCGCCCGCCGCCTTGCGTGTGAAAGTCAGCGCCACGATCCGCTCGGGCGCCGCGCCCCCGGCCAGCAGCTGCACAAAGCGGTTCGTGAGCGCGTAGGTCTTGCCCGCGCCCGCCGAGGCGAGGATCATGACATGCCCCGGCGATTTCACCGTGCACCTCCTTGCGCCCATTCCTCCGCCACGCTCGCCGCCGCGCCGTGGTGAAACAACCCGGCCCAATCCTCATCCTGCCGCGGGCTCAACTCCGCCGGCGGCCCGAATTTCCCGGCCGCCACGGCTGTCGCGGCGTGTTGCGCGCAATCCTCCGCCGCCGCCTGCATTTCCGGCGTGTAATCCTCCCACAAGCTGACGGACGTTCCGCCCGCCGCCTTCGGCAGATTGAAATACCCGCACTCCACCACCGCGCCAAATTCGGCCGCGACAGCGCGCCGGTAAAGCGGGAGCTGCAGGTCCAGCCACGCGCGCTCCTTGCCCCCGACCCTGACGCGCGCCCACGCCGGCGTCGCGTCGTCAGCCCGCACCGGGCCCAGGTGCGCCGCTGCCGGCGTGGCGGGTGAATCGGAAGTCTTGTAGTCAAGCACCCGCACGCGGCCGTCGGGGTGCCGGTCGATTCGGTCGATCTTGCCCCGCAAGGTCAGTCCGCCGAGCGGGAAATCAAAGCTCCATTCCACCCGTTCGATGCGCCAGCCGGCGGCGCACTCGCGCGCCTGCACGGCGGCCGCCGCGCGCAACCGCTGTCGCGCCGACTCGAACTGCACGACCAGCGGCAGGGTCAGCACTGCGCCGTAACGGGCCCGGACCTTGCGCTCAAACCCGGCCAGCAAGGCATCGCCCAGCACCGCCTCGTCCGCACCCGTGCGGAGTTTTTCATCCTCGCCCATCGCCTGCAACGCCCCGTGGAGCAGCGTGCCGAAATCCCGCGCGTCGAGCTCGGCCTTCGTGAGATCGACCGGCTCCATTCGCAGCACGTGCTTGAGATAAAATCGAAACGGGCACACGAGATAGTCGCGCAGCGCGGTCACGGAAAGCTTCGCCGGCGGCGGCATCACCCGGGGACGCAGCGGCCACGCGCGCGTCCAGGGCAGGCTCGCCTGGGCCGTCTCGACCTGGCGGAACAGAAACTCCACGCGCCGCGGCAGCTCCGCGTCCGCACAGCGCAGCAGCAACCGCGACGGCCGCAGTGGATCGCCCGCCGCCGAAACCTTGCCCAGCAGCAGATCAAGCCGGCCGCGCGTCGCCCGCATCGCCGCCAGCGCCCCGAGCAGATACGCATCGCGGGCAAAACGCATGGCGTTGGTCTTGAGGCCGAGCCGGACGCGCAGTGCCTCCGGCAGGAAGGCGTCGCCCACCACCGCATCGGGCACGCGGCCGTCATTGAGCCCGGCCACCACGAGGTGGGGCGCATCTTCCCAAAGCAGCTCGAGCCAGCCGTTCAATTCCAGTGCGCCCGCCGGCTTCTGGTCGAAGCGCACGCTTTCCGCAAACTGCGCCAGCACGAGCTCCCAGCTCTCGGCCGGCTTGAGATCGGGAAAATCCGCCAGTGCCCGGGCGGCCTCGGCCGTCACTGCCCGCCAGGCCTCGGCCGATTCCGCGAGCAGCGAACCTGCATCGATCCGGCGAGCAGTGAACAATGTTGTGAGTCCGGTGAGTGCATTGGCGGGAAATTTTCCCGCCGTGAAGGTTGAGCGCAATTTCCCCAGTGCCGCCAGCGCCCCGGCGGCCAGTGGAAACCTCCCCGCCTGCTCCTGCGCCGCCGTGAGCGTGGGCGGCAGATGCACGGCGTGGAGTTCATCGAGTTCGGCCAGCAGCCGGGCGCGGGAAAATTCCGGGCCGGAATGTTCGCCCAGCCAATCCAGCACATCCGGACAGCGCAGCAGTGCCGCGGCGGCGGAAAATGTCTCATCGCGGGCGAACTCGGCCAGCAATTCCAGCAGCGCGTACAATCCATCGCGCCGGCGCGGACGGCCCTCGGGGTTGAAAGCGGGCACCCCCGCCCGCCCGAGCCCGTTTTCGAGCGGCGCCAGCACTTCGGGATCCGCCACGCCAACCGCCAGCCAGCCCTCGGGTGCCGGATAACTCTGCGCCAGCGCCACGATCCGCTCGGCTTGCGCCG
>JAYUGX010000123.1:0-7627 GCA_043738215.1 Lacunisphaera sp.
CGTATTACGTTACAAGCCGCCGGTGGAAACCAAGTGAAAGTCGTCAGGGCGACCTCAGGCTTTGCTTTTTTCCACCGGCCCGAAGTGATACCGGGCCACGAGGGCGGCGCCGATGGCCTGGGAAAGTTCGCCGAGCGTGGCGGGAACCACCTGGATCTTCTTGCGCTGCGCGGGCCAGAGGTAGGGCTCGGCCGCCTCGCGGATGAGGCGCAGGTAGCGCGCGCGGAATTCGGGGGTCGTGGATTCGGGGTCGATCAGGCCGCCGCCGATCACGACAAACTCCGCATCGACCGCCATGGCCAGGTTCGCCAGGTGCAGGCCAAGGGCCCGCGCCTGGAAATCGAAGATTTCCAGCGCGAGCGCATCGCCCTTCTGCGCGAGGCCGCGCAGGGAGAGCGCCTGCTCCTTCGCCGGGAGCGGCGAGGTGGCAAGCGGATGCCCGGGATGCTTTTTCAAAAATTCCCCGAGCAGTTGCGGCAGGCCGGAGATGGTGGTGTAGGCCTCGATGCAGCCCCAGTCGCGGCCGCACCCGCAGGTGAACGGCCGGATGTTGCCGAGCAGGTGCAGCGGCGCGGGCATGTGGCCGGCCTCCATGCCGCAGAGCGTGTCGCCGTCGAGCGGCAGGCCGTTCGGATCAACGTAAGCGCAGCCCAGGCCGGAGCCGGGGGCGAACATCAGCACGCCCGCCTTGCGGCCCGCGCGCACGCGATGCGCCTCGCCCACGCCGCCGTAGTTGCCGTCGTTGCCGACGATGAGCGGCACCGCGCGGCCCGCCGTGGCCGCCAGGGCCCGGGCGTAGTCGGCGGAAAAATCCCAACCGGCGAAACTGGCCGGCAGGTTCGCGGAACGGCCGAGGACGCCGTAGCCCTCGTAGGGCCCGGGGATCGCGAGGCCGGCGCCGCGCACGTCGCGCCACGTGAATTTGTTCGCGGCGAGGAAACCATTCGCCCCGTCAATCCAGCCCTTGATGACCGCCGCGCGGCCCGCCGTGGCATTGGTGGAGCTCTGCCGGAGATGGTGCGAGATGATTGAGCCGTCGGCGCGGATGCCGCCGGTCTTGGATGTGGTCGCACCGCTGTCGGTGCCGAGGTAGATGTCGGATTCGGCCATGGGTGAAAGCAAACGGGAAGTTCAATTTGCAGGCTGGCAAAGGCCGCGTGACGCGCAAGGCCGCAATCCGCCGGCGGACCCTGCCGCCCCAGCCCATTAGTAACGTATTACGTTACAAACTGCCCCCAACCAAGTGTCATATAATAGATGACACTTCCCCCTGGGCTCTCATCTCATCTGGTAGGCCACCCAGAGGCCGGCGACCACGAGCCCGTAAATCCCGATGAGACCCACCATGAGGACCGGCGCGACGCGCCGGTCGAGCTCGGGCGTGGCCACGCGCGGACAGTTGCGCAGGAACACGACCCAGGCCACGCCAGCCAGAAAGATGCCGGCAATAACGTCGGCGACGTAGTGTTGTTTGGTATATACCGTCGAGACCGCGATGAGCGAGGCCCAGAGGCCGGCCGCGAGGCCCACGCCGCGGTGCACGCGCCAGCAACCCAGCGCCGCCACGAATGGGGTCGCGACATGAAGGGAGGGAAAGCAGTTGCGCGGCGGGTCTCCGCCGTAGACGCCCAGCAGGAACCAGGCGAAAAAGCCCTCCCCGATCTCCCCGACCGGCCGCGAGAGCGTGGTAGGATAAACCAGAAAGCAGGCATACCCCACAATCCACACCATCAGCCAGGCGAGGAAGGTGCGGCGAATCAGCTCCTCCTGGCGCATGATGAGCATCGGCAGGAAAGGAAAGAGAAAGTATGACAGATAAATCGGCGCCCAGACGGGCTGCACGGGCATCATCCGGTCCAAGGCCATGACGGGCATGTGCTGCGTCCAGCCCCGGGTATACGCGGCAATGACGAGATAACAGGGGACGAGCAACATGAGCGTGATCGCGGGCACGACCACACGCAGGCGCAGCGGAAAGGGCCGGGTCAGCATCTCCCCGACCATGCTCCAGCGAGAGCGGGGACGTCCGCAGGGGTCAGGTTTCAAGTCTTTCAGTCGGAGCTGGTTTCCCATTTTTCACCCGTCCTCGGCTTAGGTGACGAAGTATTGCAGGAACTCGCGCACATCCGCCGGCACGGACGCGGGGAGGTTGGCCGTGACCCAGCGGAACAGGCGGTGGATCTCCGCCGCCTTGACCTCTGTGGCCGGGCGGGCCGTGGCGGCATCGGTGCCGTTTAGGTATTGGAGCCCCTGCTCCCGCGCCGCGCGCACCAGGCAGTCCTTAAGCAGGAATTCGAAGGCCGTCATCTCCTTGTCGGACTTGTCCCGCCAGACTGTCAGGCGCGACTGCCAGTTGCTGGCATACTGCTCCACCAGGAAGCCGGACTCGTCGGGCTTTGGGTTCTTGAATTTCGGCTTGAGGGTGGCGCCGAGGGCCACGATCTCGAGCAATTGCCGGTAGGCGTTTTGGGTCACCGCGTTGTCGATGTCATGCTTCAGCCCAAAATGGATGCCGTCCCGTTCCACGCGAATGTTGGTGATGTGGCAGGGCAGAACCAGCTTGAAGCCCTCCAGACTGAGCTTGAGGTCGCAGTAATCACCGCGCACCGCCAGGGCCGCCGGGCCGAGTTGAATGCGCGCACCCACTGCCGAGCAATTGATCAGACGGCCTTTCCAGTCCCGGCGCTGCCGCGTGTCGTCGCCGTCGGTGAAGCTGAGCGTCGTCTTGAGCGGAAACTCCGGATTGATGACCAGGCGTTGCGCGCTGCGGCGCTCTTCCCGCGCAATTCCCTTAACCTCGGGTTCGGGCGCTTTGAGGATACGCTTGAAGAACTGCATCGGCGGGTGCGGCCGAGCCTGAGACTGCCCGCTGCATTACGTCAACCTCCGCCTCGGAGGGAACCGGCGGGGTCAGGCTTTAAGTTTTTCGGTCACGCCGCGTCGCTCCCGGTTCAGGTGGCGAAGTATTGCAGGAATTCGCGCACATCCGCGGGCACGGTGGATGGGAGGTTGGTTGCGATCCAGCGGAACAGGCGGTGGATCTCCGCCGCCTTGTTCGGCGCGGCCGGCTGGGCCCCGGCGTCGGTGCCGTCCAGGTATTGGAGCTCCTGCTCCCGCGCAGCGCGCACGAGGCAGTCCTTGAGCAGGAATTCAAAGGCCGCCATCTCCTTGTCGGATTTGTCCCGCCAGACCGTCAGGCGCGACTGCCAGTCGCTGGCATACTGCTCCACCAGGAAGCCGGACTCGTCCGGCTTGGTCTTCCGGGAGTGCGGCTTGAGGGTGGCGCCCATGGCGATGATCTCGAGCAGCTGCCGGTAGGCGGCGGCGATCGCGGGGACGGTGATGTCATACTTCAGGCCGAAAACAATGCCATCACCTGGCTCCTTGATGTTGCTGATGTGGCAGGGCAGAAACAGCTCGAAGCCCTCCAGCTCGAGATGAAGGCCACCGGCATCGCCGTTGGCCGCCCGGAACGCGGCGCTGAATTGCATGCGCGCGCCCAGCTCGGAGCAATCGATCAGGCGCCCCTTCCAGTTCCAGCCGTGCCGCGAGTGGGTCATCGGCGCCCCGCTGTCGTCGCGCCCCGTCAGGTTGAGCACGGCCTTGAGCGGAAACCTCGGGTTGAGGGCGAAGCGCTGTTTGCTCCGCCGCTCCTCCCGCGCCACTTCCTTCACTTCGGGCTCGGGTTCCTGGAGGATGCGTTTGAAGAAATGCATCGGGGGTGAGGTCCAGCCTGATACCGCCCGCTGCATTACGTCAATCCCCGCCGCCAATAAAGTCTGGCCACGCCAGAGGGCGGCAATTTAGCTCCGGCGCATGACACGCCTTGTTAATGGTCTGCTCGCCGGTGTTTTCTGCGGCGCGCTGTCCGCCGCGGAGCCATCGGCGCCCGCCCCGACTCCCGCCGGCAGTCCGGCGGATAATTTTTCCGGCGTCAGCGGTTCCGGCGAACCGGTGCAAGGTGCCGGGCTCGGCGGCTGGCGCAGCGGAAAGGAGGGCGTGCGTTACAAGGGGCCTCACCCGAAAGCCGGCTGGCAGCTCGACTGGGACGCAAAGGAGACCTCGACGGACAGGGTGATCGAACTGGGTCTGCTCCCACCGATCAAACCGATCTGGGAACTCCACCTGCGCGACACCATCATCAACCTGGGTGGCGACGGGCTCTACTACATGACCGGCTCCTCGGGAGACAACATCTGGGACCGCACCGACGGCATCGAGCTGTGGAAATCCGCCGACCTGAGGAAGTGGGACTATGCCGGCCTGGTCTGGAGCCTGGCGCGGGATGCCACCTGGCAGAAGGGCGCCCGATTCGTGTGGGCCCCGGAAATCCATTACCTCAGGAAGAAGCACACCTACGTCATGACCCTGTGCGTCAGCGGCGGCGGCACGGGCGGCACCGGCTTCCTCGTGAGCGCCAGCGGCAAACCCGAGGGCCCTTACTTCAATACCTTCAAGCCCGATGCGCGCCTCACCGGCGGAATCGACGCGACAATCTTCGAGGATGACGACGGCAAGGTTTACTACACCTGGGGCCATGGTGACACGATCTACCAGCTGAACGACGACCTGAGCGGATTCGTGGACGGCCCGCACCACATCGAGCTTGATCCGGAAAGCCGGCGGAAAGCGCAAGCCCTGGGCGTGCGCAGCGGCGTGGGTTCGGAAGGGCCGTCGCTCTTCAAGCGCAATGGGAAATATTACCTCGGCGGCGCGCTCTTCATCGGCGGGGTCGACCGATCGACCGGCCGCAACGGCCGTTACAGCAGTTGCGTCGCCATCGCGGACAACATCTACGGCCCCTACATGCGATGGGAGGAGACCGTGCCCTGCGGCGCGGGCGGAAATTATTTCCAGGACAAGGCCGGCGACTGGTATTGCACCTATTTCGGCAACGACGAGGCCTCGCCCTTCCGCGAGAAGCCGGGCCTCGTGCGCATCGACTTCGCGGCGGACGGACGCATCAAGATCGCCGACGAGCAGCCCGCCTTCCTGCTGCGGGACGGCGCGTCCGCCCGCTGGCGCCCGGCGGGCAATCCCTCCCGCTGACCTTGGTTCGCTTGTTACGTATTACGTTACAAACCGCCCCCAACCAAGTGTCACGTAATACGTGACACTTCACTCGCAACTATAGTGTAACTGTCATCTATTAAGTGACACTCGATTTGGTCGAGCTGTGCGGGCCCTGCGGGCCTTTAGCAAGCTTCCGCCCGGTGCACCCCGGATAAAGTCTGGCCACGCGGAAGGGCGGTGATTTAGATCCAATTCATGACACCCTTCATTCGCAAAACGCTGCTGGTTCTTCTGCCCCTCTTGTCGGCCCTGCTGGGACCGCTCACTTCGTCGGCCAAGGACATGCGGTTCCCGGAGAAAGGTTCACCCGCATATGTCTTCGTGCTGCCGGACGACTGGAGCTCGCAGACCGATGATTCGGGAAACTTGCTCATGGCCAGCGCCAACCATACCACGGCGCTGGTCATTCTCGTGGGAGAGGCGCCCGACGCGCTCGACGAGATTGCGAAGGTCGCCCTGGAGACGGCCAAGGCCGCCCCCTTCTCGCGCAAGGAGCCGGTCGAAATCTCCGGGTTTAAAGGCTTCAATTATTTCTCGAATATGAGCAACCCCGCCGGGGTCAGTATTAAACTGGAAATGATCATCGTGCGGGTGGATGACAGAAACTTCGCCTCGGCCTCACTGCTTCTGGCGTCGGGCGTGACCCAGGCCGACGAGAGCTCCGCCAGACTCGTGCGGAATGGATTGAAGCTGCTGGCAAAAGAGTAAGCCCCCCGTCGCGCCATGGACGAACCGCACCCCCCGGCACTACCCATGTGAATGCCTCTGGCGGCCCGCAAAATGAACCCACTCCGCCCGCCTAATCCTCCGGAGCCGGCGCCAAAGGACCAACCTAAGCCGTAGCCGGGCGGCGCGCCGGCCGGAACAGTGCGTTATTTTCCCGCCCGGTATTGCGCGACGACCTGGTCGAACGTCGGGTTGCCCCTGGCCCAGCCGCGGACAAGCACCAGCGGGTTGGCGATGTTGGCCATGTATTTGTTCACGCGCGCCACGTCGTCGGGGTTGTCGAAGTTGAAGCCGATCTCCGATTTCATCTCATGCGGGATGCCGGCGCGAGCCAGGGAGTCGCCCAAGGCGCGGGCCCACTGCGCGTCCGTGCTCGGGCAGTTCGGCGGGGACATGATGACGACCTTCTGGCTCTTCGCGTCGTCCCGGCTGAGGAGGAAAATCC
Source organism: Lacunisphaera sp. (assembly GCA_043738215.1). GTDB lineage: Bacteria > Verrucomicrobiota > Verrucomicrobiia > Opitutales > Opitutaceae > Lacunisphaera. The sequence goes on from JAYUGX010000123.1 coordinate 6,245, forward strand.
CGCGTCGCTCAACTTGTCGCCGGCTTGGGTGGTGGCGGCACTCCCGGTGGCGCCGGCCCGCTGGCGGACCTTGCCGATGATTGTGAAAGCCACGACCGCTGCGACGGCAAACACAGCCAGCTTGAGCAGCATCTTCAGGAAATTCATGGTTTCCTAGGGTGCCGTGTAGTATTCCGCGGGCTGGTCATATATGCAACCGCCAAGCTTTGTCTGAGAATCCGCCTTTGCCTGCAGATGCGCGGCAGTCGGCCGGACAAACACCGGGTCGCGAGCCCGCGGCAACGGGATGGACGGAGTTCCCAGGACAAACACCGGGCAGCCGGCAGGTCGCAACGATGCAGCTCCCGGCTTTTTCATCTCCGGAGTTGCGCCGGCAGGAATATTGGGCTCAGTGGGGCCTCTCCTTTTCATGTCCGCCCAAGTTGAAAACACTGTCATCGTCGGCACCGGCTGCGCGGGCCTCACCGCCGCCATCTACACCGGTCGGGCGAGCCTTTCGCCCCTCGTGCTCGAGGGCATCCTGCCCGGCGGCCAGCTGACCACGACCTCGGACGTTGAGAATTTCCCGGGTTTCCCCGGGGGCGTGGACGGTTTCCAACTGATGCAGAACCTGCGCAAGCAGGCGGAGAAATTCGGCACGCGCTATGAGAGCGGCAGCGTCACGGGCCTCGACGTGGCACAATGGCCCTACACGCTCAGGCTCACCGACCGTGAGATCAAGGCGAAGACCGTCATCATCGCCACCGGTGCGTCGCCGCGCCTCACGGGCATCCCCGGCGAGAAGGAACTCTACGGCGGCAAGGGCGTGACGACCTGCGCGACCTGCGACGGCGCGTTCTACCGCAACATGGACGTGGTCGTGATCGGCGGCGGCGACAGCGCGGCCGAGGAGGCGCTGTTCCTCACGCGTTTCGCCAGCAAGGTCTACCTCGTCCACCGCCGCGACTCGCTGAGAGCCTCGAAGATCATGGCGGACCGAGCCCTCGCCCACCCGAAGATCGTGCCGGTGTGGGACAGCGTGCCGGTGTCGGTTGAAGGCGTGCCGGCCGGCGCCGTCAGCGGCCTGAAGGTGAAAAGCCTGAAGACCGGCGTCGAGTCGGTCATCGCCGCCAAGGGCATTTTCGTTGCCATCGGCCATGTGCCGAACACCGCGCCGTTCAAGAATGTCGTGGATACCGACGACCAGGGTTACTTTGTCGCCGCGGGCCACAGCCAGGTGAAGACGAAGACGCCGGGTGTGTATGTCGCGGGCGATTGCGTGGACCATGTCTACCGCCAGGCCATCACCGCCGCGGGCATGGGCTGCGCGGCCGCGATCGAGGCCGAGCGCTGGCTCGCTGAGAAAGGCGGGTAAAGGGCAGGCCTCCCACCGGGGGTGTTCAC
>JAYUGX010000124.1:0-53228 GCA_043738215.1 Lacunisphaera sp.
GGGCTTGGGGTTGTCACTAGGTCAACCAGCACGTGTTTCGAGTCAGCGGACGATTGCCGGGCGGAATCTCGAGATGATGATGGCGACGATGAGAGCGATGCCGAGAGCGCAGACAATCGCCGCGCCGGTGGGCAGGTCGAGGGCGTAGGAGCCATACAGGCCGGCGATGCTGGCCAGCGTCGCCGTCGCCCAGCCGATGAGAAGCTTGGCCCCGAGCTTGTCGGCGAGAAAATTGGCGCAAACCGCCGGCACGATGAGGAAGGAGAAGACGAGCAGCACGCCGCCGATCTGCACAAAGCTCGTCACCACCCAGCCAAACATGGCATAGAAGGCGAAGTCCCACCAGTGGATCGACACGCCCTGGGCCACCGCCCCCTCGGGATCAAAGGAGATGGCGAGAAATCTTTTCCGGCAAAACCAGTGGACGAGCCCGATGACCACGTAGAGTCCAAAGGTGCGCATCACCTGCGAGGGCGTCACCAGCAAGACCTCGCCAATCAGGGTGCGGCGCAATTCCTCGTTGCCCTCGGGGCTACGGCTCAGGAGCAGGATGCCCAGCGCGGCCGTGACCACGTAGACGATGCCGATCAGGGCTTCCTGCGGCACGCGGTGGCTCTTGGTGCGCGTCAGCGTGAAGATGCCGGCGCCGATGAAGGTGAAGCCCAGCGAGAGGGCGTAGCTCTCCCACGAGCTGGCCTCGTAGTGCATCAAGATGCCGAAGCACGTGCCCAGCGCGGCGACCTGGGCCAGCGCCAGGTCGACGAAGATGATTTCGCGCTGCACGATGTGCAGCCCGAGGTAGACGAGCAATCCGGGCAGCAGCAGGCACGCCAGCAGCGGCCACTTCATGATTTCAAAGGTTTCGAGCATGGGAAGGAAGAGGTTGGTGTGGGTTAGAGCTGCGTGCGTTTCCTTACTGGCTTGTCATTCTGAACGAAGTGAAGAATTCAGAGGCATCGATCGTGATATCATCTACGGACGCATGGATTCTTCGCTCCGCTCAGAATGACTGGATATGGTGGGATGAATTGAAAATATCTGCTGATGTTCACGGCTGCGCGGCGAAACCCCGGGCGGTGGATTTCACGAGAAAATCCATCCATTCGAGATAGCCCTCGGTGCCCGGGCCGCCGGGGAACGAGGGAAAATCGAGCACGAGGGCTCCCGTGTGGCTGGCGACCGTCTCGGCGGTCTTGCGGTTTTGATACGGCTGGACGGCGATGAGCTTCAAATTGCCGGCCTTCATCTTGGTGATGACCTCGGCGAGATGCGCGGGCGTCGGCGGGATGCCCGGCTTCGGCTCGAGATACAAATCCATCGGCAAACCGAAGCGGCGGCTGAAATAAATCCAATAGTTATGATAGGTCACCACCGGCCGGCCGGCATAGGGCGCGAGAAGTTTCTGCCAGTCGACCAGCTTCGCGTCGAGCTGTCCGGTGAATTTTTCCAAATTCGCCTGGTAGACGCCGGCGGATTTTTCGTCGAGTTCGGCCAGCGCCCGGGCGATGTGCGTAGCGATAATCCGGCCATTCACCGGATCGGTCAGGTAATGCGGATTACCCGAGGCGTGAATATCGCCCTGCGAGCGATCCAGCGTGGCCGGGATCTCGAGCAAGGCGATACCCTCGGCGGCGGAGACGCGACCGGGCTTGCCGGCCTCGAGCTTGGAATTGCGCGCACCCTCGAGGAGCGGGGTCAGCCAGCCGGCCTCGAGTTCGGCGCCGCCCTCGATGAGGACATCGGCATGGTTAAGCTTCACGAGGAAACTCGGCTTGGCGTCCACGAAGTGCGGATCCTCGGTGGGCTTGGCCAGCGTGGTGAGATCGATCTGTTCGCTACCGATGGCGCGAGCGATGGCCCCGAGGTCGGGTGTGGTGGCGACGACCTTGAGTTTGGCCACGCCGGGCACAGCCAGCAGGCCGAGCAGAGGGAGCAGGAGGAGTCGGGAAGAAGTTTTCATGAGGAAGTTGGTTTGAGCAGGGACGGCCGGGTCAGTATTTGTGGGCGCCGTGGGCGCCGAGGCCGAACTCCAACTGCATCCAGATGGAGTTGGCGGTCCCGAAGGACGCGCCGTGGTCGAAGTTGTATTGCAGCCGGATCTTGGAGAATTCGCTGGGCAGGAAGGTCAACTCCGGGGCGATGCGGTAACGCTCGCCGCGAAACGGGTCGCTGGGGTCGTTGGCGCCGGCATTGCCCGTGACGTAGTCGTAGCGCAAACCGGCATTCCACCGCGGGACGAAGCCCCAGATCAGCTGCGTGTAGAAACCGTAGTCGCGCAAGGTTTCCGCCGGGAGCAGGGCCAGCGGATCGGCGCCGGCAGAGAAGCGCCGGTAAAGTCCCTCGGTCTGCCAGGCGAGATAGGGGAAGCCTTGGGAGGCATTGGCCGGTTTCCACTTCCAGTAGAAATCAACGCCGTAGACCTCGGTGCGGCTGTGCGGACCGGTGTCGTTCGGACCGAAAGCCGCCGAGAGGCCGGCCAGCAGGGTCTGCGTGTCACTGAGCTCGAACGAGGTTGCGACGCGCGGCACGAAGAGCAGATCCTGCGCCCCGCGCAGAGTGCGATCGACGGTGGCCCGGCCGGCGAAGCGGTTGGTGCCAGCGGGGTCGGCTTCTCCGGGATTGCGGAAGCTGAAGGCCGTGCCCCCTTGTCCGTCAAAGACGCTGAGGAAAAATTCCGTGTAGAATGGCGTCGGGGCGAGCCACGAGAGCTGCGCGCCGATGCCGCGCAAGCCTTCCGGCCCGAACGCCCGGTTGAGGATGAGCGGCTGGTCCACAAAGGACCAGGTATGCGGATGCTGCGGGTTCTGCCGGCCGAAGCTGGCGAAATACTGGCCCGCCTTGAGCTGGAGGCCGGCCGGGAACGACGTTGACTGCAGGTAGGTCTCCTCGAGTTCGATTTGCGTCTCGTTGTTTTTGCTCAGTTTCAGGACGATATTGCCGAAGCCCTTGAAATAGGGATCGATCGCCCCGTCGACGGCGATCTCCGCGTTGCGCAGCGCAAAGCCGCGCTTGATGGGATCGTGGTCGCCCAGTTGCAGCTGGGCGGCCGGATCCGCGGCGCTGGACCAGCCGGCGTCAATCAGCGCGCCATAGCTGATGTTCATGTAGGCCGAACCCGGTCGCGTTGGAGCGAGGGCGGCGGCCGGCGCGGGATTTTTTGCCGGCTCCGGCCGGGCCGCCACGGTGGCGGGGGCCCGGTTGGTCAACTCATCCAGTTTTTGGGTGAGGAGGTCGATTTGCTGCTGTTGCGCGCGGCGGGTTTTTTCAAAGTCATCCTGCATCTGCTGCAGTTGACGCTTCAATTGCTGCACGTCGTCCTCCGCCGCCCGCGCCGGGACGGCGAGGAGGAGGGCGGAGGCACACGCGATGGTAGTGGTAAATTTCATGGATATTCCGGGATAGAATTATTACTGGGCTGGGCACAAGACACCTATAGCTCGAGGCACACGACCGGGGTGGAATACACCCGGGTCGCACCGTAGCGGGCCCGTCGTCCGTTATCCGGCACGACCGGCCACACGCTCACTCAGCCCACCGGTGGACCGCGCTCCGGTTGCAGCAGATAGCGCGGCGAATCCAGAAAAACTTCCTGCGAAACGATGCAAGGCAGGTCGCGCCCTTCCCTCGCCATCGGCGGCAACGCCACCAAGCCCGGCGACACCGAGACGCCACTCGCAAACAGCGCCACGGCGCAACCATCATCCAGGGAGGAATGGGGGGCCGGATGAAGCTGATTGTGGAGCGCCGGACTGACGGCAAACAGGCCCAACGCGAAGATCAGGACGGCACAGCCCGTCACCAGAATCCGGCGAAGAAAATCAACCTTGGGAGAATAAGCCCTGCGACCCATGCAATTCACAACCATCCCCAAAACCCGCCGATCGTCAAGTCCGGCGCAGCCCGTCACCCCTGGCCGCCGCCCTGCTCCCACTTGCCCTTGGCCATGGTGACAGCCACAGCCGCACTGCGTTGCAGCGTCAGGGCATCGGCATTGGCGGGATGGAGCCGCAGCGCCTCCTCGGCCGCGTGGGCGGCATCATTCGCCCGGCCGCTGGCCAGATACGCCCCGCTGAGGGAAACCCAGACATCCACGCGGTCGTGCTCCAGGTCGCTCGCCGCCTCGTAGGCAAACACGGCGGTCTCCGGCCAGCCCAGCGCCATCGCCGCCTGGCCCAGCAAGCCCAGCGCAGCCACGCTCTGCGGATCGCGGCGCAAAAGTTTTTCCGCACTGGCAAATGCCGCGCGGGGCTCGTCCTTCAACCGCAGGCTGCCGCCGAGCAGGAAGGGCGCGGTGGAGACCGCCATGACCATCTTGGAAATCCCATTCTGGCGGGCTTTCTTGAGCTTGAGCAGCGCGGCGCGCTCGAGCTTGCGCACGCTCAGGCAGGCGGGCTGTTCCTCCAGGATCTTCGCGCACGACTCGGCCGCCTGTTCCGGCTTGCCGCGGTCAAAAGCCGCGCGCGCACTCTCCACCTGCTTCTGCAAGGCGAAACTCAGGGCGCTGATGAGGACTTCGGGCATGACTATATAAAAGGAGAATGAACCACAACGGCACTACGGCACCAAGCAGAATAGAAAATGGAAATTTCGTTGTGCCGTTGTGGTGAACATGTCTGGTTAAAGGATATCCAAGTCAGCCAGGGCGGCGGCGATGAGCTTATCCAGTGCCGTCTTCACCACGGCATCCGTCGGTCCCTCGACCAGCAGCCTGAGCTTTGGCTCCGTGCCCGAATAGCGCACCAGCACCCTGCCGTTCGCCCCAAGTTCGGTCTCCACCGCCTTGATGGCCGCCGGCAATGTCGGCAGTGATTCCAGCGGCTTCTTGTCCTTCACGGCCAGTGCCACCGATAACTGGGGAAATTTCTTCAACCCCCGGCGCAGCTCGGACAGCGGTTTCCCGGTGGCCTGCATAACTGCGATCACCTTGAGCGCGGCAACGAGCCCGTCGCCGGTCGGCGACACTTCCGCGCAGATGATATGGCCGGAAGACTCGCCGCCGAGATTCGCACCCTCGGCCAGCATTGTCTCGCTGACATAGCGGTCGCCAACCGGGGCGCGAAGGACGCGGCCGCCGGCGGCCGTCACCGCGGCATCGACGCCCAGATTGCTCTGCACGGTCACAACCAGGGTTTTCTTCGCCAGCTTGCCCTGCTTGAGCGCGTGCAACGCGAGAATCACCAGCAGTTCATCGCCATCGAGCACCTCGCCCTTCTCGTCGCACAGGATGCAGCGGTCGCCGTCGCCGTCGTGGGCGATGCCGAGCCGCGCGCCGTGCCGTCGCACGGCCTCGCACATTTTCACCGGATGCTCGCTGCCCACCCCGGCATTGATATTCCTGCCATCCGGCTCGTCACCGATGCACCGCACATCGGCGCCGTGGTCGCGCAGGGCGGGGCCGCTGGTGTGGACCGTCGCACCATTGGCGGTATCGAGCACGATTTTCCAGCCGTCGAGCGGCGAAGCCAGCAGGCTTTCCGCCATTTCAAGATAATTGGTCACCCCGTCGAGCTGGTGCAGCGAAGTCCTGGCGCTCTCCACCCACTTTGCCGGCATGAGTTGCTCAATCTGCGCCTCCTCGGCGTCGGTCAGCTTCGTGCCGGTCGCGCCGAAAAATTTGATGCCGTTGTCCGTGGCGGGATTGTGCGAGGCGGTGATGACGACGCCCAGAGCCGCGCTTTGCATCTTCACGGCCCGCGCGACCGCCGGTGTGGGGAGCACCTCCAGTGAGAAAATCGCGCAACCCTCATGCGCCAGTCCATCGGCCACCGCCTGGGTGAGCGAAACACCCGAGGCACGCGTGTCGCGTCCGATCACGACCTTGCCGGCCGTCACACCCTTGGCCGTCCTCAGCCAGCGGCCCGCGGCTGCGCCCAGCCGCCACGCGAAGGCCTCGTTCATGGTCGCGCTGCCGTAGGGGCCGCGCACACCATCGGTGCCGAAGTATTGGCGTTTCATGAGCGGTAGAATTCCCTGGTCGCGGCGATTTTGGCCTGGACCGTGCCGTCGAGCAGCAGCTCGCGCGCGGGGGCAAGACCCTCGCGAAGATTGTCGACCCGGCCGGTGATCTGCAGCGCAACCGCGGCGTTCAGCACGATGGTGTCCACCAATCCGGCGGGGCCGCGGCCGGCGAGAATGGCCTCGACCAAGGCGACATTGGTCGCGACATCGCCACCCTTCAGCTCGTCAAACGGCGCGGCGGACAGGCCCAGATCCGCAGCGTGCCACACGGCCCGCAGCTCGCGCAACCGGCCGACGCCCTGCACGTGATTGACCGTGGCGGTGGTCAGCTCATCGATGCCTTGCTCGGGACCGATAACGCCGTGCCCGACCATGCCCGATGCCTGGCCAAGCTCCTCCAAGGCATGCGCCATCTTCGTCACAAGCGGCAGCGAGTAGACACCGAGGAGAATGTTCGCCGGCCGGCCGGGATTGATGAGCGGCCCGAGGATATTGAAGACGGTCCGCTGGCCCTGGGCGGCGAGCGCCTTGCGGACGGGCCCGATGTGCTTGAAGGCCGGGTGATAGTTCGGAGCAAAGAAGAATGCGAAGCCGAGTTCAATGAGCGCCCGGCGGGATTTTTCCGGCGGGGCGTTCAGGTCCACCCCGAGCGCGGCGAAGAGGTCGGCGCTGCCGCACTTCGAAGTGATGCCGCGATTGCCATGCTTCATCACCTTCACGCCCACGCTGGCGAGGATGAACACGACGAGGCTGGAGATATTGAACCCGCCGGCGTGGTCGCCGCCCGTGCCCACGATGTCGATGGCGCGCGGCGCCCAGGTCTCGACGCCGGGATTCACCGCCAGGGAGCGGAAGGCGGTGGCGAAGCCCGCGAGTTCGGCGGAGGTCTCGCCCTTGGCGGAGAGTGCGGTCAGGAACTCGGCCTTGATGTGGTCCTTGACCGAGGCCGAACCCAGCGCCTTGGCGGCCGCCTTCACTTCGGGAGTGGTGAGCTCCTTCTTGGCGGTCAGAGTAGCGGTGAGGTCATTCAACACAGCCATGGCGGCGCCGAGCAGAAGCCTTTCCCGCAGGTGGCGCAAAGCATAAAACCGGGCGCATTCGCGGGCGGGGTCGCCCGCGCTCCAGCTGCCTCTTCTGGAGCCACGGCGACCTCGCCGTGGGATCTCGCGACCCACCATAAAACTCGACAGTCCGGAGTGTTTCTGGGAGCTAAACAGCGTGCAGTTTTCGCCCCGCAATATTTGCCCCGGCCTGCTGCTGGCCGCCGCCCTCACCCTTAATGGCCACGCGATCGAACGGCCCGCGCCACCGGTCGCCGAGTTGAGCGTGGGTGACGCCGTCACGCTCGGCGTGGTCGAGGGCGTGACCGAATTTCTGCCCATTTCCTCGACCGGGCACCTCATCATCGCCAACCAAATCATGGGGCTCGAGTCGGACAAGCAGCTCACGGACCAGTCCGGCCAGCTGCTCTGGCACAAGCGTCCCTCCCGGGAGATTCCCGCCGGCGTGCCGCTGACCCTGAAACTGGCGGCGGACACCTACACGGTGGTCATCCAGGTCGGCGCGATCGCGGCGGTCATGATGCTCTATTGGCGGCAGATGATTTTGATGCTGATCGGCCTGCTCGGCCGCAGCAGTCCCGGCTTCCGTTTGCTGCGGAACATCGTGCTGGCGTTCATCCCCGTGGCGGTCGCCGGCTTGCTGCTGCACGACTGGATCGACGCACATCTCTTCTCGCCCGGCGCGGTCATTGGCGGGCTGGTCGGTGGCGCCATCCTGATGCTGTGGGCGGAACGCTGGCGCCGGGCGAACAGCGGCATTGGATTTTCCCGCGGCGAGCCGTCGGACCTGACTCCGCGCAAGGCCATCGGCATCGGTTGCGCGCAATGCCTGTCGCTGTGGCCGGGCACGAGCCGCTCGATGACGACGATTGTGGCGGGTTATCTGGCCGGGTTGAACCCGGCGAAGGCGGCGGAGTTCAGCTTCCTCGTCGGCCTGCCCGTGCTGGCCGGCGCCGCGGTTTTCAAGGGATTCAAATCGGGCGCGGCCATGATCGATGTCTTCGGCTGGACCGATGTGCTGCTGGGCGCGGGTGTGGCGGCGATTTCCGCCCTGATTGCGGTCAAGTTCCTGGTCCATTTCATATCGCGGCACGGGCTGGCGGGGTTCGCCTATTACCGGTTGGCGCTGGCACTTGTGCTCGCGGTGTTTTACCTGTTGTAAGCCGCTCCGGCCGGGGTGACTATAACTCTTGACGGCTCCTAGGGCGAACTTTACCACCCTCCTCTTTATATCGCAAAACAGCTCCGGTTTCCGTCCACTGGACGCTCCACTCACCTTTTTTATGGCCAATCCGAAACGCAAACAATCCAAGCGCCGCAGCGCCAACCGCCGCGCCGCCAACGCCTTTCAGGCTCCTGAATTCGCCAAGGACACCGATGGCGGCTCGTTCCGCCCCCACCGCGTGAATCCCAAGACCGGCATCTACCGCGGGCGCCAGGTGCTGAACGTCGAAGTTTAACGCGCGAGCGTCCAGTCCGGTCAGTTTTCCCGCCATCCACCCCGAAACGGCCAGTCCCACAACCGCTCACGCCCGGATTGCGGTGGACGCGATGGGGGGCGACCTCGGGCCGTCGGAGGTCATCGAGGCGGTCAAGCTCGCGCTGACCGACAAGGACATCGACCCGATCGTGCTGGTTGGTGACCAGGCCGTGCTGGAGCCGTTGCTGGCCGCCGCCGGCCTCAAGGGGCACGCCAAGCTTTCCATCGTCCACGCCTCCGAGGTGATCACCATGGAGGACAAGCCGCTCCAAGCCCTGAAGAGGAAAAAGGATTCCTCCATGCTCCGCGCCATCGAACTGGTGAAATCCGGCCAGGCGGGCGTGGCCATCAGCTGCGGCAACACCGGCGCCCTCATGGCCGGCAGCACCCTGCGCCTGCGGATGATGTCGGGGGTCGACCGGCCCGCGCTGGCCGCGGTCATACCGCGCGCCGAGGGCTATTTCATCCTGATCGACGCGGGTGCCAATCCCGAGTCCAAGCCCGAGCACCTGGTCCACAACGCCATCCTCGGCGCCAATTACGCCAAGGTCATCCTCGGCGTCGCCTCGCCCCGCGTCGGCCTGATCACCATCGGCACCGAGGAGGGCAAGGGCAACGCTCTCACCACCGAAACCCACGAGCAGCTCAAGCGGATCACCACGGTCATCAATTACGTCGGCCCGATCGAGGGCTTCCAAGTTTTCCGCAACACGGTTGACGTCGTCGTCTGCGACGGCTTCGTCGGCAACACCCTGCTCAAGACCTGGGAGTCGCTGGCCAAGTTCATCACCTCCCTGCTCAAGGAGGAATTGCAGGCCAACCCCCTGCGCATGGGCGGGGCCCTGCTGGCCAAGGGCGCGTTCGACGTCCTCAAGGCCCGCATGAATCCCGACCGCTATGGCGCCGCACCCCTCCTTGGCGTGCAGGGCAACATCCTCAAGGCGCACGGTTCCAGCAACCGCCACGCCTGGGCCAGCGCCATCCGCGCCGCCGAGCAAATCATCCAGCAGGACATGTATCACCACACTGAAGCGGACGTCGCCCGCGCCAATACGCTCGTGTCGGCACCGCCCGTCGCCGACCTGGCGGCCAACTAATCCACCCCATGGCCTCCGTAATCATTGCCGGTGTCGGCTCCTATGCACCCGAGAAGGTGCTCACCAACCACGACATGGCCAAGATCGTCGACACCTCCGACGAGTGGATCTTCAGCCGTTCCGGCATTCGCGAGCGCCGCATCGCAGCGGCGGACGAGGCCTGCTCCGACATGGCCGTCAAGGCCGCCACCGCCGCACTGGCCGACGCCAAGGTGACTGCCGCTGAAATCGACCTGCTCATCATCGCCACCGCGTCGCCCGACTCGCCCCTGCCCTCGACCGCCTGCATCGTGCAGCACAAGCTCGGCGTGCCGGCCCACGCGACGTGCTTCGACATCGCGGCCGCCTGCTCCGGTTTCCTCTACGCCCTGGAGATCGCCTACGGCCAGCTCCTGACCAACCGCTACAAGCGCGCCCTCATTATCGGTTCGGAAAAGCTTTCCTCCGTCACCGACTGGACCGACCGGACCACCTGCGTGCTCTTCGGCGATGCCGCCGGCGCCGCCGTGCTGCACAAGGTCGATCAGCCCGACATCGGCATCCTCGGCTCCGACCTCGGCGCCGACGGTGAGTTCGCCGACAATCTTTACATCTCCGCCGGCGGCAGCAAGCGACCGGCCGACGCCAAGTCGGTCGAAGAGCGCGCCCATTGCATCAGGATGAACGGCCGCGAGGTCTTCAAGAGCGCCGTGCGCGTCATGGAGACCGTCGCCCGGGAAATGATGGAACAACACCACCTCACCCCTGACCAAATCAGCCTTGTGATCCCCCATCAGGCCAACATTCGCATCATCGAGTCCCTGGCGGCCAGCCTGGGCATGCCGATGGAGAAGGTCTACGTGAACCTTGACCGTTACGGCAACACCTCGTCCGCCTCGATTCCCCTCGCCCTGGACGAGGCCCGGCGCTCCGGCCGGATCAAGCCCGGCGACCTCACCTTGCTGGTGGCTTTCGGCGCCGGCTTGACCTACGGCGCCACTCTTATTCGATGGTAACCACTCGTTTCATGCGCCGTTTCCTCCCTTCCCTCTGCCTGGCCCTACTTCCCACGCTGCTGCTCACGCCGGCCCGGCTCGCCGCCGACCTGATCTGGACGCCCGCGGGCGGCTGGACCGCCGAGGGCGGCGTTTTGTCCGGCTTCGCCGGTGAGGAAGGCCGCAACGCCCTGGACTTGATGAACAAGGCCCGCGTTGCCGAGGAGGCAAAGCACGAGGGGGAGGCGCTCAAGCTTTACAGCACCGTCACCAAAAAATACCCCAACTCCGTCTTCGCCCCAGAGGCGCTCTACCGCACCGGCCTCATCCGGCAGAAACGGCAGCAATTATACAGTGCGTTTGACACCTACCAGCTGATGCTGACCCGTTATCCCAGCACGGAAAAATTCACCCAGGTCATCGGCGAGCAGTATCGCATCGCCTCCCAGTTGTTCGAGGGCAAGCGCAGCCGGATCTGGGGCGGATTGCTGCCGGGGTTCAAAAACCGGGAGAAGGCCATCGAATATTTCCAGACCATCGTGGTGACCGCCCCGTTCAGCGACTACGCCCCGCTCGCGCTGCTGAATGCCGCCCGCGGTTACAAGGACATCGGCGAGACCGAGGCGGCCATCGATGCCCTCGACCGCATGATCAACACGTACCCCCGCAACACGCTGACGCCCGACGCCTACCTGAAAATCGCGCAGACCCATGCCTCACTCGTCGACGGCCCCTACTATGACCAGGCTTCGACCAAGGAGGCGGTCACCTACTACGAGGATTACATGATCCTCTTTCCGGGCGACGCCGGCATGGCCGCGGCCGAGAAGGGTCTCGACGAGATGAAAACCGTCCTCGCCCAGAGCAAACTCACCATCGCCGACTACTACTTCAAGTATCGCCGAAACTACAAGGCGGCGAAGGTCTTCTATAACGAGGCCATCACGGTCTACCCGGACTCCAAGGTGGCCGCCCAGGCACGCACCAAGCTGGTCGTCGTCGACGAAAAGCTGGCGCAGGAAGCGAACATGTCGCAGGTCCAGCCCGCCGCGAAGCCAGCCGAGCCGAAGAAGAAAAAGCGCCTCTGGCTGTTCTAAGCCGGCCGAGTCCCCGCATGCCACGCCCCGCCCACTTGCTGCGGCTGATGCCGGTCCTTGGTGCGGTCATCGCACTCGCCGGCTGCACCCACTACCAGCTCGGCACGGGCACGGTGCCAAAATTCTCCACGCTCTTTATTGCACCCATCACCAGCGAGGCGCTGATCCCCCAGGCTCAGGCGCTGGTCACCACGCAAATCCGTGAGGCGTTCAGCCGCGATGGCCGCGTCACCCTAGTGAATTCGGCGCAGGCCGCCGATGCCGTCCTGCAAGTTACCCTCACCAGCTACGACCGGGTCGTTTCTGTCGCCCGGTCCGACGACACCGGGCTGGCCCGGCGGTTTAGTGTCACGCTCCATGCCCGGGCCACCCTGACCGACCACCGCACCAAGCAGGTCTATTTTGAACGCCGGCCCCTGGCCGCGGAGCGCGGCATCTTCACCGACAGCGGGCTCGTCCCGGCGGAGTATCAGGGCCTGCCCCTTCTGGCGGAGCAGCTCGCGGGAGAAACTGTACACGCAGTGCTTGATACGTGGTAGACGGCGTCTGACGTCAGCGCAGGTGGAAATACAGGGTTGAGCCGGAACACTGCATCGTGCTCCATGCTCGCCGCTCCATGCTCCATTCCCCGATATTAGCCCCGTCCCTCCTCGCCGGCGACCACGCCAACCTCGCGACCAGTGCCCGGGCGGCCGGACAGGCCGGCGCGACCTGGCTCCATCTCGACATCATGGACGGGCATTTCGCACCCAACCTGACCTTTGGCCCGGAAACCCTCGCCGCGCTGCGCCGTGCGGGAGTGAAATTATTTTTTGACACCCACTTGATGCTCGACGAACCGCAACGTTACATCGAGGCCTTTGCCCAGGCCGGCGCCAACAACATCAGCGTCCACATTGAGCCCGCCTACGACCATCGTGGCACGCTCGCCCGCATCCGGAAGCTTGGCTGCCAGTGCGGCATTGTGGTCAACCCCGGCACACCCGCCACCGCCATCGAGCCGCTGCTCGGCGAGGTTGACCTGGTGCTGGTGATGACCGTGCAGCCGGGTTTCGGCGGGCAGCCCTTCCGGCGCGACATGCTGCCCAAGCTCCAGGAAATCGACCGCGGGCGCCGCGATCGGAAACTGAAATTCCGACTCGAGGTGGATGGCGGCATCGACCTGGCCACCGGCGCCGAGTGCCGCACCGCGGGGGCGGACACTTTTGTGGTCGGCACGTCGTTCTACAAGGCGACGGACCAGGCCGCGTTTGCCGCCGGGATCGCCCGGTTGTGATCTGATGTCCGCCATCGAGCATCAGCACGGCGCCTACCTCATTTCCGACGACCCCGCGCGATTGGATGGAGCGGCCATTCAGAGCTACCTGACCCGGTCGTATTGGTGCGAGAATATCCCGCTCGAGACCGTCCAGCGTGCGCTGCACGGCTCGCTCTGTATCGGCGCCTACACCGCAGCCGGCGAGCAAGTGGGGCTCGTCCGGATAATTTCTGATCACGCCACGTTCGCCTACCTTTGCGACGTCTATGTGCTGGAGGAGCACCGCGGCCACGGTCTGGCCAAGACCATGATGGCGTTGACCATGCACCACCCCAAGTTGCAGGGGCTGCGTAGCTGGAGCCTGCGCACCCGCGACGCCCACGGCCTTTACACGCAATTCGGCTTCAAGCCCATTGAACAGCCGGAGAGCTACATGGCCCTCCTCTTTCCGGACATCTACCAGTCGGCAGACGACGAATGCTCAAGATCAATGCCGGCTGGCCCGGGCGATCTCCGCGGCCTTGAGGTATTGCCGGCGGAACGTGGCGGCGAGCTCGTTGGCCAGGTGAACTTCGTCCACCTTGTTCTTGGAATTCAGCGCCTGCTTGATGCGGCCGTTCATTTCGGGGTAGCTGACCACGGACATGTCGCTCATGACGGCAATGGCCTCCGCCGGCATGCCGGCCCGGATGATGGCGCGCCACGCGGTCACCAGTTCCTCGTGTGTGTCCTGGCACATCACCCGGACGACGAAGGCCATTTCCCGGAAGATGCCGCCGGTCCAGGCGGTGTTGTAGATCAGCGGATTGGCCCCGGCATAGGGATTCACGTCCGGGTCGGAACGGTATCTGCCAAAATCAGCGGTGTAGAAATCGCGGCGGATGGGCAGGCGGCGCAGTTCATACTGGTCGGTTCCCCCGGGCGTGCCGACCTTGAAGTTCCAAAGCTTCTGCCCGTCCATGGACAGTGCATATTCCATGAAAGCCTGCGAGGCTTTCGGGTTCGGCGCCCCGCGCAGCACGGCCAGCGGGTCGGGTGACAGCACCGTGCCATCCGGGGGCGAAAAATAGCCGATGCGATGACTCGTGCCATCGATCCCCATGGCGACCTCCTGGCGGCTGCCGCGACCGTAGAAATCGATGCACATGCCCACCGCCGAGTTGCCCTGAATCACGTCGATCGGCGGCTTTTGGGAGGTGTCGGTGAAATAGCGGGCATTGGCGCCGGCCCGCTGCAGCAATTGCAGGCCGCTGATCCACCCCGCCTCCACCGCCTGCCGCTCCAGGCTCTGGTGCGGCTGCCCGGTCTCGCGCTCCAGCCGCGCCCACTGCCGGTAGATGTGCTGTTGGATGACATTCTCGAAGGCCTTGGCGATGGAACTGCTCTTGGTCGGGTCGCACAGTGCGACCTCGCCCTGCAGTTGCGGGTTCGCCAGGTCGTCCCATGCGCGGGGCTCCGTGGTCAGGCCCAGGCGTTTCAGCGAATCGCGGTTGTAGATCATGCCGTAGCTGCTCAGCACATCGCCGATCCACCGGCCCTGCTTGTCCCAGTAGGCTTCACCGGTGAAGGACTGGGGGATGACCTCGTCGTGAAACCACTCGGGATGCAGCTTCATGAGGCCTGAATCCACCAGCCGGCCGGCATTGGCCTGCCGGATGAAATCAAAACTGCCGCCGCCGAAGAAGATGTCGATACCGCAGGTGATGTTGGACTCAAGGAAGGCCCGCCGGGCGGACATTTCGACGGTGTCGTCGTCCGGCGTCCTGTCCGGCACGAGCTTCGGGTTTTGGAACGCCGCCTGCACTTCCATGCTCCACGACCGGCCGAGTTTTTTGGTCCAGAAATTCTGGAAGGCCGACACGTATTCCGACTCGAGAAACCGGGTGATTTCGCTGGTGCCGCCAATGACCCGCCAGTCGATGGCGATGGTTTTGCCGGTCCGGGCGAGATACCACTGGCCGAAGCCGTGCGCGTATTCGTAGCGCAGCGCCTCGTTGTGCGGCGTGATGATGACCAGCGTCTCGTCGGCGCTCTGCACCGTCGTTTGCTTGGTGCGCAGCAAAAACGGCAACCCCACGACGGCCACCAGCGCGAGGATGATGAGCGCGCGTTTCATGTTTGACCGGCCGGATCAGCCGACCAGCACCACCACGTCCTCCGGCTCGACCGTGGCGTAGAGCTCGCCGCGCGAGGCGCCATCAACAAAGCGCGGGTTGCGCTCGAAAATCTTCAGCTTGGCGCCACTGCCCGTGATAAACTCGTATTGCGCCACTTCGCCGAGGTAGATGGACTCGCCAATCCGTCCCTTGACCACGTTCTTGGTCTCGATGTTTTGGTGCAGCTCCCAGCATTCCGGCCGGATGGAGACAGTCACTGCGTCGCCTACTTTCGGCAGGTTTTGCGTATCGCCAAAAATACCGTCGAACTTGCCTACGTCCGTATCGACCGTGACATGGTTGCCGACCATCCCGAGCACCTTGCCGGGCAGAAAATCCGTCTCGCCGATGAAGTTGGCCACGACCTTTCGGGTGGGCCGCTTGTAGACCTCGCGAGGCGTGCCGACCTGCAGGATGTGGCCGCTCTCGAGGATGGCCATGCGGTCGGCGATCGACAGCGCCTCCTTCTGGTCGTGCGTGACGTAGACGGTCGTGAGCTTGAATTCCTTGCAGACGCGGCGGATTTCCGTGCGCATCTCGAGGCGGAGCTTGGCGTCGAGGTTGGACAGCGGCTCGTCGAGCAGCAGGCAGCGCGGCCGGATGACGAGCGCGCGCGCCAGGGCGATGCGCTGCTGCTGGCCACCGGAAAGCTGGTTGGGTTTGCGCCCGGCGTATTGCTCCATCCGCACGGAGGCGAGGGCGTCCCCCACCCGCTTGGTGATCTCCGCCCGGGGCACCTTGCGCTCCTCCAGGCCGAAGGCGACGTTCTCCGCCACGGTCATGTGCGGCCACAGCGCATAGCTCTGAAACATCATGCCCGTGTTCCGCTTGTGCGGCGCGAGCCGCGTCACGTCTTCGTCGCCGAACAGGATCGAGCCCTTCTCGGGAATGTAGAACCCGGCGAGGCTGCGCAGCAGCGTGGTCTTGCCGCAGCCGCTGGGGCCAAGCAGGAAGAAAAGCTCCCCGGGATTGATCGTCAGATCGAGACCGTGCAGCGCCACGACACTACCGAACTGCTTCGTGAGTTGCTTGACCTGGATGGATATCATTTTTCGTGGCGCCCTGTATTTGCAGTCGGGATTCGTCCGTGGCGTGAATTGTATGGCGGTCAGTTGCGGGAGGGCACGCGTCCCGCCGAGGCAACCGTCGGCCCCGGGACAAGTCAAAAAAATAAACCCCGCCGGGCGATTTGTAACAGGTTGCCATGGCTGCGGGGATGACTTTGCTCGCCCCATGCCCTCACCCAAAGGCCCGCCGGAGCTGAAGCATCTCGACCACGTCCTCGTCACGCCCCTGGCCATCAAGCGCCGCATCGCCGCGCTGGGCGAGCAATTGAACGCCGAATACGCCACCAAGGACATGATGGTGGTGGCCATCGTCAACGGTGCGCTGATCTTCACCGCCGACCTGCTCCGGCAGCTGCGCAGCCCGCTGCGGCTGGATTGCCTGCGCGCCTCCAGCTACCACGACGGCACCAAGGCCACCGGCGAGCCGCGCATCGTCGACCAGATGAAACTTGACGTGCGCGGGCAGCACGTGCTGCTGGTGGACGACATTCTCGACACCGGCAAGACGCTCGCCGCGGTCGCCGGCCTGATCAAGAGCAAGGGCGCCGCCTCCGTGAAAACCTGCGTGCTGCTCGACAAGAAGGCGCGCCGCATGGTGCCGTTTGAGGCGGATTATGTCGGCTTCGGCATCCCCAACGAGTTTGTCGTCGGCTATGGCCTCGATTTCAACGAGCGTTACCGCAACCTCCCCTGCATCGGTGTGTTGAAGCCTAAATACTACGCCGGCTAAAATGCCTTGCACTCGAATGGCCCCCGGATTTGCTCGGGGGCCTGCTTCCGGAGAGATGGCTGAGTGGTCGAAAGCGGCGCTTTGCTAAAGCGTTGTAGGAGTAAAATCCTACCGGGGGTTCGAATCCCCCTCTCTCCGCCACTTTTCTTTCCAAGGAGGAAAGATAAGTGCCATCCGTAGCCTTGGCGAAGGATGGCCAACTGCCAGCGGGCCCTCCAAAGCAAAACGCCGCGGATTGCTCCGCGGCGTCGAAATCAAGCTCCGGTTCAATACCGGTAATGCTCGGGCTTGTAAGGGCCCTCGACCGGGACGCCGAGATACTCGGCCTGCGCCTTGGTCAGCGTGGTGAGCTTCGCGCCGATCTTCTCGAGGTGCAGGCGCGCGACTTCCTCGTCGAGATGCTTCGGCAGGCGGTAGACGCCGACCTTGTAGGTGTCGCGGTTCTTCCAGAGGTCAAGCTGCGCGAGCGTCTGGTTCGTGAAGCTGTTCGACATGACGAACGACGGATGGCCGGTGGCACAGCCGAGGTTCACCAGACGGCCCTCGGCCAGCAGGTAGATGGTGTTGCCCCTGGGAAACGCATACTGGTCGTATTGCGGCTTCACGGTGACCCGCTTGGCATCGGATTTGTTCAGTTTGTCGACCTGGATCTCGTTGTCGAAATGGCCGATGTTGCAGACGATGGCCTGGTCCTTCATCGCGCGCATGTGCTCCAAGGTGATGATGTCCTTGTTGCCGGTCGTCGTGACGTAGATGTCCGCGGTGCCGAGCGTGGACTCGATGGTGTTGACCTCGAAGCCCTCCATCGCGGCCTGCAGGGCGTTGATGGGATCGATCTCGGTGACCACGACCCGTGCGCCAAAACCTTTCAGCGAATGGGCCGAGCCCTTGCCGACGTCGCCGTAACCGCAGACGCAGGCGACCTTGCCGGCGATCATGACGTCAGTCGCGCGCTTGAGGCCGTCGGCGAGCGACTCGCGGCAGCCATAGAGATTGTCGAACTTGGACTTCGTGACCGAGTCGTTAACGTTGATGGCGGGCACGCGGAGCTTGCCCTTCTCCAGCATCTGGTAGAGGCGGTGCACGCCGGTGGTCGTCTCCTCGGAGACGCCGCGCCACTCCTTGGCGATGGTCGTCCAGCGGAGCGGGTCCTCCTTGTGGACGCGTTTGAGAACGTCCTTGATGACCTGTTCCTCGTGGGAACCGGACGGAGTGTTGACCCAGTCACTGCCTTCCTCGAGTTCGCAGCCCTTGTGGATCAGCAGCGTAACGTCGCCGCCGTCGTCGACGACGAGTTGCGGGCCCTTGCCGCCCGGGAAGGCGATGGCCCGGAGGGTCAGCTCCCAGTATTCCTCGAGGGTCTCGCCCTTCCAGGCGAAGACCGGGGTGCCCGTTTTGGCGATGGCCGCCGCGGCATGGTCCTGGGTCGAGAAGATGTTGCACGAGGCCCAGCGCACGTCGGCGCCGAGTTCCTTGAGTGTTTCGATGAGGACGGCCGTCTGGATCGTCATGTGCAGTGAGCCGGTGATGCGGACGTCCTTGAGCGGTTTGGACGGACCGAATTTCTTGCGGACGGAGACGAGGCCGGGCATCTCGTGCTCGGCAATGGAGATTTCCTTGCGACCCCAGTCGGCAAGTGTGATGTCCTTGACCTGGAAGTCAGCGGCTTGGGTGATGGTAGTGGCCATGGTGGTGATGATGGGAGAATGGTGGCGGGTTACTTCACGGCGGCGCGGAGCGCGGCGACCTTGCTGGTTTGTTCCCATGGCAGGCCGGCTTTGCCAAAGTGACCATAGTTGGTGGTCGAGCGGTAAATGGGCCGGAGCAGGTTCAGCTGCCGGGTGATGTCGGCCGGCTTGAAGCCGAAGATCTTGGTGACCGCCCGCGCGATCTTCTCATCGGACACCTTGCCGGTGCCCATGGTGTCCACATAGACACTGACGGGGTCGGGGTGGCCGATGGCGTAGGCGACCTGAAGCTCGGCGATGTCGGCCAGGCCGGAAGCCACGATGTTCTTGGCCACCCAGCGGCACATGTAAGCCGCGGAGCGATCAACCTTCGACGGATCCTTGCCCGAGAACGCGCCGCCACCGTGGCGGCCCCAGCCGCCGTAAGTGTCGACGATGATTTTGCGCCCGGTCAAGCCGGCGTCGCCCTGAGGACCGCCGATGACAAAACGACCGGTGGGGTTGATCAGGAAGTGGGTTTTCTTCGTCAGCATCCGGGCCGGGATGACCTTCTTGATGACATTATCGATTACGAAGCTTTCAATCTGGCGGTGGGACACCTCGCTGGTGTGCTGGGTGGAGATGACAATGTTTTCCACGGCCACTGGATGGTCGTCCTCGTAGCGGATGGAAACCTGCGTCTTGGCGTCAGGGCGCAGCCAGGCGGCCTTGCCGCTCTTGCGCAACTGGGTGAGCCGGCGGCCCAGGCGGTGGGCGAACATGACCGGAGTCGGCATGAGCTCGGGGGTCTCGTTGCAGGCATAGCCGAACATCAGTCCCTGGTCGCCGGCCCCCTGTTCGGCGGTCTTTTTGCCCTTGGCCTTCTTCGCGTCGACGCCCTGCGCGATGTCGGGCGACTGGCGGGTCAGGTAATTATTGATGAACACGGTGTCGGCGTGAAATAGATCGTCGTTGTTGACGTAGCCGATTTCGCGGATGGCGGCACGCACGATGGCCTCATAGTTGAGCCGGGCCCGGGTCGTGATCTCGCCGGCGAGAGTCACCATGTTGGATTTGACCATGGTCTCGCAGGCCACGCGGCTGTGGCGATCCTGCGCCAGGCATGCGTCCAGCACGCTGTCTGAAATCAGATCAGCCACCTTGTCCGGGTGGCCTTCACCAACCGACTCGGAGGAGAAAACGAAGGATTTTGCCATAAGGCGTAAGGAAAGAGGCTGCCCACCCCGCGGGCAAGTAGATTATCAACGTATTCGGATTAACTGATATGTTCAATAAGCCCTTTCAACTTCGCCCCTGTTCTTGTCCTAAAGCGCTTATGAATTGTTAATTCCGCCAATGGTTTCCATCGCCTTTTGACCATAATGCTCCAAGTCTGAGCGCGATAGATCCCTCCCCTGCCGCCGGAAATTTCCTGCATGTCGAATTACGAGATCCTGGATCCCCAAGCGATTGAGGCCTTGCGCAGCCTTAGCCCGGAGGCTGACTCGGCCTTCCTGCACGAACTGATCGCCATCTATCTGGAGGACACGCCCAAGCAATTGGCCGAGCTCCAGGAAGCTCTCACCAAGCAAGACGCGGTCAAAGTCACCCGCGCCGCCCACACGATCAAGGGCAGCTCGGGAAATTTTGGAGCCATCGAGTTTGCCCGCCTGGCCCGGGAGATAGAAATGCATGGGCAAACCAATAATCTGGCGGCAGCGGCGGCCGGCCTGGGCGGATTGAAAGCACATTACGCGCTCGTGGTTGATGCGCTGAGGCGGATCGACCGAGGCACTTAGTCCGCCCGGCCCTGTCCCACCCTCGATGCTCCTGTTGCGTCTCCGACCGCCGGCCGCCTTCGCCGCTCTCGCGCTGGCTCTGCCCGCCATGGCGCTGGAATGGAAAGTGCAGACCATCACCGTCACCACCACTCCTTTTCAGAGCACGCAGGATGTGGCCTTTGCGTTTGCGAACCGCGGCACCAAGCCCGTCACCATCGTTAACCTGGAAACCAATTGCGACTGCCTCGATGCCTCCGCCGACCAGAAGGTCTACGCCCCGGGTGCCGCGGGCGTCATCAAGGCCCAATTCACCGTGGGTGACCGCTATGGGCTCTATGAGCGTATCATCACCGTCTCGACCGATGATGGAGCGGCTCCCGTGCGTCTGCTGGTGAAGATTGAGGTTCCCGAAATCGTCACGCTCACTCCGCGCAGCATCGCGTGGAAGCTCAACGGGCCGGCCGAGGAAAAATCCATCGACCTCCAGCCGGTGCCGGGACTGGAGATCGTCTTCTCTGAAGCCCGGCCCACGAACAATGCCTTCACCGCCCGCCTTGAAACCGTCGAAGCCGGCCGGCACTACCGGCTCCATCTCCTGCCGCGTGGCACGGCGCAACCGGTGAGCGCCGCCATCCGCATCATGGGCCGCGCGAAATCCGGGCAGACTGTCGTCATCAGCGCCTACGGCAACGTGCAGTAGGCTCAACGGAAAAAATTGCGCTGCTTTTCCGAGATCGGCAGCGCGACCTTTTCCATCACCGCGAGCATGTCCTCCCAGGCGTCGCGCTTGATCCGCTTGGCGCCGGCGCTGGTGAGCCCTTCCTGACGCAGCAGGTAGGACGGGTGATAACTCGCCCGCAGTGGAGTGTCCGCATAACTGTGCCAAGTGCCGCGCGCCGCGCCCATGGACTTGAAACGGTCGGCCCCGAGCAACCCGTCCACGGCAGTCTTGCCGAGCGCCACCAGCACCTTGGGCTGGATGATCGCGATCTGCGCCCGGATGAACGGCAGGCAATAGGCCATCTCCTGCGCCGTCGGCGGACGATTGCCGGTCTGCGAGCCGTCGGGATTGCGTGCCCCCATCTCGGGTCGCCAGTTCAGGATGTTGCCGATGTAAACCTGGCTGCGATCGAGGCCTATGGTCTTGATCATCTTGTTCAAGAGCTGACCGGCCCGGCCGACGAACGGCTCGCCCTGGTCCTCCTCATCGCCGCCGGGCGCCTCGCCGACGAACATGATGCTCGCGTCGAGATTGCCCACGCCAAAGACCACCTGCTTGCCCGGATAGACCCGCGCGCGGCAGGTGGCGTCGTTTAGCACCAGTTCGCGCAGGAAATTCCAGCGCGACTGCTTGTCGCCCTCGGGCAGCTTGATCGCGGGCGTGGCTGGCATCACTGGCGCTGCGGCTGGCGCCGAAGGCTTGATCCCAGACGCCATGCTGAAGGTGCTCGCTGCAACCGGGGCGGGTTTCGCCACGGTCTCCGCCTGTGCCGCGCTGACCGCGTCGCGCAACTGTCCCAAACTATCCTCCGTGACCGCCACGACTCTTTGTCCGCCGGCCTTCAGCCGGCGAAGTTCGTCATTGAGCGCGAGCAATTGGGAGCGGGTGGACACGATGCTTCAGGCCGGTCGCTGCGGAGCGAGTTTCTCGACATACTTGGCCAGCAGGTCGAATTCCAGATTGACCGCCTCACCCGCTTTTTTCTCCCGCAAATTGGTCATCGCGAGGGTGTGGGGAATCAGCCAGACCGCAAAAGTGTCCCCTTGCACCTCGGCGACCGTCAGCGAAATGCCGTCAATCGCCACGCAGCCCTTGGCGACCACATATCGAGTCAATCCATCTGGCGCCTGCACCCGCATAAAGTAATCCCTGCCCCGCTGCTCCAACACCTCCACGCGGGCCGGCAAATCGATGTGCCCCGTAACAAAGTGCCCACCCATCCGGCCGTCCGCACGGAGACTGCGCTCAAGATTCACCGCAGCCCCGGCAGCCAGCTGGCCGAAATTGGTCAGCCGGCGCGTCTCCTCAAGCACGTCGAACCAGACGTGGCCCGGAGCAAATTTCGTTACGGTCAAACAGCAGCCGTTCACCGCGACGCTGTCGCCCAATGCCACGCCCGCCGGCACCAGTTGAGCGGCAATCTGCAGTTTCCAGGCCTCCGCGGCCTGGGAAAAGGAGGCCACCCGGCCCACTTCCTCGATGATTCCGGTGAACATGATCGGGCGAACTAGACTGGATGTATCAGGGGGTGCAAGCCGGCGATTGGGCACCGAGGGAAGTCCGCCAAATCAATTGAGCTTCACGCGCAACACGGAGGTCTCACTACCCCGGCTGGCGAGCAACACGAATTCCGGCCGGTTTTTATCGGCCTCGATGGCCTTCAGTTTGCCGAGGGCCTGCGCATAATTTTTGATTTCGACACCATCGATCTCGCGCACCCAGTCGTCGGGCTGCAGGCCGGCCGTGGCGACGGGCCCGCCGGGTTTGACAAAATGCACTATCACACCCTCCTGCGTAGGCCGCTCGGCGCGGTGCATTATGCCGTCGGCGTAAATAAACTCGCGCACGGTGAAACCAAGCCGGTCGAAATAATGCCGCTCGGCTTCGCGCGCGAGCTTGGGCTCGTCGCCCAGCCGGACGTTGATCTCCTCCCGCGTGCCGCTCCGCAGGACGGAAAGGGTGATGATTTCGCCCGGCCGGTGGCGCAACACTTCCTGGCCGAAATAGCCGACGACGACGCGATCGGGCTTGAGCCGCGGCAAAGGCTGGCCGTCGATGGCGAGCACAATGTCCCGCTCCTTGAGTCCGGCCCGGTCGGCCGGGCTGTCCTTGATGATGTCGCTGAGGACGACGCCGGACTGGTTTTCCAGCTTGAGCAGCTTGGCGACCTCGAGGTCCATCGGCTGCAGGCCGTAGGCGCCAAACCACGGGATCGGACGACCGGTCACGGACTGTGGGATGCGCCCGAGGTTGGGGAGCACTTCATCGGTCAGCCAGACCACGCTGCTTTCCTCGACGTTAACCAGCAGGATCGGGTTGCCGCGCTGGTTGTGCGAGAAGAGCAGGTAATTCTGGCCGAACGAGGTCTGCGCCAGTCCCGCCAGCTGGCCGGCCGAGTTGAAGACGGGCAGGCCCGGGCCGGCCACATCGCTGCCAAGTATGGCGGTCTTTTGCGGCAGTTTCATGATGGCCGCCACGCGCGAACTGAGAAAATACGGCAGAAAATCCTCGTCCTTGTTGCGCAGACCGATGCCCCAGAGTTCTTCACTGAGCACCGGATCCGACTTGATCGTGGCATACTTGGTGATCGGCACCAGCACAGGCCGGAGCTTGGCCTCGACCCGCACAAAATGCCAGCCGGTGTAGGCGTCCTGCCCGAGATAGACCGCCGTTGAAGCCTCCGTGCTGCCGGGCCGGTAAACCTTGAAATCCCTGAGCTGCTCCGGCGCGACATTCGGCAGGATGGCCGCGCCCGGCAGGATGATGGTGCCGGACTCGTCGATCACCGTGCCCAGCACTGTGACCGGCTGGCGCTCGGTCTCGGCTTGGATGAAGAATTCCACCGCCACGACTGACTTCAGGCGTTCATTGAAGAGCTCGGTCAGCGGCGTGGCGGAAGCGGTGACGGCGACGGCGACGAGGATGACCGCCAGAATACAGAGACGAAAATATCTCATGGCTTGATGACGTAGAGGGAAATGCGGCGGTTGCGCTGGGCTTCGACCAGTTGCGGCTCGGGCTTGGATTCATAGGCCGAGTAGATGGCCTTCAGCTTGGCGAGTTCCCGGATGGGCTCACTGCCCACCTTCGTGATGATGTCGCCGCGGGCGAGTCCGGCCTCGCCGGCCGGATAACCCGGCTGCACGCCGAGCACAATCACGCCGGTCTGGTCAGTCAGCTGGTTTTCCCGGGCATAGGCGCGCGAAACCTTGCGCACGGTGAGTCCCCATTTTTCGAAAGCCCATTCCTCGCCCACCTGGCTCTCCAGTTTTTCGGTCTGCACGGTGAACTCAACCGTCTGGTTGCCGCGCTTCACCCCAAGGTCTACCTTGGCCCCGACGGGCAGGCTCGCGATCGACTGCTGGATGGGCGGCAGCTGCTCGGGAAAACGCCCGTCCACCTTGCGGCCGTTCAGGGTCAGGAGCACATCGCCAGCGCGGAGTCCGGCCTTGGCGGCGGGCGAGCCGGGATCGACGCTGTTGATCAGCATGCCAGTGTTGCTGGCCAGCTCGTAGAAGCGTTCCAGATCCTGCAGCACGCCCGGCACCAAGCCGATGTAGCTGCGGGTGATGGGGCCCTCGCTCACCAGCGCGGCGGCGACCTTGCGGGCCACGTTCGCCGGGATGGCAAAACCGAGGTTATCCGCCCCGATGAAACCGCGCGAGTTGATGCCGATGACCTTGCCGTCCTCGGTGACCAGCGGGCCGCCGCTGTTGCCGGGGTTGATGGCGGCGTCGGTCTGGAGCCAGGTGTTGAACGAGCCGGTCTCGTAGCCGTTCACGCCGCGGGTGTCTTCAAAGTAACGGTCCGGATTGGAGATGATGCCACGCGTAACGGTGCGCGTCAGGCCGTGCGGCGTGCCCACGGCATACACGGTCTGACCCGCGAAAAGTTCGTCCGAGTTGCCGAAATCGGCCGAGGCGAAGTTTAGCCCGCGGCGTTTCACTGCGTCCAGGTCGATGCGCAGCAAAGCCAGGTCGGTCCAGTGGTCCCAGCCGACCAGTTTGGCCCCGACACGCTCAAGGCTGGCCAGGGTGATGGAAACCTCCACCGCCTGCGGACTGACCACATGGGCATTGGTCAGCACGAGGCCGTCGCTGGAAATGATCACGCCGGACCCCACCCCGCCGGTGATGCGCTTGGTGCCCTCGGTGAATTCGATTTCCCGCACGTCGATGCGAACGACGGCCTCCAGCAGGCGGTTGAACCCGCGGCTCATGGCCGCGCCGGCGGAAAGCGTCAGGCCGAGCATAAGCAGCGAGGCCGCAGCAATTCGGCAGATGATTGACGGTGGGGGGGAATGTCTCAATGTGGCGGGTTTTACTCGATGGCTACCAATTGCAAAGACTACGACTTTCTAAAGATAGAGCCGTATTGGCAATCTTTCTGGGAGAAAACCAATGCTTTTCGCGCCGAAAATGGGTCGGCCAGGCCGAAATACTATGTGCTCGACATGTTCCCCTATCCGTCGGGTTCGGGACTTCACATCGGCCACCCGGAAGGCTACACCGCCACCGATATTCTGGCCCGCTTCAAGCGGGCGCGCGGCTTCAATGTGCTTCATCCGATCGGCTGGGACGCCTTCGGCCTCCCCGCCGAGCAGCATGCGGTGAAGACCGGGACGCACCCGGCGGCCAACACGCAGAACAACATCGTCACCTTCCGCCGGCAGATCAAGGCCCTCGGCTTCTCTTATGACTGGGACCGCGAAGTGGACACGACCGACCCGAAATATTTCCGGTGGACGCAGTGGATTTTTCTCCAGCTATTCAAAAGGGGCCTGGCCTATGTCGATGAGCGCCCGGTGTGGTGGTGCCCGGAACTGAAAACCGTGCTGGCCAACGAGGAAATCGTGGACGGCAAATCCGAGGTTGGCGATTATCCCGTCGAGCGCCGCAATCTTCGCCAGTGGGTGCTGCGCATCACCGCCTACGCCGAGCAGTTGCTTGACGGGCTCAAGGACGTGGACTGGCCCGACTCGACCAAGCGCATGCAGGAGGCCTGGATCGGCCGCAGCGAGGGCGCCGAGGTGCGGTTCAAGCTGGAGAAGCCCGAACTGGGCGACCTGAAGGTTTTCACCACACGGCCCGACACACTGTTCGGCTGCACCTACATGGTCCTGGCGCCGGAGCATCCGTTCGTTGACGCGCTCACCCTGCCCGCCAAGCGCGGCGCGGTGGATGCCTACCGCAGAAAGGCCGCCGGCAAGAGCGACCTCGAACGCACCGACCTCGCCAAGGACAAGAGCGGCGTCTTTTCCGGCAGCTACGCTATCAACCCCGTCAATAACGAGCGCGTGCCCGTCTGGATCGCCGACTACGTGCTCATGGGCTACGGCACCGGCGCAATCATGGCAGTGCCAGCGCACGACGAGCGCGACTTAGAATTTGCGCGACTCTATTCATTACCGACTCCCCAAGTGGTCCTTCCAGCGACAACTGATTATCAGAAAGCCAAAGACTACTTACGTGAGCTGAACACGATGAAGCCATCACTGATAATTACAGGATGGCTATCAGAGGGTTCTCAAATCGCAGGCGTTACTCAAGAGAGCAATGCCTTCGAAGGTTCTGGCATCGCGGTCAACTCAGGATTCCTCGATGGACTTCCAACTGATGAGGCCAAGGCCAAGATCATTTCCTGGCTTGAGACGAAGCAAGCCGGCACACGTCGCATCAACTACAAGCTCCGCGACTGGCTTTTTTCGCGCCAGCGCTACTGGGGCGAGCCCTTCCCCATCGTGTGGGTGAGTGAGGCCGACTACCGCCGCGCCGCATCGGTCCGCAAAGATTTGCCCACCCAGCCGGTGAAGTTCGTCGAGCAGGGCGTCACGCACTTTGCCCTGCCGCTGCCGGACGCGGCCCTGCCGCTCGTCCTGCCCGAGGTGCATTCCTACCTGCCCAGCGGCACTGGCGAAAGTCCACTCGCCAATGAGACTGCCTGGCTTGAAATCTGGCTCAACTTTGAAACTGGCGCTGCCGTGCCCGCGACTCAGCCCAAGCCCGCCGGCGGCAGCTGGGTCCGCGCTCGACGGGAAACGAACACCATGCCGCAATGGGCGGGCTCGTGCTGGTATTATCTGCGCTACCTTGATCCGCAAAATTCCTCGGCGATCGTCAGCCCGGAGGCGCTGAAATACTGGGGCGTGCCCGACTTCTATGTCGGTGGCGCGGAGCACGCGGTGCTGCACCTGCTCTATGCGCGTTTCTGGCACAAGGTGCTATTCGACCTTGGTGTCGTGCCGCAGGCCGAGCCGTTCACCAAACTTTTCCACCAGGGCATCATCCTCGGCGAGGACGGAGCCAAGATGTCCAAGAGCCGCGGCAACGTGGTGAATCCCGACGACATCATCCAGGCTTACGGAGCGGATTCATTGCGCCTCTACCTGATGTTTCTCGGACCGCTCGAGGCGATGAAGCCGTGGAACCCCAAGGGCATTGAGGGTGTTCATCGTTTTCTCCGCAAAGTCTGGCGCGAGTGCCTCAACGAGGAAGGCGCGGTTAATCCCCGCATCTCGGCTGCTGGCCGGCTTTCGGCCGAGACCGACAAGCTGCTCCACGAGACCATCCGGAAAGTTGGTGACGATATCGAGGGCCTGCACTTCAACACCGCCATCTCGCAAATGATGATCCTGTCGAACGCGCTGCAAAAAGAGCCCGCCCTGCCCCGCGCCGCGATGCAGGACTTGTTGCGTTTGCTCGCACCCTTCGCGCCCCACCTCGCCGAGGAGTTGTGGGCCCGGCTGGGCGGGACTGAATCAATCATGACTGCCGGCTGGCCGGTGTTCGATCCGGCAAAGCTTGTCGTGAGTACCGTCAAGATTGTCATTCAGGTGAATGGAAAGCACCGGGGTGATGTCACGGTTGGCACAGATATCGCCGAGGCTGAATTGGTCCAGTTGGCCTCGGCCAACCCCAAGGTGGCACCTCATATTGGCGGCAAGCCCATCAAGCGGACAATTTATGTAAGAGGGCGTCTGATTAATCTTTTGGTATAGAAAACTATGCAAATCTGACTAAAACTCGGATTTTGCCCTTGAAATAGGTGTAACACCCTAGTCTAATTCGGGAGTCATACTGAAGCAGTTTCACCTAAACAAGTAACTGTGCTAGTTATGCTCATATCAAGGCTATGAAAACCAACCTCTTTCGCATCATTCTATCAAGCGTTCTAGCGCTCATGGCCGTATCGCCGTCCGCATTTGCCCAGCGGCAACTCGGCAAGAAAAAGGGCCCCACCAGCAAGATTTACCTCGCTGAGACCAAGGGTGAGTCACAGATCCAGACCGGCGATAAAATTTATGCCGCCCGCCAGGCCACCGCCTTTGACGCGCCCGGCACCGTGATTGAGACCCAGGCCGATTCTCATAACGCCTTCGTCTATTCCAATGGCACCGGTATGTTCATTGACCAGAACACCCGGGTGGAAATCGACCGTTTCGTCCAGGAACCCTTCAAGCCGGACCGGAATAGCAATGCGAATGCGCCCGTCGAGCCCTCGATTTCCCAAAGCGCCGTGCACGTGTCACGGGGCGCGGTTGGCGTTTGCACCAGCCAGCTCGTCTCAGGCAGCACCATGCTCTACTCCACCCCGCAGGCATCGGTGAATATCCGCAGCGGCAAGGTGGCGATTCAGGCCAATCCCGAGGAAACCGTCATTGATTTGCTGGAAGGCGACCTCACCGTCCGCGGCGGCGGCCAGGACATCGGCGGTCAGATCCTCCGGTCAGGTGAACGTGCCGTGATCCGCACCGCACCGGCCGGCCAGCGGCCGATGATCACCATCAGCCAGATTCCCCCGGAGGCCATGCAAGCCGCCGACGAACGGGTCAGTGTCGCTTGTAACGCCAGGAAGACGGTTACTTTCGAGGTCATCGAGCAAAAGGCCGCGCAGGGTCTCGACAGTCCGCCGACCGAAAACGCTGGGGCCGGCACACCTGACGCCGGCTCGCCAACAACGGGTAGCGGCGGCGGCACGGAGGAGATCGTGGCCAAGCCCACGGTTCCCCAGAATCCACCGACCAACATCGTCATCAGCCCCGACCGGTTGCCGGGAGGCTGAACCCAAAGACGAACCTGTCGTGATTCATCCCGCCCAAGGCCGCCTGTGCCTGATCGGAGTTTTCACACTCGGACTGGCGCTGCCGCGGGCCCCGGCGTTGCTGAATATCGATGGCTCGCGCAACCAGCTCTTTGTCTTTGGCAGCGTGGCCTTCGGCTACAACTCGAATGTCTTTTCCGATTCCACCGGCCGCGCGGATTACACGATCACGGCGGACGCCGGGGTCGACCTGAAGCGCCGGGCCGGCATCATCGCCGTCAATGCGACGGCCAAGGTCGCTTACGTTTACTACGGCAAATACTCCGACGAGAGCGCGGTCAACCCCAGCTTCTACATTGAGTTCAACAAGACCACCGGGCGCACGACTGGCGCCATCACCATCAGTGCCTTTCGTGAGAGCCGGTCGGACAGCGCGGTCAACCTGCGAACCAGCTCCTGGAATTTTCCGCTCGGCCTCAGCCTGAAATACCCGATCAACGACAAATTCTACGTCACTTCCTCGACGAGCTACCTGCAGCGCCGTTACAGCGACAGCACCCGGCTGGCCAACTACACCGACTACACCGAGGGTCTGGATTTGTTCTACGTCTACACCTCCAAGCTCGATCTGGTCGGCGGCTACCGTGTTCGCGTCTCCAAGACTTCCATTGGCAATGACACCACTGACCATTGGCTCAATATCGGCGCCACCGGAGGGTTGTTTGCCAAGCTCAGTGGCAGCATCCGGCTCGGCTACCAGATCCGGGATACGGCCGGGAGCGGTGGCGAGCATTTCAACCATGTCAACGCCTCTGGCTCGCTCAGCTGGCCGGTCACCCGCAAACTGGGCCTCACCGGCTCAATCAACCGGGACTTCAACACCATCGCGACCGGGACCTCGGTTGACTCGACCAGCGTCGCCCTGCACGCCGCCTACGCCTTCTCCCGCAAATACGAGTTCGGCGCCGGGGTCGGTTATGGTCGGAATCAATTCCTCGGCCGCACCCAGCTGGCCCGCAGCGATGATTTCTTCAGCTTTGACGTCAACGCCCACTATAAGATGAATGAGCACCTGTCATTCGGGGCCAGCTACGCTTATTTCCGCAATTCGTCGAATGTGAGCTTCTCGGAATTTTCCCGCCAGGGGTTCTCCTTCGATATCGCCAGCCGTTACTGATCCATCGCCATGAAATCCCTCCTCCCCCTCCTTGCCGCCCTTGCCCTTTGCGGCGCGCTGCCGGTGTTCGGTCAAGGCACCGGCAAAGTGGACAAGAAAAATTACATCCACACCCTCACCATGGCCGATCGCCTGCGGGTGGCCGTCTATCAGGAGGAAGACCTCACCACCCTGGTCCGGGTCGATGCCCGCGGTCACGTCAATCTGCCGCTGCTCGGCGAGATCACCATCGGCGGACTTACCCTCGTCGAAGCCCAGACCGCCATCGAGAACGCCTACAAGGAGGGCCGCTATCTCCGCAATCCGCAGGTCACGATCAATGTCGAGGAGTATGCCGTGCGCGAGGTCTCCATCTCCGGCCAGATCCGTAACGGCGGTCGCTATCCCCTCCCCAACGAGTCGACCTACACCGTGGCCGAACTCGTGACCAAGGCCGGCGGCATTACCGACATCGGCAAGGGCAACGCCGTGACCGTCACGCGCATCCTGCCGGATGGCACCAAGAAGGTCTTCACCATTGATGTGGACAGCATAATCAAGGGTAAAAAGGGCAACAAATCTGCAGATGACAACTTCCTGCTCCAGGCCGGGGACAACGTCTATGTGCCCGAGCGCCTGATCTGATTTTACCCAACCAATGTCCGCGCTCGACGTCCTTCCCTCCACCGCCCCGACCAGGTCCCCCGGACCCTCCCTGCACGGCAACGACAGTCAGGTGGTGGAGCGGCGTTCGCTCAGGGATTATTACGTCATCCTGCGTGAACGCCTTTGGATCGCCCTGCCCGTCTCACTGCTCGTCGCTCTCTCGGTCGGCTATTATCAGGCGCAGGAGACCCCGATGTATTCCAGCACGGCCACCATGC
Source organism: Lacunisphaera sp. (assembly GCA_043738215.1). Lineage (GTDB taxonomy): Bacteria > Verrucomicrobiota > Verrucomicrobiia > Opitutales > Opitutaceae > Lacunisphaera. The sequence goes on from JAYUGX010000124.1 coordinate 31,128, forward strand.
AGTTCGAGCGCCCCGAACGCGTGGTCATCAGCGAGCAGGTCGTCGATACTTCCGTTCGCTCCGAAATCGACCTTAACACTTACCGCCAGATCCTCGAAAGCGGCCGCCTGCGCACCATGGTCGCGCAGTCGCTGACCCCCGACGAGATCAAGCTCCTGCAGCGCCCCTATCTCAAGGACCCGGGGGTGAATCCGCCGTCCGTTGGCGGACTGCTCGGCACCATGGCGCCTGTTTCCATCCGCAACAGTTTCCTGATCAATATCACGGTCACCAACCGCGATCCGGAGGGTGCTGCACTGCTCGCCAACCGCTTCGTCGAACAATTCATGCGTTATCTCATGGAGAACACCGGCAACAAGAACGAGTCCGCCGTGGATTACCTGCGCCTCCGAGCCGAGGTGCTCCGCAAGGAATCGGAGGCCGCCGAGGGCCGGCTGCAGGACTACCGCCGGAAGCACAACCTCGTCTCGCTCGACAACAGCATGAACATCATCGGGGAGCGTCTGCGGGCCATCAATTCCACCCTGACCGGCGCCCGGCTCGCCCGCATCGATATCGAGACCCTGCTCAACCAGATCGAGAAAATGCAGAAGGAAAACGGCAGCCTCCTCGAGATCGGCTACATTTCCGCCTACGGCAACATCCCGTCCCTGAAGGCCCAGCTGGCCGAGCTGAACAAGCAGCAATCCATCCTCAGCGAACGCTACCTTGAGCGGCACCCGAAGATGATAGAACTCGCCAATTCGATCGACGTGGTCTCCGCCCAGATCACCCGCAACATCGAACAGTCCATCTCCGACCTGCGCACCCAATACGTCAAGCTCCAGGATACCGAGGCCTCCTACCAGCGCGAATACCGCGAGGCGGAGAAGGACAACCTCCAGCTCGGCGAGCTTTCCGTCGAGTTCAAGAGCCTGGAAAGCCAGGCCCAGGTGGCGAAGAGCAACTACATCCAGATCCTGGACCGGCTGAACCAGACCACCACCTCGAAGAACATCGAGAACATCCCGGTCAAGCCGCTCGATCGCGCCCTCCCTTCCGGCGTCCCCTTCACGCCCAATCTCCGCAACATCATCAAGACCAGCCTCGGCCTCGGCGTGCTGGTCTTTGCCGGCGTCGCCATCGGCCTCAGCTTCCTCGACGATCGCGTCAAAAGCGCCTGGGACGTCGAAGGCTTCATCGGCGCCCACCTGCTCGGCATCATCCCCGAGCTCGGTGATGTGCCCGACACCGAGAAGCATTCCCTCGTCAACAGCAACAAGACCTCCCCGGGCTCCGAGGCCTTCCTCAGCGTCTACAGCGCCGTCAAGATCCAGTCCAAGCTCGACTTCCCGAAGTCCATCCTCGTCACCAGCACCATCCCCGGCGAGGGCAAGACGATGATCAGCTGCAACCTCGCCGCCTCCTTCGCCCGGCATGGCAAACGGGTGCTGCTCATGGACTGCGATTTGCGCCGGCCGATGCTGCACCGCCACTTCAAGCTCACCAACGAGGTCGGCCTCATCGCCTGGTTCGAGTCCGGCGCCCAGATCCCCGCCGATCCGTTCACCGACCAGTCGCTCGGCTTCACCAAGGTGGACGAAAATCTCTACCTGCTCCGCTCCGGCGGCCGCTCCAAGAGCCCCACTGAGCTGCTCGAGACTCCCATCTTCGGCCAGTTCATCGAGGCCATGAAGCAGCACTTCGACCTCGTTGTCGTGGACTCTCCGCCGATGGGCGCGGTGACCGACTCACTCCTCATTGCCGAGCACACCGACGAGGTCCTCTATGTGTGCCGCTTCAATCGCGCCTATCGCAAGCACATCCGGCTCTACATCCGCCAGATTCGTGAAAGCAAAAACGAGCTGCTCGGCATCGTGCTCAACGGCCTCTCCGCGCGCCGTATCGAGTATTACAGCAATTACCGCTACTACCGCAGCTACAAGAAATACTACGGCTCACAGTCGTAGTCTGGCTTCCGCCGCCGACTCGACTGGGCGTGCCTGTCCTGCGTAGCCTTGGCGAAGGAGGAGCTTTTTCTTTCCACCCGCACCTTCCTGCTCCATTCATTGCCTGTGCCCTCCGCCTTCCTGCCCAAGGATTTTGACCCGAAGCGCCCCGTCGCCCTGATCGCCGGCCGCGGCAGCTATCCGGTCATCACCGCCACGGCCATCCGCGCCGCCGGCGTGCCGCTGCGCCTCATCGCGATGGACGATGAGACCGAGCCGGGGCTCATCGCCAGTTTCCCGACGAAGGAGCGCGTCACGCTCAACGTCGGCCAGGTCGGCAAGATGCTCGACACCCTCAAGGCCTTCGGCGCGGGCTATGCGCTCATGGCCGGACAGGTGAAGCCCAAGAAGCTCTTCCACGGCCTGATGCCCGACCTCAAGGCCGCCTCGATCCTCTTCTCCCTCAAGCGCCGCAATGCCGAGACCATCTTCGGCGCCATCGCCGTCGAGATCGAGCAGCTCGGTGTCACCCTGCTCGACGCCCGCGCCTTCATCGACGACCAGCTGGCCATGCCGGGCACGATGACCGGCACGCTGACCATCGACGAGGAATACCTGCAACACGGCATCCATATCGCCCGCGAGGTCGCCCGGCTCGACATCGGCCAGGGCTGCGTCGTCCGCAAGGGCACCGTCCTCGCCGTCGAGGCCTTCGAGGGCACCGACGACATGCTCCGCCGCGCCGGGAGATTCAAGACCGACGAGACCCTCTTCGTCAAAACGGTGAAGGCCCGGCAGGATTTCCGCTTCGACGTGCCCGTCTTCGGCCTGCGCACGCTGGAGACCATGCACGAGGCCGGCCTCGGCGCCGCCGCCCTCGAAGCCGGCAAGGTCATCGTGCTCGACAAGCCCGCGGTGCTCACCCAAGCCCAAACTTGGGGCATCACGCTCCACGGCTTCTGAGGCGCCTGCCCGGCTTGCACTTTTCCCGCTTAGCGCGCACCTTACCATCATGCCCGCCGACATCGTCGAAGTCTCCATCAAAGGCCTGATGCCCACGGCCAACGGCTGCGCTGTGTTTCTCGGCAACGAGGAGAAAACCTTTGTCATCTACGTCGATCCCAGCGTCGGCAGCGCTATTTCGATGACCATCAATGGCGTGAAAAAAGAGCGCCCGCTTACGCACGACCTCATCGGCCACCTGCTCCTGGGCTTCGAGATCAGCCTTGAGCGCATCATCATCAACGACGTCAACGACGGCACCTACTTCGCCCGCATCATCCTGCACATGCAGAACGAGCTCGGCCGCAAGTTTCTCGAGCTCGACGCGCGGCCGAGCGATTCCATCGTCCTCGCGCTCCAGCAGAAGCGCCCGATTTTCGTCGCCCGCAAGGTCTTTGATCTCGTCGAGGACATGACCGAAATCCTCGAGCGCGTGCTCAAGCAGCAGAAAGAAGAACCCAAGGACGAGGGCGACCAGTGATTCAGTCAATTCTGTAGGGGCGCAGCCTTGCTGCGCCCTTTCCCTTCTGACCTCTCCCCTCACAGCTCGCACCTCACACCTTCCGCCCGGCATCCTGCCGGGCGGCCCGCTCACCGCGCTGGCCCCGATGCAGGACGTAACCGACCTGCCCTTCATGCGGGTCGTCGCGCACTACGGCGCCCCTGACTATTTCTTCACCGAGTTCTTCCGGGTGCATGCCCAGTCGCGGCCGGAGAAGCACATTCTCCGGTCCATCATCGAAAACCAGACTGGCCGGCCCGTCTTTGCCCAGCTCATCGGCGAGCATGTGCCCGACATGGTCCGCACGGTGAAGGAACTGCTCCAGTATCCCGTCGCGGGCATCGATCTCAACATGGGCTGCCCGGCCCCCAAGATCTACAAGAAGAACGTCGGTGGCGGCCTGTTGCGCGATCCCGCCAAGGTGGACGAGCTGCTCGGCGCCCTGCGCGACGCCGTGCCCGGCCTCTTCACCGTCAAGATGCGCATCGGCTTCGACTCGACGGAGAACTTCGAGCGCATCCTCGGTCTCGTCAACAAACACTCGGTCGACCTGCTCAGCGTCCACGGCCGCACGGTGAAGGAGATGTATCGCAGCGAGGTTCACTACGACTACATCAGCGTCGCCGTCCGCACCGTCCGCTGCCCCGTGCTGGCCAATGGCAACGTCACCTCCGCCGACAAGGCCGCCGCCGTGCTCGCTGAGACGGGTGCTGCCGGTCTCATGATCGGCCGCCATGCCATCCGCAACCCGTGGATTTTCTGCCAGACCCGGGAGAAGCTCTCCGGTCAGGCGGTCACTACGATCACTCTAGCCGATGTCCGTGAATACGTTGCCCGGCTCTACCGCGAAACCCAGCAGCCAGGTGTCCCCGAATCGGCGCACGTCGCTAAGATGAAGAAATACCTGAACTTCGTCGGCCAGAGCGTGGACGCGGAGGCCAAATTCCTGCACGATATGCGCCGCGCGATGACCGAGGCCGAGCTCTTTGCCGTGTGCGACCGCCACCTGTTGGCCGAGCCAACCAAGCTGTTTTCACCCGAGCCCTATCCCGGCGTCATCGCCCGCCCCAACTGTGAGACGCCTATAGAGAGCTGCTCGCTCGACACAGTGACGGCGTGAGGCATCTAGAATCTTTGGAGGGCTCAGCTCCTGCTGAGCCGCGGCCCAGCGGGAGCTGGGCCCTCCACTACTCCAACCCCAGCACCTTGCGGCCGGTCTCGGAGATCATCTGCGGCGTCCATTGCGGATCCCAGACGATGTGCACCCTGGCCGACTCCACCGTCGGCAGCGCGGCAATCTTCTGGCGCGCGTCCTCCGCGATGACCGGCCCCATGCCGCAACCCGGTGCGGTGAGCGTCATTTTCACCTCCACCGTATTTTTGCCGGCGGGGGTTTGCTCGATGGCCAGGTCGTAGACCAGCCCGAGATCGACAATGTTGACCGGAATCTCCGGGTCGAAGCAGGACTTGAGCGCCTCCCACACCGCCCCTTCGGAAAAGGCAATTTGTCCTGAGTTAGCCGCAGCAGTGGCTGCCGCGGGTTTGTAGTCGCCGATGGCGCCAGTGTCCTCGCGCGCGATGCGAAAGAGTCCCCGATCGGTGCGCACCGTGACATTGCCGCCCAGCGTCTGGGTGATGAGCACGCTTTCCCCCGACTTCAGCGTAACCTTGTCGCCAGCCGGGATGACGGTCGCCGGGCAGTCCTTAACGAGGGTGTATTCCTGGGCCATTGATCAAACAATGTAGGTTGCGCCCTTGGGCGCAACTGGGGATTCCACGGCGAGGTCGCCGTGGCTCCAGCCAGTCCACTGGAGCGCGGGCGACTCCGCCCGCGGATGTCCTTACCTCAGCTTCAGTTCAAAGGGCAGACGGATATACATGCCGCGGGGATCATTGAACCTGGCCAGGGACTGCAGCTCCTCGGTCACCTCGCGGATCAGCAGGCCGACCGGGCCGCCCATCGTCGTCTGCTCGCGGCGCCTGCCTTCCAGCGCGTCGGCAAAGGCCTCCGCAAACATCTTTTTGCGCGGATATTCGGACACCGGAAAATCATCGCCGAGTTTCGCTTTTGCCGCGGCAAACTTGACCGCGTCGGCCAAACCGCCGATTTCATCGACGAGACCGAGCTTCAGCGCCTCGGTGCCGGACCACACCCGGCCCTGGGCGATCTCCTCGACGGCCTTGCGGTCGAGTTTGCGCGACTCGACCACCTTGCTGAGGAACTGGTCATAGACCCAGTCGACCGTGGACTGGAAAATCGCCAGCTCATCGTCGGTCTTGGGGCGGATGATGGTGGCGGCGTCGGCAAATTTCCCGGTCTTCACCGTGTCAAAGGTCAGGCCGAGCTTGTCGTTCGCCAGACCCTGGAAATTGAGGAACAGGCCAAAGACGCCGATGGAGCCCGTGATGGTGGCGGGTTCGGCAAAGATGCGGTCGGAGTAGGTCGAAATCCAGTAGCCGCCCGACGCGGCCACGGTGCCCATGGAGACAATCACCGGGATTTTTTTCTGGATGAGACGCACCTCGCGCTGGATCTGCTCGGAGGCGGTGACGCTGCCGCCGGGGCTGTTCACGCGAAGGACGAGGGCCTTGACCTTGTCGTCCTGCCGGATCTGGCGGAGCAGGCGGGCGGTCTTCGCGCCGTAAACATAGCCCTCCTCGCTGCCATTGCCGTCGACGATCTCCCCCTCGGCATAGACGATGGCGATGCGGCCGCCGCCACCGAGGTCGAGCTTGCCCTGGCCCTGCCGCCTGGCCACCAGGCCACGATTGGAAACCAGCTTGGCATAATCCTTCAGGGCCACCTGCTTGAAAGGTTCGGTAGAGCCCTTGCGGCCGGTCGCCGCCTTCAAATCGTCCAGCACCTCGTCCACGTAGGCCACGCGGTCGACGAGCTTGAGCTGCCTGGCGTCGTCGGCGCGAATCAGGCCCTTTGCGTCCACGGCCTTTTGCAACGCGCCCGCCGGGAGCTTGCGCGCCTGCTCGATGGGGACCGTCAGGTTCACCCAGACGTCATCGAGCAGCTTCTGGATCTGCACGCGGTTCTCCGGGCTCATGTCCTTGCGGGTGTAGGGTTCGACGGCACTCTTGTATTTCCCGACCCGGGTGACCTGCACGCCGATGCCAAATTTCTCAAACGCGCCGGCGAAGAACATCGGCTGCGAGGCCAGTCCGGGCATCAGCACCGCGCCGTAGGGATCGAGCACGAGTTCGCTGGCGGCGGAGGCCAGGTAGAAGTCGCGGGTGTCGGCGTAGGTCAGGTAGGCCTTGACGGGTTTGCCCGAGGCCTTGAAGGCCTCGATGGCTTCGCGCACTTCCTTGAGCGCGGCATAACCGGAACCGTAGCCCCGGGGCAGCACCGACCCGGTGAGATAGAGGCCCTTGATGTCTCCGTCCTTGGCGGCAGCCTGGAGGGCGCGGGTGACCTCGCGCAATTGCAGGGCGCGGGAGGAACCGCCGCCAAACGCTTCCAGGATTTCATCCAGTCCCTCCACCTGCGAGGGCGAGTCCTGGATGTTGGTCGAGAGGTTGAACACCAGGTAGGAGCCGTCTGACACGACCACGGGCTTCTTTTGCCCCAGGGCGGCGAGGGCGCCCAAAATCAGGAAAAACATCAGGAACCCGCCGATGAGGAAAACGATCAGAGCGGTGAGCGTGGCGAAGAAAGAGGTGAAGAAGTTCTTCATGGCCGCGAACCTAGGCAACCCATCCCCTTCCGCCAGCGAAAAGCGTCAGCCGGCGCCGGACGGGGTCCGGTGGTATTAGGCCGGGACAAAAGGCACGCCGGAAAGCCTAACCCGCCCTGTTATCACTCAATTGTTTCACACCTAAGACTTCCCATTCGCAGTCAAACCGGCCTATAGTCCGGCCATGTCTGAGAAAAAAGAGCTGCTCACAACCAACCGCAAGGCCCTGACCATCAACCTTGATGGCTCGCGCTATGGCACGATTGCCGAGATCGGCGCCGGGCAGGAGGTGTCGCGCATCTTTTTCCAGGTGGGGGGCGCGTCCGGCTCCATCGCCAAGACCATGTCGGCCTACGACATGACCTTCAGCGACGCCATCTATGGCAAGGCCCCGCGCTATGTTTCGCAAGAGCGCCTGCAGACGATGCTCGACCACGAATACCGCCTGCTCAAGGAGCGCCTCTCCGAGAAGCGCGGCGACCGCACCAAGTTCTTTGTCTTTGCCGACACCGTCGTCGCCAAGAGCTTCAAGGGCCCGAACGACGGCCACGGCTGGCTGGGCATTCGCTTCCAGCACAACCCGCTCGAGGAACCCAACGACATTGTCATCCACGTCCGCATGTGGGACAAGGAAAACATCCTGCAGCAGCAGGCGCTCGGCATCGTCGGCACCAATCTCATCTATGGCGCCTTCAACTATACCAGCGATCCCAACCAGCTCATCCAGTCGCTCGTCGACAACATCGGCACTGACCGCGTCGAGATCGACATGCTCCGGGTCAGCGGCCCGGTCTTCGCCGCGGTCGACAACCGGCTGCTCTCGCTCCGCCTCGTCCAATACGGCCTGACCAACGCCGTGATGTTCGCTCCCAACGGCGAGGTGCTCCAGCCCTCCGAGGTGCTGCACCACAAGGCCGTGCTCGTCGAGCGCGGCAGCTTCCGCCCGGTCACCCACGTCAACGTCGACATGCTCAGCTGCGCCACCGCCCAGTTCATGCAGGAGCCGACGGTGAAGGGAAAGGATATGCTCGTCCTCATGGAGATCACCATGAACAACCTGCTCTCCGAGGGCGATCTCGACGCCAAGGACTTCCTCGCCCGCGTCGACATGCTCGGCCACATCGGGTTCACCACGCTCATCTCAAATTATTCCGAGTTCTATCGGCTCGTCTCCTACTTCCGCCGCTACACGAAGGAAATGATCGGCGTCGCGATGGGCATCAACAACCTCCTCGAGATCTTCAATGAGAAGTATTACGAGGAACTCGAGGGCGGCATCCTCGAGTCCATGGGCCGCATGTTCCGCCACGCGGTCAAGCTCTACATCTACCCGATGCGGCAGGATGCCTACGACCGCTACCTCGCCAGCGGCCATCCCGCCGCGCACGCCAACAGCGCCAGCCACGCCTTCGCCTCCACGGTCATGATCACCGCGCGAAATCTCCAGGTCGCCGACCACCTCCGCAACCTCTACGCCCATCTGCTCGAGAACCACAACCTCGACTGCATCATCGGCAGCAACCCGGACTACCTGAACATTTTCTCCCGCGACGTACTCCAGCGCATCAAGTCCGGCGACGATTCGTGGGAAAAACTGGTGCCGGCCAAGGTCGCCGAGATCATCAAGCAGCGCAAGCTGCTCGGCTACGGCGCCAAGCCGCAGGCCGCCGCCGTCTGACCTGGTGCAACCCGGTCTCCGGACGGGCTTGTCCGGTCATCACTCTTTTCATGCGTTTCCACAAATACCACGCCTTGGGCAACGACTACCTGGTGATGAACCCGGCGGACTTCCCCGGCTGGACCGCGCCCACTCGTGAGCAGATCCGCGCCATCTGCCACCGCAACTTCGGCGTCGGCTCCGATGGCATCCTGTGGGGCCCGCTCCGGGCAACGCAGGCGCAGTTCGGCCTGCGCATTTTCAATCCCGACGGCTCCGAGGCCGAGAAGTCGGGCAACGGCCTCCGCATTTTCTCGCGCTATCTCCATGACCAGAAGCTCGTCGGCGAGACGCCTTTCACCATTGAGACACCTGGCGGCGTGGTGGAATCGCACATCCTGCCCGCCGGCCAGCTCATCACCGTGGCGATGGGCCGCGTGACGTTCCAGAGCGACCAGATCCCGGTCGCCGGTCCGGTACGCACCGTGCTCAACGAGAAATTCACCATCGCCGGCCGCGAGTTCATCTACAGCGCCGCCGGCATCGGCAATCCGCATTGCGTCATCATCCTGCCGGAAATCTCACCCGCCCTCGCCACCACCTATGGCCCCGCCATCGAGGTGCACGCCAGCTTCCCCAACCGGATCAACGTGCAGTTCCTGAAGGTGCTCGACCGCCGGAACGTGCAGATCGAGATCTGGGAGCGCGGCGCCGGCTACACCCTCGCCTCGGGCAGCAGCTCGAGCGCCTCGGCCGCCGTCGCCCACAAGCTCGGCCTGGTGGATGGCAAGGTGACGGTGCACATGCCGGGCGGCCGGATCGGCATCGAGATTGCCCCCGATTTTGCCATCCGGATGACCGGCCCGGTCACGCGGGTGGCGGAAGGCCGGATGGACGCCGAGATCTTCTCGGCCAAGATCTGACCCCGATCACCGCGCCTGCTTCAGGTGCTCGTGCGGGCCGACAAAAGCCGCCCCGAAGGGCGGCTGGAAACGACGGTGGAAAATTCCGCCGGCTCAGTCGCCGTATTTGACGCTGCAGCCGTAGGGCTGGGAATTCTTCGTGCGCACCGGCTTGCCGGCCTTAAGGTCGGCGAGGGCCGCGTTCACATAGTTCGTGGCCTGGGCGATGTCCTCGACCCTGCTGGAGCGGATGCTGTCGATGCCGCCGGCATAGACGAGCGTGCCGCCACCATCGATGACATACATGTGCGGCGTGGTGCGGGCGTCATAGAGCTTGCCAACCCTTCCGTCCTGATCGCGGAAGTAGGCGGTCGAGGCGGAGCGGATGCGCTTCTGCCATTCCATCACCCTGGCGGGGTCGAAATCGCCCTCCGCGCCAGGGTGGCCGGAATTGATCTGCAGCCAGATCACGCCATCGGCCGTCGCCGCCTTTTGCAGGTTCGGGATGTTGCCGCTCTTGTCGTAATGTTTCATGACAAAGGGGCACTCGGGGTTGACCCATTCGAGCACCACGGTCCTGCCCTTGAAATCGGACAGGGAGTGCTTGTGGCCGTTGATGTCGGTCAGGGTGAAATCAGGCGCGGCCTTGCCCACTTCAGCCGAGGCGGCGTGCCCGATGGCCAGGGCCGCCAGGGAGGCGGCGCCCGCGAGGAGAAATTTTGTCAGGGTTTTCATGAAGGATTCGGCGAACAACAAACACACGAAGGCGTTGTAGTCAAAACCTCGTTGGGCCGAATCCGGAGTAATCGGTCCGCCCCCGCGCCGGGCAATTGTGCATTGCGGCGCGCCCCGACCCCCGTAGGTTGAAACCGTGACCGGATGGATCGGAGATTTTTTTCGTTTTTGGTGGGCGTTGTTCTACTGGAACACCCGCAAAACCTGGTTCCGCCTCCGCGGGGCGCACCGCGACGACTGCCCGTGCCAGAACTACGGCGATTCCGGCCACGCGCTGGACTCGCGCTGCGAGGCGGTTGTCCAATGGACCAAGCCGGCCAGGTTCCGGCGCGTATGCCCGCTGCTCACCGAAACGCCCCAAGGCTGGCGCTGCGGGGTCTCCGCCGAGTCCGTCCGTCCTTTCTGGGGCCGCGCCGTCCTATATGCCACCGGCTCGCTGCTGGTTTTCTACCTGGCCGGGGCGGGCGTGCTCTATGGCGTTCTCCGGGTCGCGAAATACCACACGAGCTATCTCGCCCTAATCTGGCCGCCCCGTTGGGGCGAGTTGCGGAGCGCCCAGGAACGCCTTTACGCCGCCCGCACCCAGCAGGCGCTCAATGCCGGCAACTACCAGGAGGCGATCCTCTCGCTTGAGATGGTCACCCAGCTCAACCCGCGCAACTATGCGGCCGGGCTCGCCCTCGCCGGTCTCTCACAGGTGGCCGCCCAGCCGGAGGTGGCGGAGCATATTTATGAGCGGCTCATGCACGATGTGCCGGAACAGCGCCGGCAGACCGCCCAGATCTGGTTTCGCACGCTGCTGGCTCGCGCCGACTATCCCCGGATCATGACCCTGGCCACAAGCATGCTCACCGAGGATCCCGCCCAGCGCGGCGCCTGGCTCAACGCGTTGCTTTTTTCGGCGCGACAGGCCCGTGACGGCGTTTTTCTCGGGCAGGTGCTCCGGGAACAGCCCCACCTGCCCGACTGGTGCACCGAGCTGATTGGCATCGAGCAACTGCTGTTGCAAGGTCACCTCGATGTCGCCCTGCCCCGGCTCACTAGGATTTACCGCCAGCCGGCGGCGAGCTACATTCCCTATTATCAGGTCGACCGGTTGCTGCTGCACGGGCGCGCCGACCAGGCCAGCACTCTCGTCAACACCTACGGCAACCGCTTGCAGCCCGACGAGGCCGCCTTTCTTCGTCTGCGCATCTATCACGCCAAGGGCTGGTCCAACCTGATTGCCTCCGAGTATGAAAACCTCCTCCACTACCCGATGGCACCCCGGGTCGCCGCCCAGTTTTGCGCCTTCTTGATCAATCACCCCGATCCCCGGCTGCTCGCGGATTATTTCGACAAGTTTGCCGGCGAGGGGCCGCCGCTCAGTGGTGAGACCCTCCCGCTCTACCAGGCCACCTACCTGGTCGCCGCGCGGGCGGGCGATACGGGCCGCGCTGAGCGCATCGCCGCCCGGATCATGCAATACACTGCCTCCGATGCCCGGGTCCTGCACGGGTTGGTGAAATTGCTTGAGAGCAAGGCGCCGGATCCGCGTCTCCCGCGCATCCTGCCCCTGGTGCAGCTGCCGACCGAGGTGGTCTACGCCATACTCGAACGGCCGCCCGTCGCCCCGGTTCCGCCATGAGCCCGCCCGTCATCCTTCCCCGGCAGCCCTGCCGGGCCGGCCGGCCGCCGCCGGACGCGCTCGCGGTGATAGTGGCTTTGCTGGGCCTCGCCGCCGCCTACTCCTTTCTGCTCTGGCCGGAGTGGAAGGGGAATCCCGATCTTTCGCACGGTTTCTTCGCCCCGGTCGTTTTTCTGTTATTGCTCTGGGAAAGCCGCCGCCACGGTACACCCCGCTGGGTGCCCGCCGGCCGCCTGCCCGCCGCCGCCCAGGCCGGTTTGCTGCTGCTGGGTTTCATCCTGTTTGCCCTCGCCGGAATCTTTGCGGCTTCACTGGCGTGGACGCACGCCGTCGTCTGCGTCTTTCTCGCCGCCGCGCTCGCCTGCTTTCTCCTCGCGGGCCTGCTTATCCTCGCCGACGCCCGGCTGCGCGTCGTGCCCTTCAACTGGATCAGCCTCACGGCCATTTTGGTGTGGCTGCTCGTTACTCCTCTGCCACTGGGCACCTACACGCGGGTCACCCTCGGCCTGCAGGGCTGGGTGACCGGCGGCGTGCTGCAGACCCTCCACCTGCTTGGTGTCCCGGCCCGCCAGCATGGCAACATCATCGAGCTGGCCACGACCACCGTGGGTGTCGAGGAGGCCTGCAGTGGCATTCGCAGCCTGATCTCGTGCGTCTTCGCCGGGTTCCTCTTCGCGGCCTGGCTGGTGCGCCGGCCGGCGGGCCGGCTCCTGCTGATCGTGGCGGCGCCCCTGCTGGCCCTGCTGATGAATTTCCTGCGCTCCCTCACCCTCACGCTGCTCGCGAATTCCGGCAAGGACATCGCCGGCTTCTGGCATGACGCCACGGGCTTTGCCATTCTCGGCGTGACGGCGCTCATCCTCGCCGGTCTGGCCATCCTGCTCGAGTCCAAGGCCCCCACCGCGCGGGTCACCAACAGCCCGTTCCCCCCTTCGCTGCCCCGCTGGTCGCTCCGCTTCTTCTGGACCGCCATCGCCGGCACCCTGGTGCTCGCAGGATTTTATTTCTCCAATTCCCGGCCGGCCCGCCGGCAGGGGCAGCCTCCGCCGAACCTCGCCGCGCTGCTGCCGGTTCGCGCCGCGGGCTGGGAAGTCATAACCCCGAAAGACCTCTACCAATTTTCCGATATCCTCCAGACCGAGCACCTCATGGAGCGCACCTATGTCCGCTCGACGGGCAACAATCAGTTCACCGAGCTCACCGTTTATGTCGCTTACTGGGCTCCGGGACAGGCCTCGGTCAGCCGCGTGGCCTCGCACACCCCCGACGCGTGCTGGCCGGGCTCCGGCTGGGCGGTCGAGCCCCTGACCGAAGCCCGGGAGATACCGGGGATGCCGGGGTTGAGCATCTCACCCGCCGAGCACCGGCTGTTTCGCAACAGCGCGGGCTACCGCCAGAACGTCTGGTTCTGGCACATCTACGACGGCCGGGTCATCAACTACCGTGATCCCTACTCCGTGCCGGCGCTCTTCTCGATCGCGCTCCAATACGGCTTCCGCCAGCAGGGCGAGCAGTTCTTCGTCCGCATCTCCAGCAACCAGCCCTGGGCCGGGCTGGCCGACGAGCCACTCGTCCGGGAGATTGTCACCAACCTAACTCGCCTCGGGCTCTGACTATGCCACTCGCCGTCACCAAACAGGAAAGATTCATCCTCGCCGTGCTCACTGCGCTGGTGCTGCTCGGCCTCATCGGCATGCTCCTCCTGTGAATCACTCCGCCGCCAACCCGCTGGTTCGATTGGCGCCGTGGACCGTGGCCGCCGTCCTGACCGTCGCCGCCCTGTGGGTCACGCGGCAGAATGTTTCGCTGCAGCAGGAGAATGCCAAATTCCGCACCGAGCGCCAGCTGGCGGAGGTCGCCACCCATCTGACGCGGAACCAGCTCACCGAACGCACCCTGTTCGCGGAGGACATGATCAACAGTCTCGGTCGGGAACTGCGCCGCTCCAGGGATCTCACCCGGCTCAAGGTCACCGCCCTCACTGCGCCCGCCGGCCAGACCACGGAGGCCCAGGTAATCGCCGTGTGGGATCCGGAGCTGCAAGCGGGCCTGCTCACGACAGAGAAGCTGCCCGACATCGCCGGCACGCAGGATTACCAGATTTGGATCATCGATCCTGCATTTCCCGATCCGGTCAGCGGCGGCGCCTTCCACGGCGCGGCCGACGGCCGGGTTGTGCTCGCCTTCAAGCCCGACCAGCCCGTCGCGCAGGCGACCGCCTTCGCCATCAGCCTCGAAAAGAAGGGCGGCGTGCCGAAGCCCGAGGGCACTTTCATCCTACTAGGCAAGTAAGATTTTCCAGCCTGTCACTTGGCACCTGCTGCCGCGCCGTAGTCCCACGACCGCGGGACGAAGGCTGGTCACCGGCGGAAAGTAAGCGGGTTCGTGAGAGCAAGGCTTAATTTCTCCGAAGCAAATCAGGCTCGACCCTTTCGCAGGCTCACGCAGAGTTTCTGATGCATGATAATCAAACCGAAGGTCCGCGGCTTCGTTTGCGTGACCGCCCACCCCGCCGGTTGCGCCGCGCACATCGCGCAGCAGATTGACCACGTCAAGGCCAGGGGTCCGATCAAGCACGGCCCGCGCAAGGTCCTGGTCATCGGCGCCTCCACCGGCTACGGCCTCGCCTCTCGCATCACCGCGGCGTTCGGCTCCGGCGCCGCCACGCTGGGCATCTTCTACGAGCGCCCTTCCGAGGAGGGCCGTCCCGCCACACCGGGTTGGTATAATTCCATCGCCGTCACCACCGCCGCGCGCGCCGCCGGCCTCTACGCCGGGAATATCAACGGCGATGCCTTTTCCGACGACATCAAGCAGCAGGCTCTCGCCCTGATCGCCCGCGACATGGGCCCGGTCGACCTCGTCGTCTACTCGCTCGCCTCGCCTCGCCGCCAGCATCCGAAGACCGGCGCCGTGCACAAGTCCGTCCTCAAGCCCCTCGGTGCGCCCTACACCAACAAGACCGTGGACACCGACAAGGGCATCGTCAGCGAGATCACCATCGAGCCCGCCACCGAGGCTGAGGCCGCCGACACGGTCGCCGTCATGGGCGGCGAGGATTGGGAGATGTGGATGGACGCCCTGGCCGGCGCCAAGCTGCTCGCCCCCGGCGCCACCTCCGTCGCCTATTCCTACATCGGCCCCGTGCACACCTGGCCCATCTACAAGGACGGCACCATCGGCCTCGCCAAGGTCGATCTTGAGCGCGCCGCCCGCGCCATCGACGCGAAGCTCAAGGCCCACGGGGGCGGCCGCGCCTTCATCTCCGTCAACAAGGCGCTTGTCACCCAGGCCAGCTCGGCCATTCCCGTCGTGCCGCTCTACATTTCCATTCTCTACAAGGTCATGAAGGCCGCCGGCACGCACGAGGGCTGCATCGAGCAGATGCAGCGGCTGTTCGCCACCCAGCTCTACAACGGCCACTCGCCCAAGTTCGACCACGAAGGCCGCGTCCGCGTGGACGACTGGGAGATGCGCCCGGAGATCCAGGACGCCGTTTCCGCCATCTGGCTCAAGGCCACGACCGAGAGCCTCGCGCAGCTCACCGACATCGCCGGCTACCGCAGTGAGTTTCTCCGCCTCTTCGGCTTCGGCCTGCCGGGTGTGAACTACGACGCCGAGGTCGAGCCGCATCAGCCGCTCACCTGAGCGGATCCTTGCTCGCGCCATGCGCGTGGTCCTCCAGCGTGTTACCTCGGCCAGCGTGACCATCGCCGGCCGCGTCGCCGGACGCATCGAACGCGGCCTGGTCGTCCTCGTCAGCGTCGAGGACACCGACACCGCTGCCGACGGCGAGTGGCTCGCGCAAAAAATCACCAGGCTCCGCATCTTTGCCGATGCCGAGAGTCAGATGAATCTCTCCGTGCAGGACATCGCCGGCGGCATCCTGGTCATCAGCCAGTTTACCCTCCACGCCAGCACGCAAAAAGGCACGCGACCCTCGTTCCATCGGGCCGGCAAACCCGCGCACGCCAGGCCGCTCTACGAACAATTCACTGCCCAACTCTCCGCGGCGCTGGGCCGGCCGGTTGCCACCGGTGAGTTCGGCGCGATGATGCAGGTGGCCCTCGTCAACGACGGCCCGGTGACATTGATGCTTGATTCCAAATTGCGCGAATAGGCTCAGCCCTCAGCATGTGGGACGCTGACGGACTTCCCGTTGTCCTTCGGGCCGAGCTTGAGGATAAACGGTGCGGCGATCTTCGCCCAAGCCTCTGCCTTGAGATAACTGGAGGCGCCGTCGCTCCACGCCTGGCGGAGCATGTCGGTGTCGATGACGCCGGGATTGAGCGGCACCGCTGCCATGCCCGCGGGCAGCTCTTGGGCCAGCGACAGCGAGAGTCCCTCCATGGCATACTTGGACGCGCAATACGGCGCGACCTCCGGCGAGGTGCTGCGCCCCCAGCCAGAGCTGAGATTGACAATGACGCCCGACTTTCGCGTCACCATGGCGGGCACGAAATGCCGGATGACGTTCGCGACGCCCTTGATGTTCACGTCGATCAGCTTGTTGAACTCGGCCGCCGGCACCTGCCAGAGCGGCGCCGGGGTGTTCATCAACGCGGCATTGTTGATCAGCAGGTCGGGCGCGCCGTGCACGGCCAGCACCTTCTCCGCCCACAGCGCCACCTTGTTTTCCTCGGTCACGTCGAGGGCCGTGAAATCGTGCGGCGCGGGATGGGTGAAACGCAGGTTGAGGACCTCTGCGCTGCGGCCGCAGCCGATGACCGTGTGACCGTTGGCGATATACCATTCCGCCAGTGCGCGGCCCAGCCCGCGGGTGACACCGGTGATGAGGATCTTCATGGGCAGAGTTGATAGTTGAAGGCTGAAAGTTGAAAGACCGAATCCGTGCCACCCACTTTTTAACTGATCATCGGCGCCAAAGCGCCGATGATCACCGCGTTTGCAGCCGGATTTTGTTCAGGCCATACTTGCGGCAAATGTCCATCGCCTGAAGGGCATAACGCAATTCGGCCGTCTCATCCGAGCGAACCAGCACCGTGATGTCCTTGCTGACCCGGCCGACCTCCCCGGCCAGTTGCTCCAGGTTTTGCATGGTGGCCGGCTTGCCGTTCACCTCCATTTTCCCCTCCTTGGAGATGCTGATGGTGAACGAGTCCTTTAACTCGCTTTTGCCCGCCGTCTCGGCCTTGGGCAGCGTGAGGTTCATCGTGGTGATCGAGCGGAACTGCATCGTGACGAAGGCGAAGAAAATGAGCATCACCAGCACGTCGATCAGCGGCACGAGGTTCAGCTCGGGCCGCTTGCGCTTCTTCTGGTAGAGGCCGCTCATGACCTGGCGTTGCGCGACAGCACGCGCTCCAGCAGCAGGTCGATCTTCGCGGCGTAGTTCTCGACCTTGCGTTGCAGGAAGCCCGAGCCGACGAGCGAGGGAATGGCGATGGTCAGGCCAATGACCGTGGCGGAGAGGGCCAGCGCCACGCCCTTGGTGAAGGCCGCGGGGTCAGGCAGGCCGGTCTCGGGTGAAATCTGCGCGAACACCTGCAGCAGGCCGGTCACCGTGCCGGTCAGGCCGATGAGCGGGGCGGCGGCATAGATGACGTCCAGGTAGGGAATGCCGCGTTCCATCCGGTTGAGCTCGAGTCGGGCGAAGGCCTTGACCGCCTCGGGGTCGCTCTTGTGCCGCTCGGCAAACTCCACAATCCGCGCCAGCACGGAATGCCGGCCGGCCTGGGCTGGCTTGCCCTCGACGATGGCGTCCACGAGGTCGTCCGGCAGGATGGCGTCCTTGCGGAGGGCGTAGAGGCGTTCACAGAGGATGTAGACGGCGAGGAGGGAGCAGAGAGCGAGGGGGTAGATGAGGTAGCCGGCGCCTTTGAAGATATCGAGCATGGGGAAGAGTGTGAGTGAAGTCGCTGCTTAGACGCCCTCAAGCCGGAAAAGGTTCATCAACAATGCGATTTTGTTATAATTTCCCCGACTTAAGCCGGCCGGCGAGGTCGGTCATCTCCAGGTCCAGCTGCTTGCCCGGCTCGACGCGCAGCGTGCGCCTGGCCCGGTCGAGGCAGGTGAGCGCGGCGGGCACCTGTCCCGCATCGGCCAGGTGCTTGATGAAGAGCACCACGACCCTGTCGTAGAAATCGATGCCCGCGCCGTGCCCCGAGGCGTCGAGCACCTTGTTGTAATTGCGGATCTGAGTCGCCACGTCGTCCTGCTTCATGCTCCGCTCCAGCATCTGGGCGGCCTGCTGGATGCTGAGATCCTCGCGGTCGGCCTGGTATTTTTGCCCCAGCCGCTGCTCCTCGAAGGCCGCCAGGCTGGTCTCGCCCCGCGCCCGCAGCACCTCGGCCAGTTGGCGGGAGAAGTTGATCTCCAAGTCGGGGTATTTCTGGAACGCCAGCACCGCCTCGCGCAGGATGCCCTCCTTCGTCCGCGGATCGCCGCCCAGGGCGGTCTGCGCCTCCAGGAGCGTGTTCCAAGCGTCCAGGTTTCGGCGGTCGCGGTTGACCGCCTCGCGCGCCGCTTTGAGTGCCAGCTGCGGCTGGCCGGAGCGGAGATACTCCGTGGCAAAGGCGGTGTGCATGACCGAGAGCTGGTAGGTCGGCAGCGCGCGGAAGCGCTCGGTGATGAAGAGCAGCTCGTGGTCATTTATGTCGCCCCACGTCTGCGGGTCGTAGGCCACGCCGGAGATGAATTTCTGCTCGGCATAGCGCCCGCAATCGAGCTGCCACCGCTGGTTCGCGTCGAGATAACCGAACCACGCGTGCCGGCCGTCGAGCCCCGCGCCGCGGAACATCATCGTCGGAATGCCCTTGGCCTTGCCCGCCGTGCTGGCGAAATACGCCTGGTCCACGCAGATGCCGCCCTGCTGGAGGATGCTGGCCAACCGGTAGTCCGGGCCGGGCCACTGAAATTTGCCCTGCTCCATCCGGTCCTTCCGGTATTTGATCATGTCGTAGGCCTTGCCGAAATCGGCCAGCCCCGGCGGCACGTTCTGACGCGCCCAGTCGAGCTCGCTGAACGGCACGGCGACATCGACGAGGAATTTCAACTCGCTGGCGGGCAGCCGGCGCAAGTGCTGCATCGTCAGGTTGGTCCGGTCGTGCTTTGCGAAGTAGGCAAAAACCTGCTCCGGCGGCAGCAGTTTGCGCGGCAGCACCACGGGGTTCACCTGGCCGTGGGGCCAGTTGGGCGTCGGCGGCACATCGTAGACCACCGCGATGGCCAACGCGAGGCTCTGGTAGTCGGCAAACAGGGCCGGCTCCGCCACGTGGATTTTCTGGAGGATGGCCAGCACCTCCGGCGGACTGTCCACCGGCGACAGCAACGTGAAGAATTCCTGGGAAAACGCCGCATTGCCCAGCACGGCCAGTTGCAGCTCGCGCGACATCTGGGCCGCCAGCGAACCCGGGCGATACTCGTAACTCCGCGCCATGTTTTGATGGGCGACTCCGGCCTTTTCCACCGCCTGCACCCATTGCTTGATCGACTTGTTGTAGGGGGTGGCGAGCAGGTCGGCCCAACGATACAGGTAATACCAGGCCGGCGCGTAGCCTGTGCTCGCCTCGTAGGACGACATCGCCGCGGCCCGCAACCCCGGCACCGCCCCGCCCCAGCCCTGCGCCGCCGCGCGGTCCACCAAGGCGGCAATCCGCGCCGGCGACGGCGCCCGGACGAACTCCTCCGGTGGGATGCTGACGGCGTCCTCGGCCCGCGCCAGCCGGCACGACAGCAAGATTAGCGCAAGGAGGGCGAAACGTTTCAGCACCGCCCCAGAAAAACAAAACACCGCCGGCACGCAATCCACCTTCGCGATGCGCTACGGTCAGACTGGGGCCCGGCGGCGTGAAATAACTGGCTGGATTACGGCGAGACGCCGCTCTCGGCCGTGGGCGACTTGGCGCGGAACTCCAGCTTCTCGCCGTTGCGCACGACCAGGATGGGCTCGCCTTCCTTTACCTCGCCGCGGAGCAGGGCCTCGGCGAGCGGATCCTCGAGGTAGTGCTCGACGGCCCGGCGCAGCGGGCGCGCGCCATACTTCTCGTCGTAGCCTTTCTCGATGAGCAGGGTCTTCGACTCGGGCGAGAACTCCAGGTGAATGTTGCGCGCGGCAAGCCGCTTGACGACCTTGCCGGCCTCGATCTCGACGATCTTGAGGAGATCGTCCCGGTTGAGCGGGCGGAACACCACGAGGTCGTTGATGCGGTTGAGAAACTCGGGCTTGAAGATGCGCTTGGCCTCCTCGAGCACCTTTTCCTTCAGCTTGTCCATATCGTGGAAGTCCGAGCCGCCGGCGGCGGCGAAGCCCATCGTCGTCTGGCGCTGGATGAGCTGCGCGCCGACGTTGGTCGTCATGATGATGATGGTGTTGCGGAAATCCACGGTGCGGGCCAGCGAGTCGGTCAGGCGGCCGTCCTCGAGGATCTGCAGCAGCAACTGCACGACGTCGGGGTGCGCCTTCTCGATCTCATCGAAGAGGATGACGGAATACGGCCGGCGGCGGACGTTCTCGGTCAACTGGCCGCCCTCCTCGTAGCCCACGTAACCCGGGGGCGAACCGATGAGGCGCGAAACGGAGAATTTCTCCATGTATTCGGACATGTCGATCTGCACGATGGCGTCCTGCGAGCCGAACATCTGCGCGGCGAGCTGCTTGGCCAGCTCGGTCTTGCCGACGCCGGTCGGGCCCATGAACATGAACGAGCCGATGGGGCGGCGCGGATCCTTGAGGTCGGCGCGCGAGCGACGCAGGGCGCGGGAGACGGCGATGGTGGCCGGGTCCTGTCCGATGATGGACTTCTGGAGCTCGCCCTCCAGCGCGAGCAGCTTCTCGCTTTCCTTTTTCTCGAGGCGGCTGAGCGGGATGCCCGTCCACTCGGCGACGACGCGGACCATCTGCTCCTCGTCCACGATGATGCGATGCTCGTCGCGGGTCTTCTTCCAGTTCTCGACGAGGTCGTCCTGCTTGGTGCGGAGCTGCTTTTCCTGGTCGCGATATTTGGCGGCCTCCTCGAAGTGCTGCGCGGCAATGGCCTGCTCCTTGTGGGCGCAGACGTCCTCGATCTCCTTGCCGAGCGCCTCGATGTCGGGCGGGCGGTTGAGCGTGGTGATGCGGGCGCGCGAGCCGGCCTCGTCCATCACGTCGATGGCCTTGTCGGGCAGGAAACGGCCGGTGATGTAGCGGTCGGAGAGCTTGGCGGCGGTCTCGAGCGCCTTGTCGGTGAAGGTGGCCTTGTGGTGCTCCTCATATTTGCCGCGGATGCCCTTGAGGATGAGGATGGTGTCGTCCACCGACGGGGCTTCGACCTTCACGTTCTGGAAGCGGCGGTCGAGCGCGCTGTCCTTCTCGATGTATTTGCGGTATTCGTTGAGCGTGGTCGCGCCGATGCACTGCAGCTCGCCGCGGGATAGGGCGGGCTTGAAGATGTTCGACGCGTCCATCGCGCCCTCGGCGGCGCCGGCGCCGACGATGGTGTGCAGCTCGTCGATGAAGATGACGACGTTCTTCGAGCGCTTGATCTCGTCCATCACGGCCTTGATGCGCTCCTCGAACTGGCCGCGGTATTTGGTGCCGGCGACCATCAAGGCGAGGTCGAGGGTGATGACCTTCTTGTCCGCGAGGATCTCGGGCACGTTGCCCTTGGCGATTTCCTGCGCGAGGCCCTCGACGATGGCGGTCTTGCCCACGCCGGCCTCGCCGACGAGCACGGGGTTGTTCTTGGTGCGGCGGCAGAGAATCTGGATGACGCGGCTGATCTCGTTCTTGCGGCCGATGACCGGGTCCATCTCGCCCTTGCGGGCCAGCTCGGTGAGGTCGCGGCCGAACGCCTTCAGTGCGGGCGTCTTGACCTCCTTCTTGTCCTCGGGGTTGTTGCCGCGCGGGGCGACTTCCTCGCCGCCGCCCGAGCCACCGCCGCTCGCCGCCGGGCTGTCGCCCTGGCCGGAGGAAAACTGGGGATCGAGCTCGCGGAGAATCTCGTTGCGGGTCCGCTCGATGTCCACCTCGAGGGTCTTGAGCACGCGGGCGGCCACGCCCTCGCCCTCGCGGAGCAGGCCGAGCAGGATGTGCTCGGTGCCGACGTAGGAATGGTTGAGGGC
>JAYUGX010000125.1:0-19068 GCA_043738215.1 Lacunisphaera sp.
GTAGCCGTCGCTCTCCAGCGTGGCGATCAGGCCCAGCCGGATGTTGGCGTCGTCCTCGGCGATGAGAATCCTGGCTTTCATGGCAGTTCGAGGATGAAGCTGGCGCCGCCGCCCTCCCGGGGCAAGTGGCGCAACTCCCCACCGAGGCCGCGGGCGAGCTGCCGGGCGATGCTCAGGCCGAGGCCCGCGCCGGTCTTTTCCGCGGTGAGCGTGTCGTCCACCCGGTGGAATTTTTCAAAAATGCGGTCTCGGTGCCCCGAGGGCACGCCGGGCCCGCGGTCGAGCACGCGGACCACTGCCCCGCCGGCCGCCGAGGCTGGCGCACTCGTCGCCGCCCGCGCCGCGAGCTCCACGGTCACTTCGCCGCCCGCCGCCCCGTATTTGGCGGCGTTGTCGAGCAGGTTGAGCAGGATTTGCTCAAACGCGTCGCGATCGGACGTCACCATGAGCGGCCCCACCGGCAGGTCGCGCTTGAGCGTCAGTCCCGTCTCGGCCAGCCGCGGCGCCTGGGTGTCGAGCAGGCGAACCAGCTCGGCCCGCAGGTCCAGTTTTTCCAGGGCGTATTTTTTCCGGCCCTGCTCGAGCCGGCTGAAATCAAGCGCGTTGCCGACCAGCCGCGCCAGCCGCTGCGTTTCGCGACCGATGGTGCGGAGGTAATCGCCGCTCTGCGCCGCGTCGCGCACTCGCCCCGACTCCAGCAGCTCGGAGTAGAGCCGGATCGTCGTCAGCGGCGTCTTGAATTCGTGTGACACGTTGGCGACGAATGAAGTCTTCTGCGCCGCCTCCGCCTCGCTGCGCCGCGCCTGCCAGAGCAGCAGCGAGCCGCCCGCAACGATGGCGGCGATGAAAATCCCCACCAGCAGCGTGCTGATCAAAAAGAAACCGCCGCTCCCGGCACTGTCACCGGCAGCCGCCGGCACATAGGCCACCACGTCCCACCCCGGCAGAAGTTCCTCCGCGAGCGGCACCGTGATCGCCGGCGCGGCCGCGCGCGCCACCGCGCCGGCCTGGTGCAGCACGCGGCCCTGATCGTCGCGCAACGCGTAGCCTTCCTCGACGGAAATTTCCGCCGGCAGCGTCCCGCCCAGCCGGCTGATGAGCGCCGCCATCTCCAGCTCGACGCCGCGCACCTCGCCCGCGCCCGCGGGTCGCAGCCAGCCCAACAGATGAAGGTGGCTGTCAATCTTCAGCGGCAGCCAGCCGCGTTGCTCGCGCGTTTCACCGGCATCCTTGTCAGAACTGTAATCAGGTGCAGCCCTCATCCGGTAAAATTTCTCATCGGCCTGCGGCATCACCGGCATGGCACTGGCCGCCACTGGCGAGCTCTTCTGCCCCACGGACGAGCCGGACAAGCCCCGATCCATGGCTGGCGGACTCGGCTCGAGTCGGGCGGGTTCTTGGTAACTGTTCTTCGTAAGCGCCTGCACGTCGCGCCGGGCGCTTTGCACTTTCGAAACATTGGAGGCGACCTGCTGCCGGGCCAGCGAATCATACGCTTCCTTTTTCTGGGCTACTTGTTCCGCCATCGCCGCCGGGTAACCCGGGTAACGGTTGGCGACGTCGGTCTTGCGCCACGGCGGCGATTCCCGGAGCCGGGAACCGAACCGGCGCAGGAAACCGCGACCGTCGTCATTGGTCTGGCCGGACGCCGGCCGCAGCACTTCGCCGTCTGGCGCGCAGCGAAACGCGGTGCGCACGAGTGGATTTGATTTCTCCAGCTTGTCGAGCAAACCGTCGATACTGTCGCTGGATTCCGCGGCCAAGAGGTCGAGCAGGCCGTTCTGCACGTCACCGACCAGCAGCTCGACGTTCTCCGCGATCAGCCGGGCGCGGGCCGTCACGGCCGCGCGACGCGCCTCGTCGGCGTAGGCCGCGCGATCCGCCAGCCGCGCCTGCTCGCGGCGCAAAAGCACGATGGCGCCGATGCCCACCCCCAGCGTGGGGATGAGCAGCAGCAGCCAGTAAGCCAGGATGCGGCGCGAGGCGGGGGACACGGGGACACGCTAGGATAAATAAGCCGGTTGAAAAGAAGCGAAACACCGGCGCGGATTGTTACGGGCGGGAAGACTGCTGGTTCTTCACCTGCTGGCTGTCCGTGCGATAGGACTTGCGCTGGGCATTGTCGAGCCCGTCGCGTTCGAGGCGCGCGGCCTCGGGCGCGGCGGCGGCCGCGGAAGCCGTCACGGCGGAGTTGCTGTAAGCCTCGCCCATCTCCTTCAAATCCTGCGCGCGCTGCCGCAGCAAGGCGGCCGCCTCATACTTCCTGCCGCTGTCCACCAGTGCGATCGCCTGGTCCTTGGCCACAGCCAGCAGATTCGAGGCATAGTCCGCCTGCACCTGATGGTCGGCCGACTTCACCACGGCCTTCTCGTCGGTGCTGAACGACACATTGCGCTGCGCGGTGACGGAGGCGGAGCGCTGGTTGAGCGCATCCTCGTAGCTGACGGTCGCGCGGGCGATCTCCCGCTCGGCCCCGGCCTTCTCCGGC
Source organism: Lacunisphaera sp. (assembly GCA_043738215.1). Taxonomy (GTDB): domain Bacteria; phylum Verrucomicrobiota; class Verrucomicrobiia; order Opitutales; family Opitutaceae; genus Lacunisphaera. The sequence goes on from JAYUGX010000125.1 coordinate 2,489, forward strand.
GAGACCTCGACCTCGATGAGGGCGAATTTCTCCTGGCCGCCGTAGAGCTGGTTGAGCGACAGCTCGGCCTTCTGACCGCGGATGGAACCCTCGCGACCCACGAAATTGACCGGGCGCACGCCATCCGGGAAGACAATCTCGATGACCACGCGGCGCGCGACCACGTTGAGCACGTCGCCAAGCTCCTTGTTGAAGATGCCCGGCAGGTCGCTGCTGTTTTCCACAAAGTAGGTGTTGCCGTCGCTGCGCTGCGCGAGGCGGGTCATCAGGTCCTCGTTGAAGCCGAGGCCGAGGCCGATGGTAGTGACGGAGATGCCCTCCTTCATCAGCGAGTAGCCGAGCCGGCCGAGCTCCTCGGGCGAACTCGGGCCGACGTTGGCCAGGCCGTCGGAGAGGAGAATGACGCGGTTCACGTAGCGGCCGTCCTCGATGTGCCGGCGCACCTCGGCGGCGCCGCGGGTCACCCCGCCGTAGATCGCGGTGTTGCCCTCCGCCTCGATGCTGCAAATGGCCGCCTCGAGCCCGCGCGCGTCGCCCACCCGCTGCGCCGGCACGATGGTCTGGACCTGGGTGTCGAAGGCGATGATCGAGATGATGTCGTCCGGTGCGAGCCGGCGGACCAGTTCCAGGGCCGCCTCGCGGGCCCGTGCGATCTTGTCGCCGCTCATCGAGCCGGACCGGTCGATGACCAGCGCCAGGTTGACCGGCGGACGCGACTCACGCCGCGGCAGCCGGATGCAATCAAGGCCGATCTTGACGACGGCATGCTCGGTGGAGCCGGCTGGGAGCACGCCGCGGTCGACGTCGACGTGGAGGCGCACGGGTTGTTCAGTGACCGACTTGGCGAAAAGCGATGTCGCACCCGAAAGCGCGACCGCGAAGAGAAGAATGACGAAGGATGATTTCATGTTGGTTTCTGGGATTACGCCGCTGATTTAAGCAGAAACCATCGCGGGGGTTGTCAGTGGCCGGTCAGGCAATTGTCAGGGAATTGTCAGGTCGGGCCAAAGCCGTCCCCGACAACGTCCGCGCCGCGCGGCAGGGGTTCGCCGTGAGCCGGAAGCTTCGCTCAGCCCAGCTGCCGGCGCACGAACTCGTCCACCAGCTTGGGGTTGGCCTTGCCCTGCGAGGCCTTCATGACCGCACCCTTCACCGCATTGATGGCCTGCTGCTTGCCGGCCTTGAACTCCGCCACGGCCTTCGGGTTCGCGGCGATGGCCTCGGTCACCCACTTCTCCAGCTCGCCGGTGTCGGTGGATTGTTGCAACCCCCGGCGCCCGACGATGGCTTCGGCCGTCTCACCCGTCTGGAACATCGCGGTGAAGACCTCCTTGGCGATGTTGCTGGAAATGACCCCCGATTCCACGAGCTTCACCAGACCCGCGAGGTGCGCCGGACGGAGCTTGCAGTCTGCCAGCGCGATTTTTGCGCCGGCCAGCTCTCGCAGCAGATCGTTGGCGATCCAGTTGCCGGCGGCTTGTGGCTTCCCGCAGAGCTTCGCCGTCTCTTCGAAAAAGTCGCTGAGCTCCCGGTCGGGCACGAGCACCGCGGTGATGGTATAGGGCAGCTGGTATTTGGAAAAAAATCGCCGTTGCCGGTCGAAAGGCAATTCAAGCACGGCGGCGCGGATCGACGCCAGCCACGCCGCGTCCACCTGCACGGGCATCAGGTCGGGATCGGGGAAATACCGGTAATCGTGCGCCATCTCCTTTGAACGCATGGCGGTCGACGCGCCGGCCTCTCCGTCGTATTGGCGGGTCTCCTGTGCAACGACGCCACCGCCCTCGAGCATAGCGGTCTGGCGCCGGATTTCCAGGGCGATGCCGTCCCGCACGAAGGAAATGGAGTTGAGATTCTTCAACTCGACCTTCGTGCCGAGCTTGGTCTCACCCACGGGGCGGATTGAGATGTTGGCGTCGCAGCGGAGCTGGCCCTTCTCCATGTCGCAATCGGAGATGCCGCCCTGCACCAGAGTGGTGCGGAGCGAGGTCAGGAAGGCGAACGCCTCGTCGGCGCTGTGCAACGCCGGCTCGGAGACGATCTCCATCAGCGGCGTGCCGGCGCGGTTGAAATCCACGAACGAATCGCCCGCGCCGTGAGTGAGCTTGCCGACGTCCTCCTCGAGGTGGATGCGGGTCAGCGGAATCTTTTTGTGCTCGCCCATGACGTTCCGCGCGGCGCCGGGCAGTTCAATCTCCACCGCGCCGCCGAGGCAGATGGGCTGGTCGTATTGCGAAATCTGGTAGTTCTTGGGCGAGTCGGGGTAGAAATAGTTTTTGCGGTCCCACTTGCAGACGGGCGCGATGGCACAACCGAGCATCAAGCCGGCCTGGATGATCCTGTCCAGCGCCTCCTTGTTCATCACCGGCAGCGCGCCCGGCAGCGCCAGCACCACGGGATCGGTCAGCGTGTTCGCCGGCGCGCCATAGCCGGCCGCCACACGCGTGAACATCTTCGACGCCGTCTTGAGCTGCACGTGAACCTCGAGGCCGATGACTGCTTCGTATTTCATGACAGCGCCGGGTGTTTGGTGTGCCAGTCGTGCCCCTGCTCGTATGCGTGAGCGATGGCCAGCAGGGTGGCCTCCTGGAACGGCTGGCCGATGAGCTGCAGGCCGATGGGCAGGCCGGCGCCGGTGAAGCCGCAGGGAATCGATATGCCCGGCAGGCCGGCCAGGTTGACGCTGATGGTGTAGATGTCGTTGAGATACATCGCCAGCGGGTCGGACGATTTCTCGCCCAGCTTGAACGCCGCCGTCGGCGTGGTCGGTGACAGCAGCGCGTCGCAGTCGCGGAAGACATCAACAAACTCGTTGCGAATGAGCGTGCGGACCTTCTGGGCGCGCAGATAATAGGCATCGTAGTAGCCGCTGCTCAGCACATGCGTGCCCAGGATGATGCGGCGCTTCACCTCCTCGCCAAAGCCCTCCGCCCGTGACTGGAAGTAGAGATCGACGGCGTCCTTCGCCTTGGTGGAGCGATGGCCGTAGCGAATGCCGTCATAGCGGGCCAGGTTCGACGACGCCTCGGCGGTCGCGATGAGATAATAGACCGCCACGGCGCATTCCGCCGCGAGCGGCAGTGACACCTCCTTGATTTCACAACCCGACTGGCGATAAAACCCGATGGCCTTTTTCACCGCCGCACCGACCTCGGAATCGAGGCCTGCGCCAAAAAATTCCCTGGGGACACCGAGCCGCCATGATCCCTGGCGCTTGGACAATTCCGTGCGGTAGTCGGGAATTTCCGTTTGAAATGATGTCGAGTCCAGCGGGTCGTGTCCGGCGATGCCGCCGAGCAGCAGCGCGGCGTCCTCCACCGTGCGGGTGAGGGTGCCGATCTGGTCGAGCGACGAGGCAAACGCCGCGAGCCCGTAGCGGGAGACCAGCCCGTAGGTTGGCTTCAGTCCCACGATGCCGCAGAACGCCGCCGGCTGGCGGATGGAACCGCCGGTGTCGGAGCCCAGCGCGACCGGCAGCTCGCCTGCCGCCACCGCCGCGGCCGCGCCGCCTGAGCTGCCACCCGGCACGCGTGACAAATCCCATGGGTTCGCCGTCGGGCCGAAGGCGGAGTTTTCCGTCGAGGAGCCCATGGCAAACTCGTCCATGTTCATCCGGCCCCACAAGATCGCCCCAGCCGCCTTGAGCTTGCGGGATACCGTTGCGTCGTAGGGTGAAACAAAATTCGCGAGCATCCTGCTCGAGCAGGTCAGCGGCTGGCCCTCGACCGCGATGACGTCCTTGAGACCCACCGGGATGCCGTCGAGCGGGCCGCGCGCCCGGCCGGCCGCCCGGCGTTCGTCGGCCGCCTTGGCCTGCGCCAGCGCGCCAGTCTCGTCGTGGGAATTGAAGGCCATCAGGCGGCCGTCCACCACCTTGGTGCGATCCAGGCAGGCCTGCAGCAGCCCGACCGACGAGATATTTCCCGCGGCCAGTTGCGCCGCCAGCCGGGCGGCGGATTGGAAGATGAGTTCGTCCGCCATCGTCTACTCCACGACTTTGGGCACCACAAACAGGTGATCGCGCCGGGCCGGGGCGTTGCGCAACGCCGCCTCGACCGGCAGGCCCGGCCGGGCCGTGTCGGCGGCCCAGACATTGAAGACCGGCGAGGCGTGCGCCATGGGTTCGACGCCCGTCACGTCCACCTGCTTCAGCTTCTCGACATAATGCAGGATGTCGCCCAGTTGCCGGGAGAATTTCTCCTTCTCGGCGTCGGTCAGGGCGAGGCGGGCGAGATTCGCCACATACTCAAGGTTAAGGTCGGAATTAGCGCTCATGCGGGCTCCCAAGGCACCCTTAAAGCAGGCGGCTGAACCGCTGGTTGGCAACCGGCAAAAAATCCCCCGCCGGCCGGTATCCGGCCGACCCCGAGGCCGGCGTGTGCGAGCTTGAACCAGCGCAGGATATCGCCTACCCGTCAACTGTGCTCCTGTTCAAAAGTATCCTCAAATTCAAGAAGGAAGGCGGACTGAGTGACAAACGCGGCGCCAAGCGCTACCCCATCGGGCCGAAGTTTCCCCTGAAAGCCAAGGTCACCCTGATGGGGCACGATGGCGAGGGCAACCCCCTGCCGCCCGAGCACGCCTCGAGCATGGATTGGGGCGGCCAGCTGGGCAACCTGTCCGGCACCGGCGCCAGCATCAAACTGCACCCGGCCGCGGTGGCCACGAAGGGGGAGGATTGCCGCCTCAAGCTGGAGCTCGACGACAAACTGTTCGAGATTGACGGCGGCATCATCCATTTCTGGTCGACCCAGCAATTCGCCACCTGCGGCATCGCGCTGAAATTCCCCAATTTCCAAGCCCAGAAGGCCTACCTCCAGTTGTTGGAGCCCATGGCGATCGGCTGCGCACTGGAGGCGGCGGAGCGCGTGAAGCAGGACACCGAGGGCCTGGTCAAGGAACAGTATCTCGGCGATGATGAGACGGTGTTCAGCGTATGGCGCAGTGAAGACGGCAAGACCATCGAACACTTCGAAATGCTGATGCTTGACTACTGTGTCCGGGGCAGCGCCCAGACCCCCGGGCTCCAAATCAGTTACCGGGATGGGGCGAAAGTGGGCAAGAAGGTTTCCCATCAGGCCACGCCCATCAGCCTGTCGGCCGGGCAGGTGGCTGAGATCCGCCAGCTTTTCGAGTGGGTCGTGCTCAATTTCTCCAAGTCGGTGCCGGCCGACGTGCGCGCGTTCGTGGAGCGGTTTTTCTCCTAGAAAGTTGCAACGGCGCCGATGTGCGCCAGTTTCCCCGGACGGGGTCGTCATTCTGTGCCCGACATGGCTGGGACCGCCTTTAATAATTCCGCCGCTTCATGTGTAGCCTTGTCTCACTGCAATTTTTATTGCAAGTCTCTGACGTGCTGCCTTTCAAACAGATCTCAAACATCGGGACGACTATCGCCGCGGAGGCCAACAAGCGCAAAGGCTCGCGCTTTGTGATCAATCCGACCTTCCCGATCAAGGCGATGCTCTCGTTGATTGACCGAAGCGACCGCCCCAGACCGGGCACCAAGTCCAGCTTCCGGCCGGCCCCTCGCCGCAATCATCCCGCAGGAGGCTCAGGCCCGGACGGAGATTGTCCCGTCGGCCGCAATGTCCTTCTGGATTTTCGTGAAGGCGGCGTTGACTTCCTCGTCGGTCAGCGTGCGCTCCGCTGAGCGGAACGAGAGCGAGAAAGCCAGGCTCTTCTTTCCCGCCGGCAGGCCCTTGCCCTGGTAGACGTCAAACACCGCAACCGACTCGACGGTAAACGCGCTCGTCGCCGCCGAGGCTGGCGCACTCGTCGCCGCCCGGGAGATCTTGAGCAAGAGTTGGCGCACCTCATCGGCGTGGCGCGAAACCTCAACCACGAGTGCGATGTCGCGCAGCGCCGGGGGAAAAAGACTGAAGGGTTGGCAGCGGCGGTGCCCGGCGGCCGCCGTCAGCTTGCCCGGCAGAATGGTGAACATGCCGGCCCACACGGTGCCCTCGACGCCGGCTGCGCGGACCATCGCCAGGTTCAACAGGCCGAAACGCGCGGTCCACCCGTCCTTCATTTCCCCGGCGGCGGCGGAGTGGCCCTCCTGCCAGCCCCAGTAGGCGCCGCGCACCGGCACCAGCTCCTGCGCCGCCAGGTCAATGCCGGCCGATGACGCGAGAATTTCCATGTGGCGCTTCACGGCGTAGAAATCCGGCGCCGGCCGGGCGGCCCATGCCCGCTCCTTCGGGTCGTGGCAGAGCACGAACCCCACGCCGAGGCACTCCTGCACTGTGCCGTTGACCTCCATGAACACGCGCCCGGTCTCAAAGAGCCGGGCGGCCGGGACGCCGCGCGACTGGTTCAGCTTGAGCGATTCCAGCATGCCCAGCACGAGCGTGGGCCGCAGGTGGGATTGATCGTCCACAAACGGATTGGCGAGCGCCAACTCCGCCGCCGCGGCGTCCGAAACCCATGTCGCCAGCTCCTGCTGCGCCCGCAGGGTGTAATTGACGACCTCGTGGAAATGCTGGCCGACCAGGTAGTCGGTGACGCGGCGGTTGAAAACGACGACGGGATCGTCGTCGCCGTCCAGCAGTGCGGGGCCGACGCAAGGCGCGGATGGCACCCGGTCGGTGCCGTAGATGCGCAGGACTTCCTCCACGAGGTCGATGGGCCGCTCGAGATCGGCGCGGTAGCTCGGAATCTTGACCTTCCACTCAAGGTCGCCGCCCGTCTGACTCTCGCCGCCAATGGCCAGGTTGAGCGCCTCGAGGGAATGACGGATGTCCTCGTCGCTGACGTGAAAGCCCAGCCGCGCCCGGATAAAGTCAGGAGCCACGTGAATCTCGCGTTTCCACCGGCGGTCGCCGCCCAGCTTGAAGGAAGGGCCCACGACGGTGCCGCCAGCGGTTTCCAGAATCAGGTCAATGGCGCGCCAGCCCGCCTCGAGTGTGGTGTGCGAATTGACCCCGCGCTCAAAACGGTAGGCGGAATCGGAGGACAGGCCGAGCCGCCGGGACGTCCAGCGGATGGACTGCGGGCGGAAATACGCGGCCTCGAGCACGATGTCGGTCGTGGTCGCATCGACCTCGGCGCTGGCGCCGCCCATGATCCCGGCCACGACCATCGGCTTGGACTCATCGGCAATGACCAGCATCCGGCTGTTCAGCGCGCGCTCCTTGCCGTCAAGCGTAACCAGCTTCTCCCCGTCAGTGGCGCGGCGGATCACGATTGAGCGGCCGCCGATCTTCTTCGCATCGAACACGTGCAGCGGCTGGCCGAGCTCGAGCATCACGTAGTTGCCGGTGTCGACCAGATTGTTGATCGGACGCAAGCCCACCGCCTGCAGCCGCTCCTGCATCCACGCGGGGCTCGGGCCGACCTTCACGCCCGTCACGACAATGCCGACGTAGAGCGGACAATCCTCGGGCGCATCGACGCGGATGTCCTTGAGAATGTCGGGACGGGGCGGCCCGTCGATCTTGCCGCGGAATTTTATCTCCGGAAAGCGGACGTCGTAATGAAGCCAGGCCGCCAGTTCGCGCGCGATGCCGATGTGGCATAAGGCATCGGGCCGGTTCGGGGTGATTTCCAGGTCGAACACCGTGTCGCCATCCGGCATGACCTCATTGAGCGGCTTGCCGATGGGCGCGGCCGGGTCGAGCAGCAGCAGGCCGGCGTGGTCGCCGCCGAGGCCGAGCTCGTCGGGCGAGCACAACATGCCGTCGGACTGCTGGCCGCGAATCTGGGACGGCTTGATCTTGAAGTCACCCGGCAGCACCGCACCGGGCAGGGCCACGGGCACGCGGTTGCCGGCATCACAGTTGGACGCGCCGCAGACAATGGTGCGCACGCCGCCATTGGCCGGACCGACATCAACCGTGCAGACCGAAAGTTTGTCGGCGTTCGGATGCTTCTCGCGGGTCTTGATCTCACCGACCACGACCTGCTGGAGCGGCGGCAGCCCGGTGTTGACCACGCCCTCGACCTCAAAACCGAGGAACGTGATGGCGCGCGTCAGCTCCTCGGCCGAGGCGTAAACGCGGACATATTGTTTGAGCCAGTTGCGGGAAATCTTCATCGGGGTGGCTTCACGCAAACTGCTTCAGGAAGCGGAGGTCATTCTGGTAGAAGTAGCGGATGTCATCGATGCCATACATGAGCATCGCGAGGCGCTCGAGGCCCATGCCGAAGGCGTAGCCGGTCCACACCTTGGGGTCGTAGCCGACGCCCTCGAAGACGACGGGGTCCACCAGGCCGCAGCCGCCGATCTCGATCCACTCCTTGTTCACCTTGGGCAGGTGCTGCGCGGAGAGGTCCACCTCAAAGCTGGGCTCGGTGTAGCCGAAATAGTGCGGACGGAAACGGGTCTTGGTGTCCTTGCCGAGCAGCGCGGCGAAGATGTAGTCGAGCAGCGCCTTCAGGTCGCGCACGGTGACGTCCTTGTCCACATAGAGGCACTCGATCTGGTGGAAGTTGGCGCTGTGCGTCGCGTCCGAGGTGTCGCGGCGGTACACGCGGCCCGGTGAGACGATGCGGATGGGCGGCTCGCCCTTGAGCATCGTGCGGATCTGCACGGACGAGGTGTGGGTGCGCAGCAGGTATTTCTCCCCCGGCACTTTTCTGGTGAGGTTGCCGAAGCGGGCCTTTTCCGGGAAATAGAACGTGTCCTGCTCGTCGCGCGCCGGGTGGTCGGCGGGGGTGTTGAGCGCATCGAAGCAGTAATACTCGGTCTCAACCTCGGGACCCTCCACGACCGTGAAGCCGGCCTTGCGCAGGATGCGGCACATCTCCTCGCGCACCAGCGTCAGCGGATGGCTGGTGCCGGGGCCGGAGTCGGGCGACGGCAGGGTCGGATCAATGGCTGGCCCGAGCTGCCCGGCGAGCTCGGCGCTGCCGATGCGGGCCAGTGTGGCGTCGAGCTGCACCGACAGTTGCGCCTTGGCCTCGTTGACCAGCTTGCCCATCGCCGGGCGCTGCTCCTTGGGCACGGCGCCCATCTGTTTCATCAGCGCGGTGAACTCGCCGTGGGGACCGACGTAGCGGGCCTTGGCGGCCTCGAAGTCGGCGCGCGTCTTCAGCGTGGCGAGCTCGGTCGAGGCCTTGGCGAGCAGGGCGGTGAGGGTGGCTTGCATGGGGAAATAAAAAGGACGGGACTCGTGGGAGGCCCGTCCTTCAGAAAAATGGTCTTCGACCAGAAGGCGAGCCTCCAAGCGGCCCGCGTTTTGCCCTGTCCGCTTACGCCTTGGCGGCAGCGGCGACCTTGGCCTTCAACGCGTCCTGGGCCCGCTTGACCAGGCCGGTGAACGCCACGGCATCGGCGATCGCGATCTCGGAGAGCTGGCGGCGGTCGAGCTGGATGTTGGCGGCCTTGAGGCCCTCGATGAAGCGACTGTAGCTCATGCCGGCCTCGCGGCAGGCCGCGTTGAGGCGCACGATCCACAGGCCGCGCATGTTGGCCCGCTTCTTCTTGCGGTCGATGTAGGCGTATTGCCAGGCATGCTGGACCGCTTCCTTGGCGTAGCGGAACAGCTTGGATTTGTTGCCGAAATAGCCCTTGGCGTATTTCAGCACTTTCTTGCGGCGCTTGCGCGACGCGGGGGAGTTGGTGACACGAGGCATGTTATATGGTGGTTGAGGGCCGGCGGGTCGTCTCGTTAGGATTCACCCGCCTGGCTGGGTTGGGAAGGGCGCGACAGCTTACCGGAGACCGGTGGGCAGGCAGCGGAGGAGCGGAGCGGCATGGCCGGGGGCCACGAGCTTGTCACGGGAAGCACGGCGTTTGGACTTCGTGCTCTTCGCGGACAGCAAGTGACGAAAACCGGGGGTCCGGCGGATCAGCTTGCCCGTTCCGGATATCTTGAAGCGCTTAGCGACGGACTTTTTGGTCTTTTGCATGAGAGGAGTGGAGGAAAACAGAGGACGCCCGCACGCATGGCAAGGATTTTGTCCGACAAAGTGCAGCTGACGACGCCGGGTCATCTAACTCCCCGGCAAGCAGGGTCCTACAGGCGGGCCGGGTTGCGGGCGAGGGCTTTACAACCAGCGCCAACCGCGGCTGACTCGTCCGGGATGAAAAGGGTCAAAGTCGCGCAATTTGGACTCGGTCCGATCGGGCTGGAATCGCTCCGGCTCGCCGCCGAGCAACCATGGATGGAAATCGTCGGCGCGGTGGACAACGACCCAAGGAAATACGGGCGCTCCCTGGTCGAGCTGACCGGGCTCGGCTCGCTGGACGGGTTGAGCCTCTGCCCCACCCTTGAGGAGCTTTTTCGCGAGACCCAGCCCGACGTCATACTGCATACTGCTTCATCGAGTGTCGCCACCACCCTGCAGCAAATCCGCCCGGCGCTGGAGCTCGGGCTCGCGGTGGCCTCGACCTGCGAGGAGCTGATCTATCCGGCGTTGCAATCGCCCGAGCTGGCCAAGGAGTTGAATGCACTCTGTCTCTACACCAAGGCCCGCCTCGTCGCCACGGGGGTAAACCCGGGATTCGTCATGGACCTGCTGCCCATTTGCCTGACGGGAGTCTGCCGCTCAGTGGATCGCATCAGTGTCGAGCGGGTGGTGGACGCCTCGACCCGGCGGCAGCCGCTGCAGGCCAAGATCGGCAGCGGGCAGGACCCGGTTGCCTTCCGCGCCAAGCTGCTTGCCGGCCAGGCCGGACACGCCGGTTTGCGTGAATCCGTGGCGCTCGTCGCCCACGCGATGGGCTGGAAGCTCGACCAGATTGCCGCGACCGGCGAGCCGGTGATCGCAGAGACAAACATCCGCACCCGGTTTTTTGACGTGGCCGCGGGCCGGACCTGTGGCATCCACCAGCGCGCCACGGGCACGGCGGCCGGCCGGGAAAAAATCACGCTGGATATCAAAATGTATCTCGAGGCGCCGGCGCCGCACGATGCGATTCGCATCACGGGCCGGCCGGACCTGGACGTGACGATCAATGGCGGGGTCGCGGGCGAGGACGCCACGATCGCCTCGCTCATCAACGTGGTGCCGCGACTGCTCGCGGCACCGCCCGGCCTGCGCCTGCTCAACGAGCTCGCCACGCCAGCCTGGACCGGCGGAATCCAGTGAGCGCCCGGCGGTATTCTTTCGCCGATATTCAGAGGGAAAACACGCGCGCCAGCAGAATCCGGGAATGGGGATTGACAAGCCATGGGCGATAATAACGTTTGCCACTCCTATTTTTGACGGCTTCCTAGCTCAATGGTAGAGCAGTTGACTCTTAATCAATTGGTTCCGGGTTCGAGTCCCGGGGGAGCCACCAAATTGTGTTTTTTCCAATCCCTTGAAAATTTTGCGCAAGGCGCGCCACGCCGGTGTAGCTCAATGGTAGAGCACCTGTTTTGTAAACAGGCGGTTGCGGGTTCGAATCCCATCGCCGGCTCCATTTTCGGCCGGCCAAGCGCGAACCAATCCGCGAGCCACCCGCCGCGCCCGCCAAATTGTCCACTGCCCGATGGTGTAATGGTAGCACAAACGACTCTGACTCGTTTAGTCTAGGTTCGATCCCTAGTCGGGCAGCCAATTAAGCGGGTCCGTAAAAAAATTTGTGGGCACCACAAACCGCATTGACAGTCCAAAGTGTATGTCGGCAACATTTGCCTCTTGAGATAATTTTCGGTCACTTTGCCTCTGTCCCCCCACTCCTCCTCCCCCTATATCGGCCATCCGGTGGCCTCGTTGAATTGTCTTATGCTAGTGGCGCACCGCGTGCTATGAGTTTGCCCAGCTTTCCCGAACGGAATATCCCATCCCGACAAAGTAAATCCTCCCCCTCACTATGATCACTGCATACCTGCCCTTGGCGATCCTGCTGACGAACGAAGATGGCAGCCCCATGACCGCCATGGAGCTGTTCAAGCACGGCGGGCCCATCATGTGGCCCATCATCATTGTTTCCTTCCTGCTCATCACGGTCGCCGTCGAGCGCGTGATTTTCATTGTCCGTGAAAACGGCCGCCGCCAGCCCGAGCTCGTCGACAAGATGCTCGAGCTGGTCGAGTCCAAGGATGTCGATGGCGCCGTGGAAATCGGCAAGAAGAGCCAGGATTACGTGGCCCGCATCCTCGTCTACGCCCTGACTCACAAGGAGCACTCGCTCGGCAACGCCTTCACCCGCGCCGCCAGCCAGGAGATGCAGCGCTTCAGCCAGGGCCTGCCCACCCTCGACACCTGCATCACCGCCGCCCCGCTGCTCGGACTGCTCGGCACCGTGACCGGCATGATGGGCACCTTTGCCGCCCTGAACACCGGCACCGGTGACATCGCCTCGGCCTCCGCCAAAATCACCGGTGGCGTGGCCGAAGCGCTGATCGCCACCATGTGCGGTCTGGCCATCGCGGTCACGGGCCTGCTCCCTTTCAATTACCTGAATGCCCGGGCCGAGGAGGCCCGTCACGAAGTGGAGGATGCCTCCAACTCGCTCGAAATCATCATCAACAAGTCCGAGAGCACCAGCGCCAAGACTCGCTGAGCTCGCGTTCCCTCCGACATTAACCTCTAAACACTTACTGTATGCACGGTGGTGGTGGTGGAACAGGCCCCGGTGGAGTAAAACGAGCGCGCATTGAGATCATCCCTCTCATTGACGTCATCTTCTTTCTGCTTGCCACGTTCGTCCTGTTCACCCTTTCCCTCAACAAATCGGGCGGCATCACCGTCCATCTGCCCACCGCTGAGACCAGCGAGCCCCGCGATCCGAACGGCACCGCGACCATCAGCGTCACGGATGAAGGCGCGATCGCCTGGAACAAGGATCTAATCACCCTGGACGAGTTTCTGGTGCGGCTGAAGCAATACCACCACGACGAACCGGACGGCCGCATCCTCATCAACGGTGACGAACGGGCCTACTTCGCCCAGGCCATCTATGTTTTCGACGAGGCCCGCAAGGCCGGGTTCACCAAGGTGTTCATTGAAACCCACGCCCGTTGATGCCGCCCCTGCCTAATAAACCGGTCCACCATCCGTATAACTGACCAGCAGAACCATCATGGAAGGCACCAAAATCAAAATCCGGCCCCGCAAGAAGGCGCGCATTGAGATCATCCCGCTCATTGACGTCATCTTCTTCCTGCTCGCGACCTTTGTGCTTTTCACGCTTTCCCTCAACCGCATCCAGTCGGTGCCCGTGGATCTGCCGGTCGCGACGCCCCCCGATCCCAGCAAACCGCCACCGGATATCATTACCATCCAGGTTTCCTCCGAAGGCTCGATTTTCTGGAACAAGGATCCCATGGATATATCCGAGCTGCCGGGCCGCCTTGCGGCCTACAAGTCCACCACGGAAGACCCCCGCATCCTCATCGCGGGCGACGAGAAAGCCCGCTTCGGTTCCACGGTCAAGGTCCTCGACGAAATCCGCCGGGCCGACATCAAGAAATTCTCGGTCGAAACGCACACCCGCCAGACGGGCAAATAATCCGGCCCCGCCATGAACAGAGATCTCATCATCGGCATCGCGGCCTCGGTCCTGCTGCACATCGTCCTCCTGAATCCTTTCTCGGGCAAGCAGCAGCCGCCCAAGCGGCCGCCGGTGGTCAAGGAGGCCGTGATGGAGTTCGAAATGCCCCCGATCGACGAGGATAAGCCGGATGAAGTGAAGGAGATGGAAGACCCGCAGGAAAACGTGATCGCTCCACCCAGCCTGATTGACCTGCCATCCGTGGTCCCGGTCAACGCGTTCGTCCAACCACTCACCCCGCCCCCGCCGCCCGGCATGACGCCCAACCGTGGCGCCATCACCATCCCGGTGAACCCACCCGGCAGTGGTTTTGGCAGAGGCCTCAAGGATCTCTTCGACATCAACAACCTGGACCAGAAGCCGGTGGCCCGCGTGCAGCCGCAGCCTACCTATCCCTATGAAATGAGCCGCGCCGGCATCAACGGCGAGGTCGTGGTCGAGTTCATCATCAACACCAACGGTGATGTGATTCAGACCCAGGTGGTCCGTTCCTCGCACCGTGAATTTGAAGCCCCGGCCATGGCGGCGGTCGGCAAATGGAAATTCAAACCGGGCCGCAAAGGCGGCCGCGCCGTCAACGTCCGCGCCTCCCAGCTCATCGAGTTCAATCTCGATGACGCGAAATAACCCCGCCGGCCCGCCATGTCGCATTCCTCCATCCGCCCCATTCGCACCGCCCTCGCCCTGATCGGCGCGACCCTGCTGGCCGTGGCGTTGGCCGCCCAGCAGCCCGCCGCCAAGCCGGTGCGCGATTACTCTTTCTCGGATACCACCGGCGAGATGTTCGCCAAGTTCAGGGTGGCCGCCGAGGCGAAGAACTATGACACCGCCACTGCCATCCTCGACGCCCAGCTGGCCAAGGTCCCACCCGACAGCTACGACGCCGCCCTAATCTACCAGTATAAGGCCAATATGCAGCTGCAGAAGGGTGACTATGCCGCGGCCATCCAGCCGATGGAGCAGGCCCTGAGTCTTTCCGAATCGAAGTCGCCCACTTATTTCGAGGAGCGCGCCACGCGCGAATTTCTCTTCCTGCTGGCCTCGCTCTACCTGCAGGAGGCGGTGCAATCCAAGAACCCCAGCATCGCCAACACCTATTTTGAGAAAGCGGACAAAGCCTTCATCCGGTGGCAAAAAATCACGCCCAAGTCCAATGCCGACGCGCAGCTGGTCTACTCCCAATTGCTCTACACCTGGGCCGTGCAGAACCCCGACAAGCCCGACCCGGTGCTCCTCCAGCGAGCCCTGGAGCAGATCGAGGCCGGCCTCCACCTGGCCACGCGCCCGAAGGACACTTTCTACATTCTGAAAATGGTCTGCCTGCAGCAATTGAACCGCAACGCCGAGGCGGTTGAGATCCTTGAGCTCATGGTCAAGCAGAAGCCAGAATCCAGCGTCTACTGGCAGCAGCTGGCGGCGCTCTACCTCAGCCTCGAGCAACCCTTGCGCGCCGTCATCGCCCTCGAGCGCGCTCAGGCGAACGGGCACATGACCGCCCCCAAGGATAACATCAACGTCGTCGGCATCTACTACAACATCGGGCAGTTCGAGCAGGCCGCCGACCTGCTCGAGGCCGGCCTGAAGAATGGCCGGATCGAAAAAGAGTCCAAAAACTGGGAATTGCTGGCGTTGTGCTACCAGCAGTTGAACCGGCCGTTCAAGAGCATCGAGGCCCTCAAGGATGCCACCAAGGCCTTCCCCAAATCAGGCCAGCTCGAGTTCACGATCGCGCAGGCCTATTATCTCCTGGAAAAACCCGAGGACGCGCTGGTCCACCTGCAGGCGGCCGTGGCCAAGGGCGGACTGGCCAAGCCCCATCAGGTTTTCGGTTACCTGGCCTATGTCGCCTACGAACTGAAGAAATTCGACATCGCCCTGGACGCGGCCAAGAAAGCCGTGGCCACCCCGGAGGGGGCCAAGGATACCCAGACCCAGAACCTGCTCAAGGGCATCGAGGACATCCTCAAGGATCGCGAGGCCAAGAAAAAGCAGATGTGATTTTTCCTTTCCACACCCGCAGCACCTGACCATGAAAAAAGCTTACATCATATTCCCCCTTCTCGGCCTGCTCGTCTTTGGCGGCTTCTATCTCAATTTTGACCGGAATTACACGGCCCAGCAGGCCGCCATCAAGGCCAAGGCCGAGCAGGAGAAGAAAGCCAAGGCGGAGCGCGAGCAAGCCGCCCGAGTTGCCGCCATGCAGGAGGCCGTCGAGTCATCCAAGAAGCGCGAGGCCGAGCGCAAGATCAAGGAAGCTGCCGATGAAGCCAAGAAGACCGCCCGGCTCGAGGCCGATGACCGCCGCGAGCGCACCTACGCCGACCGCAACAAATTTCGCGAGCAGGTCTCCCGCCTCAAGAAGGAGCTGGAGGAGGTCAAGGACTCCCTCACCAAGATCACGGAGGACAAGAAGCACAACACTGACGAGCTGGCCTTCCTCAAAACCTACGTCAAGCAGGCCGAGGCCAATGTGAAATATTACTACGATCTGCTCGACAAGATAACCGCCGCTGAGAAAGCCCGGGTTGAGGCCGAGGCGGCCGCGGCCGCGGCCGCCAAGAAAAGTTAACCCACTTACCGACCCTCCCATGAACAAGTCCTACGTCATCGTCCCCGCCGTGCTGCTGGCCGTGTTTGCCGTGCTCTACACTGGCGCCCGCAAGGAAATGGAGGCCAAGCACCAGGCCCAGATGGAGGCCAAGGCCAAGGCCGACGAGGCCGACAGGATCCGCAAGGCGGATATCGACCGCCGGGCCACGGAAGACGCCAAACGACGGCAGGAAGAGCAAGCCGCCGCCAGTAAAGCCAAGGAGGACAAAAAGCAGCGCGACTACGATGACGCGATGAAGAAGCTCAAGGACGAGGCCAACGACTATTCCACCCAGGCGGACAAGCTGGCCAAGGAGGCGGCCGACCTGGAGATCCAGATTTCCCAGGCCCGCACCGACAAGGAGAGACTCAACCGCGAAACCCTGGAGCTTTCCAAGCAGGTCGAGCTGGCCAAGATCAACCGCCGCACCGCCGAGATCGAGATCCAGCGTCAGATCGAGATCGTTGGTAAAAAGCTGAACGAAAGCTCGATCGCGGTCCCGCCACCCCCGCCCCCGCTGGTCACGAAGTAATCCTTCGGATTCTTCCCCGGTTCAATTCGCCGCGC
>JAYUGX010000126.1:0-7365 GCA_043738215.1 Lacunisphaera sp.
GGGTGCCCAGAACGCCGGCGGTGCCCAGAGCACGACCCCGCGGGACCAACAGATCGGTGATGCCACCCTGCAAATCCAGACTCTGGATAAAAATGCCCAGAATGTGGTCGGGGTCGAGAGCAGCACTTCCCAACAATACGAAAAGAAACTTCCCAGTGGCGGCAGCCAGCAATCCGACAATCGCAATCACGGCGTCGAGAAGGGCCGGGTTGTCCCCAAGGGCCTTTGACCAGCCGCGCCCTATCCCGCGCATGAAAATGCTGCTGAGGCTCCTGCTCCTCGCGCTGCTGCTGCTGCCCGCCGCCCGCGCCGTCACCGTGATCTACCCGGTGGAGGGGATCGCCGATTTGTGGAGCCTGCCATACGACGAGTATCGGGAAAAATACGCGGGGATAAACATCACCGGCCTGGGTCCGGGTGATGAGGGCTGGTATGTGCGCTACCGGCACGAAAACCTGACTTACCTCTTCGGCCCCTTGCCCGACCGCGAGGCTGCCCGGGGCCGGATGTGGGAACTCGAGGCCGTGCGCGACGCCGCCATCCGCGAGCGTCCCAGCCTTTCGACCAGCCGGGTTGATGTGGTGAAATTCAATTTCAGCGGCGTCTACGGCAAGCGCGGCAACACGCCCTATGTCGCCGACGGCAGCGAGGAAGGCGGTTCGGTGGACACCGACGGCGACGGCATCCCCAATCATCGTGATGGCGACATCGATGGCGACGGCATTCCCAACGCCCAAGACTCCGACATGGACGGTGACGGCATCCCCAACGACCAGGATTCCGACATGGACGGCGATGGCGTGGAGGATTCCCAGCAAAAGGTGCTTTCAACCGGCATGACTGCCGCGCTCGCCCGCAAGGGGATCACCCCGATCGGGCGGGAAGCAGGCCAATCTGGAGGCGACGGGCAATCCGGCGCCGACGGACAGGGCGGCCAGAACGGCGAGCAAAGCGAGGCGGACAAGGCGCTTAATGGCATGATGGATCGCAACGGCGACAAGAACGGAAACTCGGACCAGTCCCAATCCGACGCGGACGGCCAGAATGGCTCGCAGGGCGATGGCTCAAGCGGCAGCGGACAAAAGGGCGGGCAGAAGGGACAAAAAGGCCAAAACGGCCAGCAAGGCAACCAGCTGCAAATCCCCTCGCCCGGCGGCCAGAGGTCGCAATCAGGGAGCAACTCTTCCGGGCAGCAAGGCCAACAAGGTCAGCAGGGTCAGTCCGGCCAGGGTCAGCAGAGTCAACAAGGGCAGCAATCCGGTGGGGGCGGCGGTTCAGGCCAGCCCGGCCAGCCCGGTCAACCGGGCCAGCAGCAGCAGCAAAAGCAGGGCAGCAGCCTGAACATTTTCCAGCTGATCAAGTGGATCCTGGGTATCTAGGCCGGGTGCCACGCCACCGGGCCGGAGACTTACGGGACATCCAGATCCTGCAGGGCGATTAATGCGCCGCCGTGCTGATAGGTGACTTCGCGCATCAGGTTCGCCAGTTTCACGCCGGTGTTGCCCATGTTGAAGCCCATCTTGATGGAAGTGGGGAAAAGGATGGCGTTGATCACCACCTTGCGTTTCCCGTCCTTGTCCTTGGGGTTGAGCTCATCGAGCCGGCGCACGACCGCGTCGGCCGTGCCGGTAAATTCGTCCCCGAGGACGAAGATCGTCATCTTCAAGTCGGCGTTTTCGCCCTCGTGCAATGAACGGAAGGCGCGCACGATGCCCGGCACGGGATTGCTGTTGGTGTAAATCTGGTAGCGCATCAGTGCGCGCTTGATGGCATCGCGCGTCTCGGGGCTGTCGGGCAGCCATTTGTCATCCGTGCGCCCGCCGAGGATGAAACGCCCGTCGGCGTCCAGAAACTGGATCCCCTCGACCTGCGGATAGGAGTCCAGGACCTGATCGAATTTCCGCAGCACCACCGCCCACAGGCTCTCGGTCGTGGGGTCGCGCATGCTGCCCGAGCTGTCGATGATGAAGGCGATGTGGGTGCTGGTGGCCGGCAGCCCGATGGGCGTGGGGGTGATGTGCTCGTTGAGCAGCATGTCCGGCTTCTTCTGCCGGGCCGCGACGTCCTTTTTCAACTCGTCAATGTCCACGACCAGCGCCTTCTGGCCCTGCTTTTCCTGCTGGAGTTTTTCCGCCAGGTCGTCGAGCAAACCCTTCATGTTTTCCTCCGTGCGCTGCGCCTCGAGCAGGAGCCGGGCGGCGTCATTGTGTCCGGTGTCGAGGTCTCCTTTCCGTTCATTGAGGGCGGCGAGCTTGGCCAGCTGGGCGGCCGCCACCTGGCGAAGTTGATCGCGCATTTCCTGCGTGTCCTTGTCCTGCTTGTCCACGCTGAGCACAAACAAGAGGATGACCGCCCCGAAGCCGCAGCAAATGCAGTCGAGGAAGGCCAGGCTGAAAATCGTGGTGGGGCGGCGGCGAATCATGTGTCGGGCCAGTTGACGGAGGGGCTGACCAGGGCGCCGTGGGTGGAGCCGGCCATTTCCCAATAGAGGCCCGGGGCCCCGGGGTCGCCCGTCATGGGAAACAGGATGGTGCTGACCGGAATGCGGGGCGGCAGCTGGCGCTGCGCATACCGGAAATAACGAATGCGCGCGTCGTCGTCCGCGTCACCGGGGTTGGGGGCCGAGTCGCTGGTGGTCGGCAAGCCGTCGGTCATGAGCACGATGGAGTCGGGCAGGTGGGTCATGTAGCGCACGGTCGAGAACGCGCGCTCCAGGTTGGCCGAGCCCTGCGGCACGACCTGATACAGCCGGGTGAGCGCCTCCTGCACGGTCGCCCGGTCACCGCGGGAGATCCATTCCTCGTTGTGGCTGGGCATCAATGGCACGGTTTCCTCGTTGAAGAGCAGGATTTGAAAATGGGTTTCGGGCGCCAGGGTCGCGATCATCCAGTGGACGGACTTGATCACGCGCTGCCACTTGGGCGCCTCGCGCTTCTTGAAATCGGGATCCGGCAGGCGCGCGATGGCGTCGTCGAGCGACTCGCCCAGCATGCTGCCGGACACCCGCACGAGAAACAGCACGTAGTCCCCTTGCAGTTTCACGCCGGACAGGTATTGCTGCCGGGCCTCGTTGGGGATGGGCACGGGCTGCGCATCCTCGGTGGGCAGGGCCTTCTTTTCCCCCAGCAATTTGTCGAGTGCGTCCTTGAGCGCGCCGGTCTGCTGCATGAGCAGCAGCAGTTCCTTCTGGCGGTTGGTGAGATTCACCTGCTCGCCCGAGCGCCTGGTCTTGCTCTGCTCGAGCGCGGTCTGCGCCGCGGCCAGCATCTGCTCGAGGCTCGTGACCTGGTCCTCCGTGGCCTTGACCTGGGCCGCCAGCTGCGCCACCCGTTCCTTCACTGCGTCGATGCTTTCGGTGTCACGGCTTTTTTGCTGCGCGATGGTCAGGATGTAGATCAACAGCACCGCGCCGAAGCCGCAGCAAATGCAATCCAGAAATGCCATGCTGAACACCTCCGTGTCGCGGCGTTTGGCGGAGATCATGGCCATGGCGGGAAATCAGGCGAAAATCCGTCAGGCCCGCGGCCCGCCCAGGTCATGGCAGTGCGCAAAGAGCAATTCGGCCGCCACGGTGCCGCAGCGGACAACGAGCCGGTCGCCCGCCTCGACCGCGCTGCGGATCTGCGTGGCGCCGTTGACGGCGTGCGCCGGGTTGGCATCCACCAGCCACAGGCGGCCGGCTTCCCGCTGCAATTGCACCAGGCAATCCCCGGCGGCATTGAAGGGATCAGGCAGCGCCAAGTCCGCGCACGCGCTCGGGGCCCCGATGGTGAAGCTGCCGTTGCCGCCAATCCCGTGGCCGATGCCCTCGAGGATCACATGCGTGGGCCGCGGGCGCGGACCGGTGGAACGGGCCTTATGCAGGTTCGCCTCCCACGCCGCACCCAGCGCATGCTTCACCTCGGTCTGGGGCACCGAAATCTCGACGGGAATTTCGTCCAGTTCCTTCCGCACCTGCAACCGGCTGGCTCCGGCCAGCGCCGCGCCGCAAGCCGCGGCGCCCGCCGGGAGCCGCAACAAGCGCATGAAACCGGCGGCGCGCAGCCGGGATTCCAGGCCGGGCAGGCAGGCGGTGCGCGCCGTCAGCGCGATCGTGATGGGTTCGGCCGGCTTGGCTGATTTCTGTACCATGGCCTGCACGCCGTGCAAAATCATCGTGGCGAAGGTCTGCGCATCGACGACCAGCTGCTCGTGGGTCCCGGTCATTTCGTAGGCGCGCCGCGCCGTGTTGAGCTGGTAGCGGTGTTCCGGCGCGCCGCTCAGGAGGAAATCCTTGGTCTGGCGGAAAAACGCCTGCTCGATGTGGCCGTCCTCGAGGATGTCGAAGGCCGTGGCTTTCAGGAACCGGTTGCCCATCGCGGCCGTGAGGTGCTTGAGCAGCGCGGCAAAGCCGGCGGGAGCGAGATGAGCGAATTCCTTGCGTTCCAGACGGCCGTTTTCGACCGCGTACAGCGTAAGATCCGCCCCGTCCAGATTAATGTCGACCACTACCACGGGATGCGCCGGATTGAATCCACCGCCGCGGGGATCACAGAGAGCCGCCGCCGACATGTCGACCACGCCCGCCAGCGGCAGTTTCAATTCGCGCGCCATGCCCAGCAGCAGCCCGATCTTCTGCTCCTCGGTGGCCGCGTCCTTCAAAAACGCACTGGGCACGGCCAGCACCACTTTCTCCAGCGGGCCGGCCGTCGCGACCAGCCGTTCGGTGAAATCTCGCAGGAAATAATAGGCCAGTTCGGAAAACGACGGCGGCTTGCCCGCAACGGTCAGCGTGGACGGCTCATGGGATAGCTTGTCCCAGAACACATGGCAGACCTGCCGGGGCTGCACGAACCAGACGTCCTCTGCGGCGCGGCCGAACGAGAATTTTTTGCCGTCGTGGCAGGCAAACGCCGGCCAGTCGAGGAAGCCCGGGCGCCCGCCGGGCGCGAGCAGGCGCGGATCCTTTTGCTCGCAAAGGGCGGCTTGGAATCCGGCGTTACACAGTTCAATCCCGATGGTGGCCATGACCGGTCAGCTTGGATCTCAGGAGAATATCTCCCGGGACTCTTCCTTAGCGGGCACCTTCATCAGGTCGATCAGCTTGTCGCGGCAGTATTTCTGGATTTCGATGATCAAAGCCTCCTGGCTCGATTGCACGATGTGCAGGACATACATCAGGGCGATGCAGAGCATGAGTCCCACCAGCGTGGAATTGAACGCCAGGCCCAGCCATGTGGTGACGGCAGACAGGTTGCCCTTGATCGCCTCCTCGGCGAACGACAGCGCGTCACCAATGCCGCGCACCGTGCCGACGAATCCGATGGCCGGGATGGACCAGGCGATGTAACGGACCAGGGAAAGGGACGAGTCGAGCTGGTCGGCGGCCAGCTCCGACCTTTCGCGGACAGCACCGGCGGCATCCTGGATGGAATTCGTCGCGTGAAACCGGTGCAGGGCTGCCATCAGGCACTCCGGCAGCAACCGCTCGCGCCACTTCGGCTCGCGTTCGACTGCCGTTTTGAGCTCCTTGTAACGGTCGAGAGAATCTTCCGGAATGATGCGTTCCCCGGGCGAGACAGGCACAAAATCCCGCTCCAGCAGTTTGCGCTCCCGGACCACAAGGACAAACTTGTAGGTGAGGAACATGATGCCCCAGATGAAGAAGATGACTTCCGTCTCGGGCTCCCGGTCTTTGATGATGAGGAGGATGGGGCGATCCTCAATGTGGCCCCGGCTGCCCTTGCTGGACGCCTGATTCATCATCACCTGACGCTCGATCAACAACTCGGCCGCCCGTGGCCGGACGATCACCCGGTAAAACAGCTCCACGCTGAAGATGACTGCGATCAGCAGGAACACATTGGGCACGAGGAACTCCAATGAAAAAATCCCCTTGTTTCGTGAGGCCATGGTTCTAGTATGGGGTTTGCAGCAGGAACACTCTCGATGCCGGATATGGGTTACCAGTCAAAAATGCCCACCTGAAAATTATAGACAGAAATCAATAGGTAGATTTGAGAAAAAAGCCAATCTGACTAAACTGTCACCGTCAATCCCCCCAGGTTCCACCCCCACTCGCATGGCCCGCAACTTTCCCTCCTCGGCGCTGTTTCAAAAAATCACGGCTGGCACTCTGGCTGTTGCTCTGGCGGGAGCGAGTGGTTGTGCGGTGGCGCCCTCCAAGACGACGGCTGGGGCCGGCACCGGCGCCGCCGCCGGCGCTGTGGTGGGTGCCGTCGCCAACCCCACCGGCAACTCGGGTCAGGGCATCCTGGCTGGCGCGGCCGCAGGCGCCATCATCGGCGGCATCATCGGACTCACGCAGGAGATGAAGGAGCGCAAGGAGCAGGAGCGCCTCGCCCAGGAACGCGCCTATCAGCAGGATTTGTCGAAGACTCGTTCCGCCGAGGCCAAGGCGAAGGCGGAGATGGACGAGGAACTCGCCGTCGCCCAGGGCTTCCGGATCTCCGATTTGGAACTCAACGAGGCGCAGAAGAAGGTGGATGACGCCACCGGCCGCCTGGCCAAGCTCCGGGAGGAGCGCAACGCCGCCCTGGCCAAAAAGAAAGCGCTGGACGAAGCGCAGGAAAAATTGCTCACCACCGAGGCCGAGGTCGCCCGGCTGGAAGAGGAACTGGCCCGGCTCCGCGGAGAGCAACCCTCCCCCAAGACGACCGAGAACCAGACCAACACGCCAGCCCCGCGGAAATCGCCCCGCACGTAGTTTTTTCTCGCCCCAAAACCACCAACTCCACCCAGGAGGCCGGCATGCAATCCCAGGCAGTTTCTCCACCCGCCAAGGCAGCGGCTCTTGTCGCCCTATCCGTTCTGTTTGGCGGTTGCACCACCACCTATGTCGTGCAGGTGGATGCCATCAGCCAGACCGCCCAGGTTGCAAAAAGCCAAACCCCCGCCCCGCCCCAGTCCTACGAGATCCGCACCAACAACCCGAAGATGGATGAAGGTAGCCTGCGCTACAAGGAAGTAGCCGGCTATGTGAAGACGGCCCTTTCCGGCAAGGGCATGTATGAAGCGCCTGGGGCGGTCAAAGCCGATGTCGTGATTGACATTGATTACGGCATGGATTCGCCCCGCGTGAAATTTGAGACCATGAGCATTCCCATTTATGCCCAGACGGGTGGCGGGGTGCGCTATGAGCAAGTGCCGATCTACAACAACCGCGGACAGCTAGTCGGCTATCAGACGATCGCGATTCGCGAGCCTCCCCGCACCGAGATCGTGGGCTACGAGGATCAGGTCAAGCCGGTGATCGTTTACGAGAAATATCTGAAAATCTCGGCCCGCGCCAACAAGGAGTCCATCGAGGGCCGCGCCCCGCCGGAAGTCTGGAGTGTCAACGTGTCGGCGGAGGATGAGAGCAAG
>JAYUGX010000127.1:0-7256 GCA_043738215.1 Lacunisphaera sp.
CAGAAATAAAGGTCGAGGTGCTCCACTTGCAGGCGGCGCAGCGCGGCGTGGCAGGCCTCAATGACGTGCTTGCGCGACAGGCCCATCTCGTTGGGGCCGTCGTGCTCGGCGCCAAAATAGACCTTGCTGGAAACGAGGAAGCTGCCGCGGCGCCAGCCGGATTTTTTCAGGATGTCGCCCATGACGACCTCGGCCTGGCCGTCGGCATAGCCCTCGGCGTTGTCGAAAAAGTTCACCCCGGCGTCGTAGGCGGCGTGCATCAGGTCGCGGGCGATCGGGTCGCCCACCTGCTGGCCGAAGGTGACCCAGGCGCCGAAGGACAGCGCGGAGACTTGCAGCCCGGAGGAACCGAGACGGCGGTAAATCATGCTCATGTCCGGTGCAGCATGGGCGGCGCGGCGCCAAAGTCTAATCCGGACTGAGAAATTTCCGTGTCACCGTCCAATCCGCCGGCATCAGACCGTGGCCGGCGGCATGTGAATGCAGGGTCACACCGGCCCCGGCCGAGCGGAACATGGCGGCGAGCCGTGCAGGATGGTCGGCGGGCACGATGAGATCGGCGGTGCCGGAGGAAATGAGCACGCGCTTGCCGGACAGGCCGGGCAGCTGCTTCGGCTCCAGCACGACCATGGGCCGCAGCAGGGCCGCCCCGGCCAGTGATTCCGGGCGCAACAGCAGCAACGAGGCGGCGATATTCGCGCCGTTGGAGAAACCGACCGCGATGAGCCGCGCGGGATCGAATCCGTATTGTATCGCGGCGGCCGTCAAGAAATCAGCCAGGGCCTGCGTGCGCCTGGCCACGTCGGCGAGATCGAACACGCCCTCGGCAAAACGGCGGAAAAAGCGCGGCATGCCCTGCTCCAGCACGTCGCCGCGGGGGCTCAGCAAAGTCGAGCCCGGCGATAGTTTTTGCCCGAGCGGGATAAGATCGTTTTCGTCACCGCCCGTGCCATGCAACAACAAGAGCGGCGGCGCCGAAGGATTCGAACCCGGTTCGAAGCGGTGGAGATAGGAGAGGGCGGGCATGTTCAGTTTATTTTGGGCAGGGCGGCCTCGATTTCGACGCGATGCGGCTCGAGATGCGGCGGGAGCGACAGACGCGAGCCGAGCGTCTCGACCGGCTCGTCGATGGCGAAGCCGGGCTGGTCGGTCGCGATCTCAAAGAGCACTCCGCCCGGTTCCCGATAATAGATGGATTTGAAATAAGCGCGGTCGATCACAGGGCTGACTTGCAGCCCGCTTTCCAGCAGTTGGGTGCGCGCGGCGTTTTGCGTGGCGTCGTCCGGCACACGAAAGGCGATGTGATGAATTGTGCCCGCGCCGTTCAGGCCGCGTGGCAGGGACGGATCGACCAGCAGATCGACGTAGGTGCCAGGACCTCCCGGGCCGGCCGCGTAACGAGTGCGATGACCGATTTGGGCAATTTGCCGGTAGCCCATGCTGCCGGTCAGCACTGCCGCAGTCGGCACGGAGTCGATCAAACCAAGAGTGGTGCTGTGAAATCCGCGGATTGCCTTCTCCAGCGGAACCTCGGTGGAAGGCGTCGGCGGGCGCGAATCGGTTTCACTGGTGGCTACCAATTCCAGCCGGAGACCGTCGATGTCAAAAAAGGACAGCACTTCGTCATTGAACCGTTTCTCGATGACGGCCACCTCGACCTTGAGCTCGGCGAAGCGTTTTTGCCAGAAGGGCAGGGTGCCGGCCGGCACGGAGAACGCTGTGGCGTAGGCCTGGCCACTGCCGGGCCGGCCACGACGCAGTCCGGCCCACGGGAAGAACGTGAGAATGGTGCCCGGCGAGCCGGCGTAGTCGCCGTAATAGAGATGGTAGGTGCCGGGGTCGTCCTGATTGACGGATTTCTTCACGAAACGCAGGCCGAGCACCCGGGTGTAGAATTGCATGTTCCGGGTCACGTCGGAAGAAATGGCAGTTATGTGATGCAGGCCGTTGACTTTGGTGTTCATAGGTAAGCTTTGATGTTAAAGTATAAGGGGAAAAAGCGTCAGACGTGCAGGCCGATCTTTTTGCAGAGCCGGCCGAGATCCGCGAGTTCGGTGGAGGACAGGGCGTTCATTTCGCGCGTCACGTTGCCAACCACCTTGGGAAAGAGTGCGGCAATGAAGGTCTCACCTTTTCCGGTCAACCGCACCACGACATAGCGACGGTCGGCGGGATCGCGTTCGCGCGTCACATAGCCCGCCTTTTCCAGGTTATCCACGACGAGAGTGAGATTACCGCCGCTCTTAAGGAGTTTCTCGGCGAGTTCGCTCTGACAAAGCGGGCCGATGTGATGGAGCGCCTCAAGCACGCCGAATTGGGTGATCGTCAGGCTCTCCGGCAGCACGGTGTGGATCCTGACCGACACCGACTCGGCCGCCCGCTGAAGCTTGATGAAAGCATTCAGGGCGTTGATCTCTTCGATAGTGCCGCGGTGGCGTGTTCCCATGAAACAATACGCTAATGCGTAATGTTTCTATGTCAAAGCAATATTCTACTCACTGCAATCTGCTGACGCAAATCATTAATAGATATCGATTTTCTGAATCCTAGCGAGATGCCGGCCACCCTCAAACGCGGTTGAAAGCCAGGTCCGAACTATCTTCAAGGCCTCCTCCTCGCTGATGGTCCGTTGCCCGAGCGAGAGGCAATTTCCGTCGTTGTGAGAGCGGTTCCAGATGGCGACCTGCTCGTTCCAACATAATCCGCAGCGGATTCCCTTCACCCGGTTCGCGACAATCGCTTCGCCATTGCCCGAGCCGCCCAGCACGATGCCGCGTTCGAATTCGCCGCGCGCGACAGCCTCCGCCACCGGGCGGATGAAATCAGGATAGTCGCATGGTGCATCCGAGTTGGTGCCGAAGTCGCGCACGGTGTGCCCTTCCGCGAGCAGCATGGCCTTGACCTTCTCCTTGTAGCCGAAGCCGGCGTGATCGGAGCCGATGGCGATGGTGAACTTTTTCATCCGGGTGAATTATTTGCCGGGTTCGGGGCGACACGCAAGCGCGGAGCCCGCTACGCATCGATCACGCGCAGGAAAGCCGCGGTGTCGGCAAAGTCGGAAAACACGGCCGTGGGCTGACGCGCCTTCAGCTCGTCCACGCTGTAACGGCCGGTGGCCACCCCGATGGTCCGGGCGCCGATGACCTGCCCGCATTCGATGTCATGCGGTGTGTCGCCGATGATGAAGGTGTCCTGCGGGTCAAATTCCACGGCGTGTTTCTCCTTGGCGCGCCGCAGCGCATGCGGCCCGAGGTCGTTGCGCAGCGGACTGTCGTCGGCGAACGCGCCGAACTCGAAAAAATGCCACACTTGGAAATGCGTGAGCTTCAATTCCGCGCCGCGGCGCAGATTGCCGGTCAGCAATCCTTGGGCGACGTCGCTCCGCGCCTGCAGAACCTGCAGCAATTCCAGAACGCCCGGCAGCACCCGGCCCTGCTGGCCGGATTTCAACTCGCCCGGCAGCAATTCCAGGTAGGCCTCCAGGTAATCGTGCCGGTTTTGCGGCGTGTCCGGCAGGCCGACGTGCTGGAAGACGGCGCCGGTGATCCAACTGTCGGTGCGACCGGCCCAGTCAATCTGGCGCAGGTCGCACGTGACACCGAAACGCTTGGTCAGACCGCGCTCCATGGCCCGGATGCCCGCGCCGTGCGAGACGATGAGTGTGCCGTCGATGTCCCAGAGAATGAGTTTCTTCACGGAAAAATCCTAGAAAGCGCGGCGCCGAGGACGGTCGCAAGCCCCGAGTTACTCGGCCTCGGCGTTGGCGGTGGTCGCACTGCGCACGGCGGTGAACGCCGTGCCACCGAGGATCAGTGCCGCGCCGATGGCCTCGTGCACCTCGAAGCGCTCATTGAAAAAAATCATGCCGCCGAACGCAATGCCCAGTGGCACCAGCATCTGGAGCAGTGAGCCCTCGGCCACGGGCATGTCGCGGAAGGCCCGCGTCATCGTCAGCTGGCCGGCCCCGGCGGCCACGCTGGCGACGAGCATGATCGCCCAGGCCCGGCCGGGCAGCGGCTGGTAGGTCAGAATCGCGGGCAGGGCGCAGATGAGCAAACCGTAGGCGCATTGCGCGGAGAATATGGTCGAGGTGTGCTCGGTGGCGTGCAGCTGGCGTATGGTCACGACCACGTAGGCCGAGAACAAAGCCGCGACCACCGCGAGCAAGTCGTAGACCCCGGGATGCGCCCTGGTGGAAAAGACATTTGTCAGCAGCCCGATGCCGGCCAGGGCGGCCACGCCGCCGATCAGCACGGCGGGGCGGAGCTTCTCCTTCAGCATCCAAGCCGCCAGCAGCGCGCCCCAGATGACGTAGGAGTTGCCGATGAAAGTCGCGCGGCCCGCGCCCAGCTTCACGACCGTGAGATAGGTGATGTAGACGCCACTGCCGCCGACCAGACCGCGCTCAACCAGTTTGCGGCTCTGCCAGAGGTGGGTGGGCTGGAACTCGCGCCAGTAGAATGCGCTGATCAGGCCCAAGCCTACGACAAAGCGGGCGCACGACACAAGCCAGAGGTTGGCTGCGCCCATGGCGCCCAGCGCCCGGACGAGCAGAACGGTCGCGGTGAAGCACGCGGCCGAAAGCAGCATGAGGATCAAGGCGCGGCGATGAAGGGAGGCGGACATGAGGGTGAAAAAAGACCGCGCCAAGTGGGGCGCGGTCAAGGGAAGTCACTCTGTGTGCGCTGAAATCACATGCCGTGTATCGCCGACTTGCTGACGGCGAGGCCGGCTTCCTTGATGGCTTCGCTCATC
The DNA here is from genome assembly GCA_043738215.1 of Lacunisphaera sp. Taxonomy (GTDB): domain Bacteria; phylum Verrucomicrobiota; class Verrucomicrobiia; order Opitutales; family Opitutaceae; genus Lacunisphaera. Next base: position 4,756 of record JAYUGX010000127.1, read on the forward strand.
GTCGGATGCGCGTGGATTGTCCGGCCGAGGTCCTCGGCGCTGCCGCCATACTCCATGTGCGTGACAATCTCCGAAATAAGCTCACCGGCGCCGTGGCCGAGGATCTGCGCGCCGAGGATTTTGTCCGTCTTCGCGTCGGCGATGATCTTGACGTAGCCGTCGGTGGTGTCGGCGGCGATGGCGCGACCGTTGGCGGCGAAATTGAATTTGCCAATGTTGATCGCGAGGCCCTTGGCCTTCGCGGTGTCCTCGCCGAGACCCACGCTGGCGACCTCCGGCTCGGTGTAGACGATGCCGGGCACGAGGTCCCAGTTCACGTGGCCCGCCTTGCCGGCGATCCACTCGGCAACCGCCGCGCCGTCCTCCTCGGCCTTGTGCGCGAGCATCGGGCCGGCGATGACATCGCCGATGGCCCAGATGTTCGGCACGTTGGTGCGGAGGTGCGCGTCAACCTTGACGCGCTTCTTGTCGTCGAGTTCGACGCCAGCCTTGTCCAGGCCGAGTGAGTCGGTGTAGGGGCGGCGGCCGACGGCCACGAGCACCTTGTCGGCGGGGAAGGAGAGTTTCTCGGTGCCGCGCTCGGCGGTGAGGACGCCCTTGGTAAAGCCGGTGACTTTCGCGCCAACCTCGATTTTGAGGCCTTGCTTCTGCAGAAGGCGGGTGAAATTACGGACGATGTCGTCGTCGTAGGTTGCGATGATCTTCGGCAAAAACTCAACAACCGTCACGTCAGAGCCGAGGCGCGACCAGACCGAGCCGAGTTCAAGGCCGATGGCGCCGCCGCCGACCACGACCAGTTTCTTCGGCACTTCGGCGAAGGCGATGGCGTGGTCGCTCGATACGATGGTCTCGCCGTCGAATTTCATGAAAGGCAGCTCGACCGGCGCCGAGCCGGTCGCGATGACGATGTGCTTCGCAGTGACCTGGACGGTTTCCTTTCCGCTTTTCACGGTGAGGGTGGTTGGTGAGGCGAAAGTGGCTTCGCCGGTGAGGACGGCGACCTTGCGGGCCTTGGCGAGCAGCGCGAGGCCGCCGACGTTCTTGGCGACGACCTCGTCCTTGCGCTTCAGCAGCATCGCGAGGTCGACATTGACGGAACCAAACTTGATGCCGTGGACGGCGGCGTGTTTTTCGGCGAAGGCGACGTGCTCGGAGGAGTGGAGGAGGGCCTTGCTCGGGATGCAGCCGACGTTGAGGCAGGTGCCGCCGAGCGTGGCGCGCTTGTCAATCAGTGCGACCTTGAGGCCAAGTTGCGCGGCGCGGAAGGCGCAGACATAGCCGCCGGGACCGGCGCCGATCACGATGACATCGAAAGATTGATCAGACATGGGGGAGATTGATTCAGAAGCCACGAAACCAAAAAATCATGGCTTCCTGGTTTCTGAATAAAATTATCAAACACCGACGATGAGACGGGACGGATCCTCGATCGCTTGCTTGACCTTCACGAGAAAAGTGACGGCATCCTTGCCGTCGACGAGGCGGTGGTCGTAACTGAGCGCGAGATACATCATCGGTCGGATGACCACCGAACCGTTAAGTGCGATGGGTCGCTCGTTGATGGCGTGGAGGCCGAGGATGGCGCTCTGCGGGGCGTTGAGGATGGGCGTGGAGAGCATCGAGCCGAAGATACCGCCGTTGGTGATCGTGAACACGCCGCCCTCGAGGTCGGCCAGCGTGATCTTGCCGTCGCGCGCCTTCTTGGCGGCCTCGCCGATGGCCTTCTCGATGTCGGCCATGCCAAGCAAATCACAGTTGCGGATGACCGGCACCATCAGACCCTTCTCGGTCGAGACGGCCATGCTGATGTCGTAGTAGTGGTTCGAGACAATGGTGTCGCCGTCGATGCGGGCGTTGACCGCGGGCACTTCGCGCAGCGCGTGGACCACAGCCTTGGTGAAGAAACTCATGAAGCCGAGCTTCACGCCGTTCTTCTTCACGAAGTCGTCCTGGTATTTCTTCCGCAGCTCCATCACGGCGGACATGTCGCACTCGTTGAAAGTCGTGAGCATCGCGGCCTCGTGCTGCGCGGAGACGAGGCGGCTGGCGATGGTCTGCCGGAGTTTGGTCATCTTTACGCGCGTCTGGCGTTCGCCGGCGGCGCGGGGCGCGGGGGCGGGAGCCACCGCTGCGGGCATGGGCATCGCAGGAATGGCGGCGGGCTTCTCGCCTGCGGCGAGCATGTCGCCCTTGGTGACGCGGCCGGCCTTGCCGGAACCGACGACGGAGGCTGGGTCAATGCCGGTCTCGACCGCGAGACGGCGGACGGCGGGGGAGCCGGTGGCTTCGCCACCGGATTTGAGATTTGAGATTTGAGATGCCGGAGCAGGCACGGCGGCAGTCGACGGCGGGGTCGCCGTCGCTCCAGCTGCCGCAGACACGGACTCGTCAATCGTAGCGACAACCTGGCCGATTTTCACCTCGGCGCCCGCAGCGACCTTGAAGGTGATTTTGCCTGCAGCCTCGGCCGTGCCCTCGGATGTGATCTTGTCCGTCTCAAG
>JAYUGX010000128.1:0-7255 GCA_043738215.1 Lacunisphaera sp.
CATGATGAGCCGCACATCCTTCGGGCTCTTCGAATAGACGATGGAGGCGACAATGGAATTGATGCACACAGATTTGCCGGAGCCCGTGGCGCCGGCGATAAGCAAGTGCGGCATCTTGGTGAGGTCGGAGACGAGCGGCTTGCCCGAAACGTCCTTGCCCAAGGCGATGGGCAGCTCGCGCTTCTCGTCATTCCAGGTCGAGCTTTCCAGAATTTCGCGCAGGCCGACCTGGGTGGATTTCTGGTTGGGCACCTCGACGCCAACGGCGGCCTTCCCGGGAATGGGGGCGAGGATGCGCACCGATTGGGCCCGCATGCCGAGGGCGATGTTCTTGTCGAGGCCGGAGATTTTCTCCACGCGCACTCCCGCGGCCGGCACGACCTCATAGCACGTGATAACGGGGCCGACGTGGACTTGGCCGAGTGTCACCTCGACGCCGAAATCACTGAGGATGCGCAGGAGATTCGCAGCATTCTGCTGATGCTCCTCCTCACTGTTCGCGATGTCGGATTTCACCTGCTCCTTGAGCAGCGTGAGGGGGAAGGGGATGTAGTCCTTGTCGTCGCTCTGGGGGATGACCGACTTGGCCTTCTTGGTCTCCTCGGCCTTGACGATGTTAAGTTCGATCTTGCCGGTCGCCGGCGCGGGCTCGGCGGGCTTGAGGGGTGGCCGGGTGATCGTCCTGGCCGCGGTGGATTCAACGGCCGGCTTGGGCATGGGTGGAACCGTGGTCGTCCTCGGCTGCTCGGTGAAGGGATCGTTGGTCTTGGGCACGACCATCTTCTTCGACGCGCCCGGGGCGCTGGTCGGGGTGGCCGGGGAAGCCAGCTTGGCGGCGGCGGCCGCTTTCTGTTTGGCCGCTTCCTCGCGCTGTTTGCGCAACTCCTCGGCGCGGGCCGCGGCGAGCGCGGCGCGTTTCTGCCGCCACTCGGCAAAATGGTGCATCAAGCGGCCGAATTCCGCGGCAATGTCCCGCGTGAAGATGAACATCAGTCCCAACAGATTGACGGTGACAAAAATCAATCCCGAACCGAAAACACCCAGACTGTCCTTCAATATGGTATGATAAATCAATTTACCCAGAGTCCCCCCGGGTCCCGACGTGAAAATGTCGGTTCGCGTGAAAGCTTGATCCTGCATCGCAAACAGTGACGAGGTGGCGACAAGGCAACAGACCATTGCGATCAATCGCGCGCTGCTCAGGGTGCGGGCACTGCGCAGGTAGATAACGGCCATCCATATAAAAAAAACCGGGATAAGCCACGTCGAGACGCCCAGCAGCCAGTAGCTCCATGCGGCATATTCTGCTCCAATTATCCCCACGAGATTTTCGCCCACGGGGTTGGAGGTGGTCAGGGAACTCTGCCGGGGCTCGAAGTCGAACAGGGCGACCCCCAGCAGAATGCCCAGCACCAGACAGGTGAAAGCCGCCAGCCAATGCGGGCGATAACGCGGGCCTTCGAAGGACGGTGTGTCCTTGTCCTTTGGATTTGAACTCTCCGCTTTGGGCATTTGAGTGGGTGTCCGAATTATTGCAGGTCTATCGGGTCGGAGGGTCAATGTAAAATCCCCCGGCAAGATTTGCGCAAGCCACTTACTCACAACGCATGACGCCATTTCTCCAATTCAATCCGATTTATCAGGAAAGGGTGTGGGGCGGGCGCGGGCTGGAGTCATTTCTTGGACGAAAATTGTCCGGGGCCTCGCTGATTGGCGAAAGCTGGGAATTGGTAGACCGGCCCGAGGCCCAATCAGTCGTGGCGGGTGGTCCGTGGGCGGGGAAAACGCTGAGACAATTGATGACGGATCGTGCGACGGAAATCATGGGACCGGCCTGGCCGAAGGAACGGCCATTCCCGATCCTGGTGAAATGGCTCGATTGCCGCGACCGCCTCAGCGTGCAGGTGCATCCTCCGGCCGGCATCGCCGCGCGGCTGGGTGGCGAGCCGAAAACGGAAAACTGGTATTTTGCGCAGGCTGCTGCGGGAGCCGCAGTGTATGCCGGATTGCGAGCCGGGGTGACGCGCAAGATTTTTGAGCGTGCCATTACGGCGGGCACGGTTGACCAATGCCTCAACCGGTTGAGCGTGCGCCAGGGCGACTCGCTGTTGATCGAGAGTGGAACAATGCACGCCATTGACGCCGGCAATGTGATTCTCGAAATCCAGCAAAACTCGGATACGACCTACCGGGTTTACGACTGGGGCCGCCTGGGCCTCGATCGCAAGCCGCGTGCGCTGCATGTGCGTGAATCACTCGAATGTCTCAGCGCCAACCCGACAAAATCACCGCAACTGGTGCGGGGTGAGCGGGTGCTGGCCCAGTGCCACGAGTTCACCATCCGCCGGCAGGAGCTGAAAGCGGGCGAACGGGTGTCCTTTGCCGGCGGGCAGCAGGCGCGCATCCTCTCGGTGGTCGACGGCGATCTGGCCGGCGGTGGCACGCTCCGCCGGGGCGACAATGCTTTGCTGCCGTTTGCGGGCGAATTATCCTTCACGGCGAAAACAGCGGCCACGGTTCTGGTTACGGAGGATTTCTCCCGGCCATAACCGACTTGGCCAGTCCGGCTGGGAATAAATTGCCGGGGTTGCCGGACTCGCTTGATTAGAGGAAGCCTTGGACTATGGTGCACGTTTCACATGAGCGAACCCTCGGATACTGATGTCAAAGACACCACCCCGGCGACGCCGGCCGGCGCTCCCGCCAAGCTGGAGGAGCAGCTGGCGGCGGCGAAGCAGGAGGCGGCAGCGAGCTACGACCGTTACACCCGCGCCGTGGCCGACCTGGAGAATTTCCGCAAGCGCACGATCCGGGAGAAGGAGGAGCTGCGGCAATTCGCGGCCTCCGGCCTGATGGAGGATGTGATCCCAATTCTTGACAACCTCGGCCTCGGGCTGGCGGCCGCCTGCCAGCAGAATGACGTGAAGGCGGTCGTCGCCGGCGTGACCTCCGTCCTGGAGCAACTCAAGGGTACGCTCGCCCGCCACGGATTGAAGGAGATCAATCCTGTCGGTCAGCGCTTCGATTCGAATTACCATGAATGCATCTCCCATCAACCCAGCGCCGAAGTCGCGGAAGAGAATGTGATGCAGGTGGTGCGGCCCGGCTACAGCTTGAATGGCCGGCTCCTGCGCCCGGCTTCAGTGATTGTGTCCAGCGGTCCGGCCAAGGAAGGGAAAGCCTGACCCCATGGCCACCGGACAAAAACAGGATTACTACGAACTGCTCGGCGTGGCGAAAGGCGCCACCGAGGAGGACCTGAAGAAAGCCTACCGCAAGAAGGCCGTGCAGTATCATCCGGACAAAAATCCCGGCAACAAGGAGGCGGAGGAGATGTTCAAGAAAGTCTCCGAGGCCTACGAGGTGTTGAAGGATCCGGAGAAGCGCGCGGCCTACGATCGCTACGGCCACGCCGCTTTCCAGCAGAGCGCAGGTCCGCGCGGGGCGGGGGGCTTTGGCGGCGCGAGCGGCGGCTTCCACGACCCGTTCGACATTTTCCGCGAGGTCTTCGGCCAGCAGAGCGGCGAGGGGGGCGGTATCTTCGACCAGTTTTTCAGCGGTGAAGGCAACGGTGGTGGCGCCGGGCGCGGTTCCGACCTGCGCTACGATATCGAGATCACGCTCGGAGAAGCCGCGCACGGTGTCGAAAAGGAGATTTCATTCCGCAAACTCGGCCAGTGCGCGCATTGCCATGGCAACGGCGCGGAGCCGGGTTCCAAGCGCTCGACTTGCCCAACCTGCAAAGGCGCAGGCCAAGTAACGACTTCGCGCGGTTTCTTCCATGTCCGGCAGGCTTGTCCAACTTGCCACGGCTCCGGCCAGCGCATCGAGAAGCCCTGTGCCAAGTGCGGCGGCGAGGGTCGCGTCAACGAGACGGCCAAGATCAATGTCAAGATTCCGCCCGGGGTGGACACGGGCAACAAGCTGCGCTCCGCTGGCAACGGCGAAGCGGGTGTGATGGGCGGCGAGGCGGGCGACCTCTACATCGTCGTCCACGTAAAGGACAATGACGTGTTTGAGCGGCAGGGCGACGATCTGTTTTGCGAAATTCCCATCAAGTTCACGCTCGCAACGCTTGGCGGCACCATCCATGTGCCGACGCTGCAGGGCAAGGCGGCGTTGAAGATTCCCGCCGGCACTCAGTCGGGCACAACTTTCCGGCTCAAGGGCCGCGGCATGCCGCACCTGCGCGGCGGCACGCACGGTGACCAGCTCATCAAGGTACAGGTTGAGGTGCCGGCGCATCTTAGCTCCGAACAAAAGAAGATCCTGGAGGAATTTGCCCGCGTCAGCGGTGATACCGACCAGCCGATGGCCAAGAGCTTTTTTGAGAAGGCCAAGAAGTTTTTCTGACTCCGCGTCAGGCCGGTGCCTTGGTGGGGCCGGTTTGCCGGCGGAAAAGTGCGGGCACGCGCTTGAGGACGAGGTGGTGGAGCGCGAGAAACGCCAGCATTCCCGCCAGGGCGTAAAGCAATCCCTCCAGGGTGGTCGGCACGGCGGGTCGGTAGATCGCGCAGGTGGCGCGGGTGATCTCAAGATCGAGATGGCGCAGAAAAACGAACGGGCGGGCCCAGAGGGAAGAGTGCATCAGGGCATCGTGGGCCGACTGGAGCGAGCTGACGCGCTCCACGGTATCGGCCATCACTCCGCCCAGCCGGGCGACACCGGGATTGGGATTGGCGCCGGTCTGATGGATGAACTGGTCCAGCGTGACGCCAGTGTTGGTGGCGGTGTCTTGAAAGGCTGCGAGCTGCCGGCGGGCTTCGTCGAGGTGGCCGCCGAGGCGTTGCAAGTATTGCTGCATAAACTCCGGGCCTTGGGAAAACAAAACAGCCCCCAGCACGCACAGAATGCGGTCAATGAGGCGGTCGAATATGCCCAGGAATTCCCGGCCGGATTTCATGCCTCAAGGGTGAAGTCGTTTCCCGGCAAGGCAAGCCGGGTGCGCGAGGCAATTGTCGGCGATGACGGAAATAATGCGTGCTTCCCGGTCCGGGCTTGAACTAATTGGAGCAATGCGAGTCGTCATTCTAGGTTCCGGCCGGGGCAGCAACGCGGAGGCGATCCTCCAGGCGCAAACGGCCGGCGGACTGGGGGCGGCGCGCGTGGTGCAGATTTTATCTGACAGGCCCGACGCGGGCATTCTCGCACTCGGTCCGCGTTTTGGGGTGCCGGCAACATTCGTGGATCCGGCTCCTTTCAAGACGAAACTGGAGGGGCCGGGCGAAGAACGGTTCATTGCGGCAATCAGGGCGGCGAAGGCGGACCTGGTGGTGCTCGCCGGCTTCATGCGGGTGTTGAAGACGGGTTTTTTCGAGGCCTTTGCGGGGAAAATCATCAACCTGCATCCGAGTTTGCTGCCGGTCTTCCCCGGGCTGGACGGCATCGGTCAGGCGTTACGCGCCGGGGTGAAAGTCACCGGTTGCACCGTGCACTATGTCACGCCGGAAGTGGACGCCGGGCGAATCATTGAGCAGGCAGCGGTGCCGGTGGAACCCGGCGACACCCTTGAGACGCTGACCGCCAAGGTGCACGCAGCAGAGCATCAGTTGTTGCCCGTGGTTATCGCACGATTGAGTCAGCTCGCGAGGTGACCGTGGCCGTCTTCGAACTCAAAGTCGAGGTGACGCTCGAATCCGTGCCGGCCCTCGAGGAGATGCTGGCGGAACACGAGGAGCGGCGGCTCATGGTGCTCGAGGACAAAATCTCCGGTTGCGCTTGGCTCACGGGGTATTTCGAATCACGGGTTGAAGCGGCAACAGTTTGGAAGGATCTGACTGAAGCGTCGGACGCTGGATGGACCAAGGGCGTGCCGATGGTGCGCGAACTGCCCGATGCGGATTGGAAAAACAGTTACCGGGTGCATTTCAAGGCGTGGAAGTTTGGGCAGTTGAACTGGGTGCCGGTATGGGAGCGCGAGACATTTGTGCTGCCGGCGGGGGAGGAGGTGCTATGGCTGGATCCCGGCATGGCGTTCGGCACGGGCAACCACGAGACCACCCGGCTGGTGGTGGAGCGGTTGGTGGCGTTTGCGACGCGGCACGGCACCGGCGGCCGGGTTATTGATGCGGGTTGCGGCTCGGGCATACTTGCGCTGTCCGCGGCCAGACTTGGATTCAAGGCGATCAGTGGATTCGACAACGACCCCGAGGCGATCAGCGTCAGCGAGGAGAATGCCGGACTGAACGGGCTGGCCGCGCGGGTGAATTTTATAGCCAGCGACTTGGTCGCCGGGCTGGCTGGTCCGCCGGCGGAGTTGGTGCTGGCCAACATCCAGGCTGACGTGTTGATGAATTATTCGACTGCGCTTTGCGCGGCGGTGGCGCCGGGCGGCGAGTTGGTGCTGGGTGGCATCCTCAGCTGTGAACTGGCGCAAGTGCGCGAAAAGTTCGCCCGCGCGGCGCCCGGCTGGCGGATGGAATCACGGGAGCTGGGGGAATGGTCCGACCTCGCGCTTACTCGGCCTTCTTGAAGATGAATCCCCCGTGGATGGAGCCCCAGACCTGAACGCCGCTGGCGTTGTAGCCGCGCTCCCAGGTAATGATCCGGTGGTTGCCAATGGAAGTCTCGGTGGTCGCGTAGCTGGCACCGCGCAGGGTACTGGCACAACCGTTGCCTTCGGTGCCGCCTTTGAATGAGCCGTCGGGCTGGGCATGAAGAATGACAGTGCAGCCCGCACAGAGTATGAGGCTGGAAGGATCCAGTTTTGCGAAACAGGCGGGCTCCTTCCACGCCCCGGTCAGCCCGATTGGGTCGGCCAATTCGAAGACCCGGGACTCAAACGAACCATCGGCTTGGGCGGCGAGCTGATAAACGCGCTGACGGTAGGGATGCTCGGGGGCGTCGGTTAAAGCCTGCTCGAGGTAGAGCCAGGGACCGTCAGTGCGGTCGGGCCAGATGCGCACAATGTGAAGTGTGACATCGTGAAAATTCTGGTCACCGCGTGCCTGGTCGGTGTTGGAGTAGTTGCCGGTCATGCCGGTGACCAGCCGTTCCAGGAGGGTCGGCTCAGCGTCCGCGCGTCCGGTGAGCAGGAGGAGGCTGAGGAAGGCGAGAAGTGTCAGGCGCATGGATCAGAGGAAACGCCAGACAGCGTGCAGCAGGCTAATGTTTCCTACAATCCACAGGGGCCAGAAATTTCGGTTGGCCGGCAGCAGAAGATTAAAGGCAAGGGTCATGGGCAACACGGCGCGGCAGGCCGCCCAATAGCCCGACCAGACCCAGAAACTGAGAAAGAACAGGAGAAGCGAATAGG
>JAYUGX010000129.1:0-7253 GCA_043738215.1 Lacunisphaera sp.
AGCGTTACCTTGTCGTCGAACTCCAGCGAGATGACCTCGCGGATGCCGTCGCCCGTCTCGAGCTTGGTCAGTCCGCGAAACTGCGCGATGCCGTGCGACAGGTGCACCACGAAGTCGCCCTCGACCAGCTCGGAGAAATCCAGCAGCTGGTCCACCGCGGACTGCGCGGCGATGGCACGCTTGGGCGGGGAACGGCGGGCGCGGCGCCGCCCGAAGATTTCCGTCTCGCTGACGACGACCAAGCCCTTGCCCACCGCCGTGTTGCCGCGATGGGTGATCCTGAATCCTTCGTTCAAGGCGCCGCGCAGGTAGCGGGGCTTGATTTTCCTGAGCGCGGCGTGCTCGTCGAGCAACTCGCGCACGCGCTGCTCCTCGCCGGACTTGGAGACGACAAAGTCGACGGCGTAGCCCTCGCGCTTCCACGCGGCCACTTTTTCCAAAAACTGGCGGCGGGCATCCTCCTCGGCGGTGAGGCGCTCGTGGGCGAGCAGATGATCCTCCGGATAGGAACGGTGATGCGCGAGTGATTCCGTGTCCCGGGTTTCCTCGGACGAGTGGCCGTCGAAGAGCTGGCTGGTCAGGTCAAGGTCGCTGACCCCGAACAGCCGGGCGCAGGCCTGGGGCAGCCGGGCGATCAGGCTCAGCGCATCGTCGCCGGCGAGGGAGTGAAACAATTCCTCGAGTGACTTGGGCTCAAGCAACGCGGCGTGCGCGGCCGGGTTCAAGTAATCCAGCAGCGAGGCCTGGGCAGCCGAGGCGTGCAGCTTGGGCGAGGCGGTGAGGGTGATGCTTTCAGCGGGTTCCCCGGATCGCTGCGTGACCGGGTCGATCGCCCGGATCTCCTCCAGCGTGTCGCCAAGGAAATCCAGCCGGTAGGGCTGGTGGGCGGTTATGGGGTAGACGTCCACGATGCCGCCGCGCACGGCGTATTGCCCCGGCGCCTCGCATACGGCCTCGCTGTCGTAGTCGAAGGAACGAAGCAGTTCGAGCAGGCCCTTGAACGAACGCTCCGGGCCGCGGCGCAGCTCTACTTCGCGCGCGGCAAAGTCGGCCAGCAGCGGCACCGGCTGCAGCAATGCCGCGGGAGTTGTGAGAATGAGCAGTTTATTCTGGAGGCGCGGCGACTCCGCCGCGTTGGCGGGCAAGGTCGCCCGCCCTCCAATCAGACGCAGCCGGCTGAGCACCGAGAGCCGGTCGCTGGCGGCATTGAAGGCTTCACGCATTTCGCGGTTGTCCGTCTGGGCTTCCGGGAAGTGGAGGATCTCAAGCTTGGCCGGACCGGCGTTCGCGGCATGGAAGAGAGCGATATCCTCGGCGAGCGAGTCGGCCAGTTGCGCTTCCTCATGCACGACCAGCCAGATGGGGGCGGGATGGCGGCGCAACAGTTCCGCGAGGGCATGAGGTTGCGCTGCCGGACAAACGCCGGTGATCTTGATGCGGGAAGATGTGACCGAATCGGGCAAACTAACGGACCATGTCATTCTGGGCGGAGCGAAGAATCCATCTAAAACTGGTGGAACCTGCACTCCGTGCAGGTTAAGCCCGCCCGGCCTCCTTCGCCAAGGCTACGGAGCCCACGCCAAGCCCAAACAGCCCGCCATAGCTCTAGCGATGGCGGGAGGTCGGGCTCCACCTATTGACCCGGCTTCAGGGTCTCCAGGGCGGCCTTGGCCGCGGCTTCCTCGGCGACTTTCTTGGATGGACCTGTCCCGGTACCGAGCTTGTCGGTCTTGAGATAAACGGCCACCTCGTAGGTGCGGGCATGGCGCAGACCGGCAGTCGACACCACCTCGTAGCGCAGGGCGGTGTTGCCATGCACGGGCTGCACCAGTTCCTGCAGACGCCCCTTGGGATTGTCGGCGCCCTCTGACAGTGCGAGCCGGCCAGCCAGGGGGCCATACCAGGCGAGCACGAGCCGGCGGGCCGTGGCGAGGTCGCTGTCGAGATAGAGGGCACCGATGAGGGCCTCGAAGGCGTCCTCGAGGGTGGAAGCGCGCTTGCGGCCACCGGCCTCGTCCTCGCTTTTGTTGAGCCGCAGGCACGCATCGAGTCCGAGATCGCGCGCCATGGCGGTGAGGAACTCGCCCTTGGATAGCACGGCGCGGCGGCGGCTGAGCACGCCTTCGCGCTCCGCGGTGAATTCGCGAAACAAGGCGTCGGTCAGGATGAACTGCAGGACCGAGTCGCCCAGGAACTCCAGCCGCTGGTTGTGGGGGCCGGCGTCGGGATGGTCCGGCAGGTAGGAGGGATGCGTCAGCGCCTCGAGCAGCAGGGCCGGCGTGCGGAACTCGTAGCCAAGACGTTTTTGGAGAGCAGCGAGTTGCGCGGGCATCGGGCTCAGGAGCTGGCGCTGTTGTAACGGCGCAGGCCGCGGTGGAAGAAAAAGACGGTCAGGCCAAACCAGAGTGCCGTGATCCCCACGAGCCAGCCGACCACCTTGAGGTCAAAGCCATGGAGGAGGGTGCTGGCCGGGGCGTTGCTCACGATGACGACGGGCAGGAACCAGACGAAAGCGACGTTGGCCAGGCCCTTGAAGGCCTGGCGCGGCAACCGGGAAAATTCATTGAGCGTGAAGTAGCTGCCCTCGAGGCCCTGCGCGCTGGTGATCCAGAACACCGGCACGATGCACAGCACCAGAATGCTGTAGTGGATGACAACTCCGCAGGCCACCATGAGCGCATAGAGCGTGATGTCGGCGGCCCCGGGATGCAGCCCGAGCCGGTGCGCCGAGTAGACGACCACTCCGGCGGCAACGAAGGAGTTCATCAACCCGTCGGGGTCGAGCTTGCGGGTGGTGGCCATGAACATGACATTGCCCGGCTGGGCGAGGAAGAAGTCAAAGTGGCCGCTGCGGATGTTGCGGCCCATCTCGAAAATGCTGCTCCAGAAAAAGCCCATGAGGAAGCGCTGGATCAGCAGCGAGGTGCCGACGAGGAGCATCATCTCGTATTTGGTCCAGCCGGCGACCGTGGTGGTGTGGTCGTAGATGACGGAGATCATCAGGAGGTTGACCGACATCCAGAACAGCTCGACGAGCGCCCAGATGAGGAAGTCGCCGCGAAACATCAGCGTCCGCACGATCGAGTAGCGGGCGGAGGTGAGCCAGATGCGGGCGTAGTGGGCCAGGGTCATTATTTTGGATCTTCGATTTTAGATTCTCGATTGGTGGAGAGGAGAAGCGTGAGTGTCGGCTGATGTGAGGGTGGGAGGTAATCAAAAATCGAGAATCTAAAATCGCAAATTACATCAGCCGCCCACAGCGGTGTGCAGGCGCAGGCCGCGGCGCCAGAGGAGCTGGCCGATGGCCAGGATAATGACCACCCAGCAGGCCTGGATGCCGAGACCGTGGAGAGCGGCGGCGGGGTCGTTGAGCCGGCCGGTGAAAATTGCGACCGGGAAATACATCTGGTAGTAATAAGGGAGGTATTGCGACAGCCGGAAGAGCCAGTCGGGCAGCAGGTCGAGCGGAAAGATTTGTCCGCCGAGCACCGACTCGATCGCCATCGAGAGAATCACCAGGCCCTGGATTTCGAGGAGCCAGAAGCTGACCAAGCCAAAACAGTAGGCGATGCCGAACTGGATGAGTGCGGACATCGCCAACGCGGGCAACCCGATGGCGAGCCGCCAGGCGTCGAACGGCAGCACGAGATAGTCCTTCATCAGCGGGTACGTGACCAGCACCGGCACAAGGATGAGCAGGCCGGTCACCAACCGGGCCGACACGTAGATGCTGCAACGGTAGCCGAAGTAGTTGACCGGCTTGAGCAGGAACTGGTTGATGAGGCCGTTGCGGATTTCCTCGCTGATCTGGTAGTCCTCGTTGAACGCGCCGATCATGAACTGCACCACGATGAGCGCGACGAAGTAGGTGAAGGTCTGGGCGAAGCTGAAGCCGCCGATGACCGGGCTGCCTGCGTAGGCGGAGGTCCACAGGATGAACACCACGATGAGGTGGAAGAACGAGAAGAAGCCGCGCAGGGCGAAGTTCACCCGGTAAACCAGGTTGCTCTGCAGGCCGACCGAAAAGGCGGCGCGGTATTTGTTCAGGGTGGCGAACATGATAGTGAGCAGTCAGCAGTGAGCAGTTAGCAGACAAAATCGCAAGCGGCGGTTGGTAGGGGCCATTGCCGCCAACGGCCCAGGCGCTTGAGGGCAAGCGCCCCTACCGACGAAGCTAAGCGTCCTTTTCCTTCAGGCCGAAGCGATCCGCGACTTCCTTGCCGAGCGCGCGGTAGGCCGTGGCGCCGACTCCGTGCGGGTCGTAGGCGAAGATCGGCTTGCCGAAGCTGGGCGCCTCGCTCAGCCGGACCGTGCGCGGGATGACGGTGTCGAAAAGCTTGCTGGACAGGTGCTGCTTTACCTCGTCCACGACCTGCTTGGAGAGATTGGTCCGGCTGTCGAACATCGTCATGACGATGCCCCCGACGTCGAGGGTGGGGTTGATCCCGGCCTTCTTCAGCCGTTCGACGACCTTGAGAATCTGGCCGAGGCCCTCGAGCGCCATGTATTCGCATTGCAGGGCGATGAGCAGGTGGTCGGCGGCGGCGAGGGAGTTCATCGACAGCATGCCGAGGGCGGGCGGGCAATCGATGATGATGGCGCGGTAGCCGCCGGAGTTGCGCAGCGGGTCGAGCACCGAGCGCAGCCGCATCAGGTAGTTTTCCTGCTGGGCCAGCTCGATCTCGATGGCGGCCAGGTCGACCTCGGACGGGATGAGGGCGAGGTGCGGCCATTCGGTCGGCGTGAGCATCTCGAAGGCGCTGCCCTCGCCGCGGAGCGGGCCGTAAAGGCTCTTGCCCTCCTGTTTCTCGACGCCGAGCGAACTGGTGGCGTTGGCCTGCGGGTCGAGGTCGACGAGGAGGGTGTGGACCTTGCGCTCGGCGAGGGCGGCCGCGAGATTAACCGCGGTGGTGGTCTTGCCGACGCCGCCCTTCTGGTTGGCGATGGTGAAAACGGTGCAGGCCATGCGCGATTAACCGGAAAGTGGACGAAGTAGTCTAGCGCGAATTGCGCCGGCGTGGTGCGAATGGTGGCCTGCCAGCCGAAGTCTGGCCACGACTCGCAAATGAAATGCCCGCTGTCGCCAAAGCTATGGCGGGCAGCCTTGCCCTCGCTCCGCTCAGGCGAAGGCTGGAGGTGCGGGGCGGAATCGGCCGTCTATCGCATCGTTTGCAGTTCCAAAATGGCCACTTCTCAGAGCTAACCAAGCATAAACTAGAACTACTCCTGAACAGCCTTTCTGAGCCGTTTGGTGTCCGTTTTGGTGTCCGGTCACAGCCATTCTCACTCTCGACTCCGCTGCTAGTTCTGGTGACCGTGTTCGCCTCAAATGTCCGATACCCCCTATCACTTGGCAAAGACCGTGGCACAACGCCAGGATGGCAGTTGGACCGACCCTGTCTTCCACGCCAATGTGGCTCCGCTTATAGGCAAAAAATTAGTCGTCTCTGTCCGCTATCCTAAGGACGGAAACGAGGTCCTAGCTCATTTTTACGGGCCAATTGTTCGGATCACCGAGGCGGATGGCATTGTGATTGTCCGCTCCGACGGTCGGGAGTTCGCGATTCCGCCACGGGCCTACCTAGTCGAAGAGAATCAGAGGGAGATTAAACCGACATCATTGCCGCAGCTGATCCGTCCAGACTATTCCACCCTTATCACAATTGACGGGCCGCCTGGTGAACGCGGATGGAATCACGCTATCGACAAACACAATCCCGGCTAGCTCCTGGCGCAACGACATGGCGAACGGCTTCCAAGACCTCGACGACCTTCTCGATGATCTATCCGATCCTCGGCAAAAATGTTTCTTATGTGCCTGTGACCTGTCGATAATTGGGAAAACAGAGGAGCATGTCATCCCGCAATGGGCGCAGAGGCGATTTAGGCTGTGGGATCAACGGCTGAATCTAACGAACGGCACAGACATCAAGTATAGCGCTTTAACAGTCCCATGCTGTTCGTCCTGCAACAATGTCCGGTTGAAGCCTGTCGAGGACGCCATGTCACAGGCCGTCGAAAAGGGGCGCGATGCCGTCCTGGCACTCGGCCACAAACCGCTGTTCTTGTGGTTAGGAAAGATATTCTACGGCATCCTGTATAAGGAACTGACATTGCTCAAGGACCGCAGCGATGCAAAAGCTGGCACAATCATCACCGAAGAATTCTTACGGGCATACCGCACCCACCGATATTTTCTTCAACAGGCCCGTGGAATCGTAGAACTGAAAGATTTCAACCCCGGCACAATTTTCGTCTTCGATGCGCAGAGACCGGCAGACGAGACAAAATGTTGGGATATGTGCGATTCGGTTCCCGGTCTCACGATAGGTGTGCGGGCTGGACGAGTCGCCATCGTGGGAGCGTTAGCCGATGGCGGTGCACAAGAGAATGATGAGCATATTTATTCCCGCTACTACGCGTTTCCTTTGCATCCGATACAATTTCGGGAGGTATGTGCGCGGGTTTCCTATCGCTCGTCATTGGCGACGCGAACCCCGAAATACATCTCTATGGCGGGAAAGGACGGCCCCCACGTGACTCATCAACTGCCACTTGGAGGACTAAGTGCAAAACCGCTCTTCGAAGAATGGATTCCTGCCGACTACGCTCAATTCCTGGCGCACTACATCGGACGAGAACTTGATTTCGTTTTTGTTCCGCCAGACAAAACACGCTCGTGGCTTGATACCCCAGACGGTGGCGTGCTTTATATCGACTACGCTAAAGAGCCATTCCTGCCTGGGTGACTTCTTCGATCGGATGTATCCAATAAAGGGGCGAACTTCTGCAGCGAATGATATTAACGAAGAAAGATAAAAGCGCAGTTATTCAGCGTGGAATGGCGCGGTTGCCCGCGATGGGAGAAGAAGCCAAGTGGGCTTTTGGTGCTCCGGTTGCGCCTGGCTTCGCGCTCCCTCCGGTGTGGGTGCGCCGTGTGGTGCTGCTGTCGTTCGGCATTGATCCTGATGCGCCGAAAGCAACTGGCCCAGTGGACCCTCTCAAGATCAGCAAACTGTTGGGTTCCATGGTGGGTCTCGTGGAAGGAGCAGAGATCGTGTTTCGGCCAGACGCGGCTTCATCAATCAGCCCGCCCGGTGCACTAGATGAAGAGAAGCTAAAGCAAAGCGTCGCGGCTGCCGCCAAACCGCACTTGGCGAAGTTCGCTGAACAAGCCGGAGCCGTGCGCCAGGATTTTGGGCAGAAAACGGCGGACCAATACGCTGCCTTCACATCCGGCCAAAGCGAAGCCG
>JAYUGX010000130.1:0-7248 GCA_043738215.1 Lacunisphaera sp.
TGGCTGGAAAAACTCGGTGTCACCACCGCCACCGGCGCCGTGCGCGAAGGCCTGGCCGACAAACACCGGCAGATCCACAAATTCACCGAGATCCTCAGCCACCTCACAGCCGACGCCGCGCTGCCCACGCACCGTCCGTTGGAAATCGCCGACATGGGCTGCGGCAAGGGCTATCTTACTTTTGCCGCTTACGACTACTTCAACCTGGTTGAGTCGCGGCCCGCGCACGTCCGCGGCATCGAGGCCCGCGAGGAACTGGTGCAGCTCTGCAACCGTGTGGCGCGCGAGACCGGCCGGGAGAAGCTTAATTTCGTTAGCGGCACGATCGAATCGGCCAAACTGCCCGCGCTCGACGTGCTCATCGCGCTGCATGCCTGCGACACCGCGACCGACGACGCCCTCGCCAAGGGCGTGCAGGCCGGCGCCGTGCTCCTGGTCGTGGCTCCGTGCTGCCAGAAGGAACTGCGACCGCAACTGCAGGCGGCGCCGGTGCTCGCGCCGGCGCTGCGCCACGGGATTTTCCAGGAGCGTCATGCAGAGTTTGCCACCGATGCACTGCGCGCCCTCCTGCTCGAGTGGGCTGGCTACGACACGAAGGTCTTCGAGTTCATCTCCACCGAGCACACCGCCAAGAACCTGATGATCGCCGCCACCAAGCGCCCCGGTCCGTCACGCACCGACGAGTCGGCGGCCAGCGTGCGCCAGCTGGCCAGCTTCTACGGCATCAAGTCCCAGGCGCTGGCCCGGCAACTGGGATTTCTGCTGGTATGAAGGGTAAACTGGCCATTTGCGCCGCGGTGGTGCTCCTCGTGGCGAAAGCCTGTGCACTGCTTTATATGCTGTTCGGCACCGTCGACCACTATCGGCCGCTGATGTTCGTCGTGCCGGGGCTCTACCTTGCGGCCGCCGCCTGGCTCTGGCTCCAGCCGCAGTGGGCGCGCTGGCCGGTCGGCACCTTCTTCCTCTACGCGGCGTTGCGGGAGACCGCGGTCTTTTTTCAGGGATCCACCTTTGATTTGGTGCGCCGGTCTTTCAGCCTCGCGCTGGCCGGGTGGTTCGCTTGGGTTTTTCTCACCGGCCGGCGCATCTCTAAAATACCGGCCAGGCCGGACCTCGAAAATACCCGCACATGACTTGGGAATCGCTCGACTGGGAAATCCTCGACCGGCTGCGTGACAACTTCCTCTCCGGCGCGGCTGCGGGCGGACCCTACTGGCACACCCTCACCGATCTCGAGTGCTACGATTTCACCTATGGTGAGCGCATCGGGTGGAAGTGGGATGCCGTGCTGCGCGAATTGAAACTGCGCCGCTGGGCGCCGCCGCCCGGCGCCACCGTGCTCGACTGGGGTTGCGGCAGCGGCATCGCCGGCCGGCGCGTGATTATATTCTTCGGTGCCGCCAACTTCGCGCGACTGCTGGTTCACGATCACTCGGCGCTCGCAATGGACTTCGCCGAGCATCACGGCCGAATCGCATTGCCCAAACTTGCCGTGGAGCGTGCCAGTCATCGCTTCCGGCAGAGCGACGAGCCGATCGGCGTGCTGGTCGTCAGCCATGTGCTGAACGAACTCGATGAACCGGCGCGGGCTGAGTTGCGCGCCCTGGCCGCCCGGGCCGAAACCATCTTTTGGGTCGAGCCGGGCACGCACGAGGTCAGCCGTGCACTCGGTGGTTGGCGAAAAAAACTGCTCAATAACGGCCTAAAAGTTGTCGCTCCGTGCCCGCACCAGGCAGCCTGCGGTGTGCTCGCAACCGGCAACGACCGGCACTGGTGCCACTTTTTCGCCACGCCGCCCACCGGCATCTACGCGGACTCCGGCTGGGTGAAGTTCGGCCAGCGGGCAGGCATTGATCTGCGTTCCCTGCCCTACAGTTTTCTCGCCCTGGACCGGCCTTCGCCAAGCCTACGGCCGGCAAGCCGCCTTGCCGAAGCGGAACGGGATTCCGGTGGGTTATCGCGGATTATCGGCGAGCCCAGATTCTACAAGGGCTACGCCAAAATTTTCAACTGTGACGCCGAAGGGGTGCAGGAACTCATGCTGCAGAAACGCGACGCCCCCGAGCTGCTCAGAACCCTGAAGCATGGCACCGACTCGACGCTCCATCGCTGGACGCATTCCGGCGGTCGTATTACGAAAATCGAACCGCTTTGAGCATGTGCACCTTGCCCATTCTCCCTTTAAACCTAACATGCGACCGCAAATGATAGCTCTTCGTGGCCTCGAAAAAGTCTACCCGCTCAAGGGCGGCGTTTTCTACGCCCTGCGCAACATCAACCTCACGATCACTGAGGGCGAATTCGTCTCCATCATGGGCCCGTCGGGCTCCGGCAAGTCCACCTTGCTGCACATCCTCGGCCTGCACGACAGCGCCTGGGATGGTGAATTCACGCTGCGCGGCGAGGCTGTGCACAAGCTGGACAAGAAGAAACGCTTCGAGTTGCAGAAAAAGCACATCGGCTTCGTCTTCCAGAGCTACCATCTGCTCGACGACCTCACCGTCTACGAAAACCTCGAGATTCCCCTTTCCTACCGCGACATCCCGAAGAAGGAGCGCGAGTCGGTCGTCTGCGACGTCCTCGACAAGTTCGGCATCGTCGGGAAAAAGGACCTCTATCCCAGCCAATTGTCGGGTGGCCAGCAGCAGCTGATCGGCGTGGCCCGGGCACTCATCGCCAAGCCCTCGCTCATCCTTGCCGACGAGCCCACCGGCAATCTCCACTCCGACCAGGGCCGCGAGATCATGACGCTCTTCAAGAAGCTCAATGCCGAAGGCACCACCATCATCCAGGTGACACATTCGCAGGAAAACTCGACCTACGGCTCGCGCGTCATCCGCCTGGCCGACGGCCTGCTGATCAGTTGATTTCCATGAGCGCACCGCCCGCTTGCACCCCGAGGGGGACTGCGCTATGCCCGCAGGCATGAACCCAACCCTTGGCTACGCGCTCCTCGGATTACTGGCCGGCTTCGCCAGCGGCTGCTTCGGCATCGGTGGCGGCATCATCATCGTCCCGGTCCTCGTCCTGCTCTTCAAAATCGATTACCATATCGCAGTCGGCACCTCGCTCGCGCTTATCATTCCCATTTCTCTCGCCGGCAGCGCGACCAATTTCAGCCTGGGAAAAATCAACTGGCCGGTTTTCTGGGCGTGCGCCCTCGCTGGCGCGATCGGCGCCGTGCTCGGCTCGCTCTTCATCCAGAAAATCCCCGCACTCTACGCGAAACGGACCTTCGCGGTGTTCCTGATTTACGCCGCCGCGCGGCTCTGGGCCAAATAGAATTTTCCCGCTTTCGGGACGGCTG
This sequence comes from Lacunisphaera sp., assembly GCA_043738215.1. Lineage (GTDB taxonomy): Bacteria > Verrucomicrobiota > Verrucomicrobiia > Opitutales > Opitutaceae > Lacunisphaera. The sequence goes on from JAYUGX010000130.1 coordinate 3,308, forward strand.
AATTTCGAGAGCGGACAAACGCGGCTATTGTCGCGGGAGGGTGCGGTGCAACCTGCTGGCCGTCCGGAGTTTATTTTTGCTCTGCGGGTGGCATATCCAATGCAGAATACGGGGCTCCTACGGGCACCCCACATGCACGACATCCGTTTTGCGCTCCGCCAGTTATTCAAGTCCCCCGGCTTCACGCTCGTCGCCTGCATGATTCCGGCCCGCCGCGCGACCAAAGTGGATCCCCTCGTGGCCCTGCGCACCGAGTAATTCTTTCCCGACACACCACACAACCGGGTTGCCACGAACAATACAACCCATGCTCCAAGACCTCCGCCTCGCCCTCCGCCTCCTGCTCAAGTCCCCCGGCTTCACGCTGATCGCCGTCCTCACCCTCGGACTCGGCATCGGCGCCAACACGGCGATTTTTTCGTTCATCAACGCCTTTTTCCTGAAGAGCTTCACGGTGCAGCGACCGGAGGAGCTCGTGACGCTCTACACCACCGACGAGCGCAACCCCGGCTTGCTTCCCGTCTCGCATCCCAATTTCGCCGACTACCGCGACCAGAACCCGGGTTTCGCCGGGATGGCCTGCTACAGTTTCGCCCCGGCCAACCTGTTGCTCAACGGCGAACCATCCCAGATCTTCGGCGAGCTCGTCTCCGGCAATTACTTCGATCTGCTCGGCGTGCGGGCCGCGCTCGGCCGCACCTTCCGGCCGGACGAATACCAGACGATCGGAACCCATCCGGTCACGGTGCTGGGCAACAGCTTCTGGCAGACCCAACTCGCCGGTGACCGCGGCATCATCGGCCGGGAAGTCATGCTCAATGGCACGGCGTTCACGGTCATCGGGGTCGCACCCGCGGACTTCAAGGGCCTCAACACCCTCAACTCACCCGCCTTCTGGGTCACCACGGCGAGTTACAGGCAGATCCTCAGCGGCATTTTTCTGAGTTTCTTTGAGAACCGGCGCGCCCTTCTTTTCAGCATCGTGGCCCGGCTCAAGCCCGGCGTGGCGCTCACGCAGGCGGACGCCGGCCTCAAGCCCATCGCCGAGCAGCTGGCGAAACAGTATCCCACCGACAACAAGGGTCGCGGCCTGCGCCTCGTGCCGCTCGCCCAGTCCGGCATCAATCCCAACCAGCGCCAGAACTTCATGCTCGCGGGCACCCTGCTCCTTTCCCTCGCGGGACTGGTGCTGTTCATCGCCTGTGCCAACATCGCCAATCTCCTGCTCGCCCGGGCCACGGCCCGCCAGCGCGAGGTCGCCGTCCGCATCGCGCTCGGCGCCGACCGCAAGCGCCTGATCCGCCAGCTCCTCACGGAAAGCCTGCTGCTCGCGACACTTGGCGGACTCGCCGGCCTGCTCATCGCCGAATGGACCCAGCAGTTGCTCTGGTCGCTCCGTCCGCCGTTTCTCCCGCAGGACATGGTCATCACCCTTGATGGACGCGTGATGGGCTTCGGCATGGTCATCGCGCTGTTCACCGGACTGCTCTTCGGGCTCGCCCCGGCCTGGAGTGCCACCCAGCCCGAGCTGACCAGCACGCTCAAGGAGGAAACCGGGGGCGCCGCCGCGCGGTCCCCGCTGTTCAGTTTGCGAAATTTTCTCGTCGCCGGCCAGATCGCCCTCTCGGTCATCGCCCTGATCATTGCCGGCCTGTTCATTCGCAGCCTCCGGCACGCCCAGCAGACCGATCCCGGCTGGAACACCGGCAATCTCGCGCTCCTCTCCGTCAATGTCTCCGCCCAGGGTTATGCTGGTGAGCGCGCCACCGCGTATTATCGCAGCGCCGTCGAGCGCGCCCTGGCCGTTCCGGGTGTCACCCACGCCACCGTTGCGTCGGGCTCGCTACTCAACGGCGGCGGTTTCCTCCGCACCCTGCGCCCGCAGGGCGACGACGACAAGCTGCGCACCACCGGCCAGCTGATGAGCTACCTGCAAGTCTGGCCGGGTTACTTCAAGACCCTGGGCATCCCGCTCATGGCCGGCCGTGATTTCACCGAGGCCGATGACATGAAGCACCCGCTCGTCGTCGTCATCAACGAGACCCTGGCCAAGCTCGCCTGGCCGAACCGGAACGCCGTGGGGCAGACCATCAAGGTCTTCGGCTCCGAGAATCCCGTCGAGGTGGTCGGCATCATCAAGAACGTCGTGTTCGACAATATTGGCGAGGACCCCAAGCCCTACGCCTTTTTCTCGCTCGGACAGGAGACCGATCGCGGCGGATTCGGCACGCTACATGTCCGCACGCAGACTGATGCCGCCGTCCTCATGCCCACGCTCCGCAAGCAGCTCCAGTCCCTCGACCCCACCCTGCCCTTCGTGAATGTCACGACCATGGACGAAAACATCCGCCAAGGCCTGTGGGCGCCGCGCACCGGCGCCGCCCTGCTCTCCGTCTTCGGCCTGCTCGCCCTGCTGCTCGCCGCCATTGGGGTCTATGGCATCATGGCCTACACTGTCGGCAAACGCACCCGTGAGATCGGCATCCGCATGGCCATCGGGGCGCAGCCAGCCGACGTGCTGTCGCTCATCCTAGGCCGCGGACTCGTGGTGGCCGGGGCCGGGCTTGTGCTTGGGCTCATCCTCGCGTTCGCGATCACGCGTTACTTCCAGAACCTGCTCATCGGGATCAACACCAGCGACCCGCTGACCTATGCTCTCATCGCCCTCCTGCTCGCCGGGGTTGCTCTGCTCGCCTGCTGGCTGCCGGCCCTCCGCGCCACGAAGGTCGACCCGCTCATTGCCCTCCGCTCCGAATAATATTTCCCCTATGAAATCCTCCATGAATCGCCGTCTCTTTCTCCTCGGCTCCGCCCAGCTGGTGGCGGCCAGTTCCGGGCTGGCGCTCATACGCTCGCTCTATGCTGATCAAGCCGAGCCCTCCACCCCGTCACCGGCGGCGCTGCCACCGGTTCCGCCGCCAGCCAGCAAGCCGCCACCGAAGCCGCCCGTGCTGCCCCTCGACAAGGTCCAGTCCACGGTCGGGCAGGCCCACCGCAGCCTCGAAAACGTGATGAAGCTTGTTGAGGAGACACCCCTGCTCGCCAACGCGTCCTGGGACTGGGGTGGCGGCGATTTTGAAACGCCGCTGCAGGCGGCGGCGCATACCGGCGGACATGCCATCGCCGAATACCTACTCGGCAAGGGCGCCCGTCTCGATATCTACGCCGCCGCCATGCTCGGCCAGCTCGACTTCATCAAGGCAGTGCATGCGCTCAACCCCAATGCCCACGAGATTCCCGGTCCGCACGGCTTCACCCTGCTGCATTGCGCCAAGCAGGGCGGCGAAAAAGCCAAGCCGGTCTACGACTGGCTGCTCGCCCAAGGCGTGCCTAATGTCACCTTCCGCCCGTTGCCCTACGTCTGGCCGGAGGGCACCAAGCCGGCCGCAGCAGTGGGCTGACCGCATCGCCCCATGCTCAACGATATCAAACTGGCCCGGCGCCCCGGCAAAGTTGATCGGATGGAAGCGTGAGATGTGAGTAGTGAGAGTGAAGTTGATCCATGCCCAAGGCAGAAGGTCATCTCACTTTTTCTCCTCCACTTTCACTCTCCCTCTCACCCTCACTTCCTCCTCTTTCCCATTTCCGGGATTGTTTAATCCCGCCGACGAGGCGGGGTCGTTCAGAGACGCTTTTGGTTAGTCACACTAATCGTTGTAGAACAGCTTGTTAGTTTTAGTTTTCGGGCTGGCACGAGGGTTGCAAATGGGGGGCAACTCAACCTCCAATGCCCCTCCCCCGGCGATTCATCGCACTGTTTCTCATTTCGCTCACAACGATTCCGGTCTTCGCCATGTCGGCCGTCAGCAGCCAGGGGATGGGGACGATCACACTGGATGACGCGATCCGGCAGTCGCTCGCCAAGAATTTTTCCATTAAAGTCCAGGGCTATGATGCCGCCATCGCCGCCGCCCGCGTGACCGAGTCGCTCGGCAAGTTCG
>JAYUGX010000131.1:0-18734 GCA_043738215.1 Lacunisphaera sp.
CTACATCCAGGAATACTCGCACGGCGGCCTCTCCCAGCACGCCCCGCGCCGGGTGCGGTTGCTGCTCCTGCACGACACCGAGATCCGCAAGCTGTCGTCGGCCGTCGAGACCGGCGGCAAGACCATCGTCGCCCTCCGCATGTATTTCAAGCAGGCGCTGGTGAAGGTCGAAATCGCCACCGCCTCCGGCAAAAAGCAGTTCGACAAGCGGGCCGACGTCAAAAAGCGTGAACAGCAGCTGGAGGCCCGCCGGGCGCTCAAAGACCACCGATGAAAAAAAAACTTCCCAATCGCGTCACTGTCCGCGTGCCGGGCAGCACCTCGAACTGCGGGGCGGGCTTCGATACGCTCGGGCTCGCGCTGACCATCTATAACGACGTCACTCTGACCCGCGGCGACTGGCGTGACGCGCAGGCGGCGACGCAAAGCGAGGCCGCCGGGCTCGACATGGCAGACGAGGCGTCGCGGCTGTTCTTCGTGCGCGCCGGGGTGGAGGAATTTGGTTTTGAGCTGAGCATCACAGGCGCTGTGCCCATCTCACGCGGCCTCGGCTCCAGTGTCACCCTGCGGGCCGGCGTGGTCGCGGGGCTCAACGAGCTCGCCGGCGCCCGTCTGGACAAGGACGACCTGTGCAGCCTCGTGACGCAGCTCGAGGGTCACCCGGACAACGCGACGCCCGCCGTCATCGGCGGCTTTTGCGTGGCGCGCTGCGACCCGCACACCGGCGAGTTGCTCGGCGTGCTGCGCAAGCCCATCGGCCGAGACCTGTGCTTCGTTGTCGTGGCGCCCGACCAGGAGCTGGAAACAAAGAAGGCCCGCGGCATCCTGCCAAAGGAGATTCCCTATTTTGACGCGATCAAGAGCGTGAACAGCGCCGCCTACGTGGTGGCGGCCATCGTCTCCGGCGAATATGACCGGCTGCGCGACGCGGTGTGTGATTATTTGCACGAGCCCTACCGGCTGCCGCTCATCCCCGGGGCGAAGTCGGCCATCGAGGCCGGCGTGAAGGCGGGCGCGCTGACCGGCTGGCTGAGCGGCAGCGGCTCGAGCGTGCTTTGCGTGGCCCGCCCGCGGCTGGCGGCGAGGGTGGGGCGGGCGATGGCGGCAGCGTTCACCGCCCACCGGCTGCCCGCGACGATCCATCTGCTGCGGGCCGACAACTCAGGCCTTCGCGTCCTTAAACGGGTTTTTTGAGGAGATGATCTTCGGCGGCGTGGAGTCGGGCCAGTATTTCACGATTTCATCGGCCAGCACCGTCCACTTGAAAGGTTTTCTCACGATGGCCTTCAAGGAGGGCACCGCGGCCAGCTCGCGGTCGGTGAAGGTCATGTGGTAAGCCGTGATCATCACCACCGGGACGACCGGGTTGATTTTCTGCACGGCGGCGATGAACTGCAGGCCGTTCATGTCCGGCATCTGGAAGTCGGTGATGATCATGCCGACGTTCAGGTCGGGCAGGGCGCGGAGTGCATCGGCCGGCTTGGTGTAGCCGTGCACGGGACACAGGAGATGATCGCCGAGCAACTGCTGCAGCAGATCGATGTAGGAGAACTCGTCATCCACGAGGACGACGATCTTGCCTCCCGTTGAGGGCGGTGATTTTGGCATGGTTCAGGTTTGGCCGCGGCCCGACGACCACGGCTTTTCTAGAGGAAAACGGCTTGCCGTAAAGCCGATTAAGTCTTCCAACCCCGGCATGCTGCACGTCGTGCTCTTCCAGCCGCAGATCCCGCAAAACACCGGCAATATCGGCCGGATGTGCGCCGTCTCACGCACCCGGTTGCACCTGGTCCACCCCCTGGGTTTCGAGGTGACCGACCGGAATCTCAAGCGCGCGGGCATGGATTACTGGCACACGCTCGATGTGCACCATCACGCCGATTGGGTGGCGTTCAAGGCCAGCACGACCGCGCCGCAGCGGCTGTGGCTGTTCACGACGCATGCCACGCAGAGCTTCTGGGATGTGCGCTATGCCGATGGCGACGGACTGGTGTTTGGCAACGAGGAGGCGGGGACGCCCGACTGGCTGCATGCGGAACTCGGCGGAACACATCGGGTCAAAATCCCGCAGGCCAACGCCGGGCTTCGCTCGCTCAATCTCTCCACCGCCGCCGGCATCGCGACCTACGAGGCGCTGCGACAGGTGGGGTTGCCGCCCGGCTGAGGGCGTTTTTTCCATAAAGGGGTTGTGCTCGGTGGTTACCTGCGTAGGGGAAATGGCGTCACCTCCGGTCATGGCCAAACACCCCCTTCGCCTGGTTCTCGTGCCCGCCACTTTGCTGACGGTCAGTCTGCTCCAGGCCATGCCGACCGAAAACATCGCCGTGAGCTCCACGGCCGCGCCGGACTACATCCGCAAGAAGAGCGCGGCCGGCGGAATGGATCCGGAGACCTACATCTTCACCCAGGGGCATTTTCTCGGTGGCGACACTGTCGACAAGGGACTGAGCAAAACCACATTTTCCGATATTCTTAGGATTCTGGTGCCCAACCTGGCCAAGCAGAACTATCTGCCCACCGCTGATGTCGCGGGGGCCGACCTGGTCATTTATGTGCACTGGGGCCTCACCCAGGTCTATCAGGATCCCGAGAAGGCGTTCGCTGCCAGCGAGCTGAACAACGCCGTGTCGGAATATAACGCATCCATCGACGCCACCGGCAAGGCCGACTCGAATAACCTGAACATGGCGCTCGATCGGCGCGAGACAACCGAAGCCAGTACGATGGGAGCCATCGCCCGCAATGCCGCCCTGCTGGGTTATGCCCGCTCGCTGGGCAAGGAAAGGCACAACCTCATGCCCACCGCGGCGGAACAGACGATGAACGAGGAGCTGAACGAGGAGCGCTATTTCATCATCCTCATGGCCTACGACAACCAGTTTAAGAAAGGACTGCACAAGCAGCGCCTGCTGTGGGTCACGCGCCTCAGCGTCCGTTCGCCGGGCAATAATTTTGCCGACTCGCTGCCGGCCATGTCCAAGGTCGGCGCCGACAATTTTGGCCACCAACTGGATGAGCTGGTCAGGGTCAAAACCCCGATTCAACGCGGGTCGGTGAAGCTGGGTGAAATGGAAATCCTCGGCACGGTCCAGAATCCCAATCCGGACAAGCCGGCCAATCCGGAAAAGAAGGACAAGTAAAACCGGGCGGCGTTACTTCGCCGGCTTGGCGAATTGCTTGTTCAGCCACTTTTTTGGCAGGTCCACATTGAAGTAGAGGACGCCCTCCCGGCCGGACTCAGTATCCTTGACGTTCATCACGTCGAATTCACTGCCGTCATGCTCGACAAGTGACTGGTTGGTCGATTCCAGCCGCAGGATCCGCAGCACGGTATACTCCTCGTCCACGCTGATGACCCGGAAGGCGGAGGCATAATCCCGCCCGGTGCCGCTGCGCAGGATCGAATCGACCAGGCTCATCCATTGCTCCCGGACTTTGTCAGCGTTGGCGATGTCGCCCGAGGTCCGGTAGGCGGTGGCAAGGATGATCAGCAGGTCGATGTTGTATTTCGACAGGGCCAGCCCCTTTTGGGCCGCGGCGATGGCCTCGGGAAATTTGTCCTTTCCGAGAAAATCGAAGGCCGCTTTTCTGATGTCACTAATTTTTGAGTTATACGGGTTATATTCCGCCGAGGCGGCATAGGCCAGCCGCTGCTCGGTCGCCAGCTTGGCCCGCGCGTCACGCTCGGCCGTCGAGGGACCGCTCTGGGCGGGCAACGAACCCACCGCGAGCAGGGAGAGCAGAAGACACAAACGGAGGAGTGTTTTCATGGGGGAGAAGACTAAGAACGGTCGACGCGCGGGATCGCGCTGATGAGGGCACGGGTGTAAGGATGTTGCGGGCGCTCCATGATGTCGAGGGCGGGACCGAGCTCGACGATTTTGCCCTGATACATGACCGCGATGCGGTCGGAGATGTGTTTCACCACCGACAGATCATGGGCGATGAAGATCATCGTCAGATTCATCCTCCGGACGAGGCCGGCCAGCAGGTTGAGGATCTGCGCCTGAATGGAAACGTCCAGCGCGGACACGGGCTCGTCGGCGATGATGACCTTGGGTTCGAGGGCCAGGGCGCGGGCGATGGCGATGCGCTGCCGCTGTCCGCCGGAGAACTCGTGCGGATATTTCTGCATGAAGCGCGGGGCGAGCCCGACCTGCTCCATCAGCTCGGCGACGCGCACCGGCACCCGGTCGGCCGGCACGACCTTATGAACCAGCAGTGGCTCGGCCAGCGCCGCAAAGACGGTCAGGCGCGGGTTGAGCGAGGCGAACGGATCCTGGAAAACCATCTGCAGGTCGCGACGGGCCTTGAGCATCCCGGCCGCGGAGGCGACGGTGAGGTTCCGGCCCTCGAGCAGCACCGTGCCGGCGGTGGTAGGCACAAGCTGCAGGATGGTCCGGGCAAGGGTGGATTTGCCGCTGCCAGATTCGCCGACGAGCCCGAGCACTTCGCCGCGCTGCAGGTCAAGCGTCACGCCGTCCACGGCCTTCACCGTGCCGGTCCGCCTCTTAAACAGGAAACCCGACTCAACGGGGAAGTGGGTCTTGACGTCGTGGAGTTGGAGGATGGGGGGGGGCACAGTGGTTCAAATTTCCGAGTTCTGCACCCGGAGACACGCGGTGGCCTGGCCGGGAGAGACGGCGACGAGACCCGGGTCGGTGATGCGGCAATGATCCACGGCGTGCGCGCAGCGCGGGGCGAAGGCGCAGCCGGCGTTGGGCTTTGACAGATCAGGCGGCATGCCGGGGATGGTGTAGAGTTCGCGGCCCTTGGGCTGCAGTGAGGGGATGGAGTGTTGCAGCGCCTTGGTGTAGGGGTGGCGCGGCGACTTGAACAGCGTGCGCACGTCCGCAGTTTCCACGATGCGACCGGCATACATCACCTGCACGCGATCGCACAGGCCGGACACCACGGCGAGGTCGTGGGTGACAAAGATGACCGCCATGCCCAGGTCGCGCTGGAGTTTCTTGAGCAGCTCGAGGATCTGGGCCTGCACCGTGACGTCGAGCGCGGTGGTCGGCTCGTCGGCGATGAGGATGTCTGGTTTGGTGATGAGCGCCATGGCGATCATGACGCGCTGCCGCATGCCGCCGGAGAATTCGTGCGGATAACCATGGAAGCGCTTCGCCGCGTCCTGGATGCCGACGGCCTCCAGCATGGCCAGGCCGCGCGCGAGGGCGTCGGCCTTGGAAATCCTTTCGTGGATGAGCAGGGGCTCAATGAGCTGCTCCGAGATGCGCAGGTAGGGGTTGAGCGAAGTCATCGGGTCCTGGAAGATCATCGCGATGCGCTTGCCGCGGATGCTGCGCGCCTGGGCGGGCGAGCTGTGCAGCAGATCGATGCCGTCGAACATGGCCGTGCCGCTCTCGATCCGGCCGGGCGGCGAGGGCACCAGGCCCATCAGCGAATAGCAGGTGACAGACTTGCCCGAACCGGACTCGCCGACGAGCCCGAGCGTCTCACCTTTCTCGAGGGTGAAGCTCACGCCGTCCACCGCACGGTAGACCCCGCTGCGGGTGTGAAAGTAGGTGCGCAGGTCCGTGACTTCAAGCAATGGCACTGAGGAATGAGAGTGAAGATGAAGACGATCAAGAGCCGGCGCCCTTCGTCTTGAGCAGATCGTTGAAGAGATCCTCGTAGCGGGCGAGCATTTTGCCGAGGGAGAAGCGTACGGGGGCGTCGGCGTGGCCGCGGGCCACCACGGCCTCGACGGCCGGGCCGCCGGCGAGCACCTGCGTCAGGGTCCGGGCCAGCGCCGTGTCGTCGCCCACCGGAAACAGCCAGCCATTGACACCGGGCTCGATGATATCGGTCACGCCCGGCGCCGCGCTGCCGATCGCGGCGCAACCTGCCGCCATGCAGTCGATGAGGACGAGCGGCAGGCCCTCGTAATGGGTGGAAAGCACGGCGGCGCGACAACGGTGGTAGAGCGGCGCGGCGTCGTTGACCTGGCCGAGGAACTCGACTTGTCCACCCAGATGAAGCCGCCGGACAAGTTTTTCACAGGCGCGGCGGTGCGACTCCTTGTCCCCGCCACCGAGCAGGAGCGATCCGGTCCACCCCTGGTCGGCCAGCCGCCGCGCGGCGCGGATGAGGGTCGGCTGATCCTTCTGCCGGGCGAAACGCGCCACCATGATGATGTCCTCGCTGCGTGAGGCAAAGGGCGGGGCACCGGCGGAATACCGTGCGGCCTCGGCACCGTTGTGGATCATTTCCACCCGCGGCCCGGCGAGGCCGAGCTTATGCACATGGTCGGCGACGCCCCGCGAGACACAGATGGTGGCGGACGTCCCGGCGTTCAGTTTTTGCGCGGCCCACAGCCGCCAGAAAGGGTAGCGCTCGCAGTTCATCTCGACGTGCAGCACGGCCGGCACGCCGGCGGCCAAGGCGGCCTGCCGGCCCCAGATGTGCTCGCTGTTGCCATGGGCGACGAAGACCTGCGGCTTGAATTCAGTGATGAGCGCGGCGAGCTGGCGCCGGGTCATCCACTTGGGCCAACGGTCCACCCACGCGGTGCGCAGACCGGTGGCGGTGATTTGCGCCTGCATCGGCGCGGGGAGCGGCACGCGCTTGCGGCGCAGCACCAGCAGCGGCTCGTAGTTGCCCGTGCGCAGATGGCCGCAGGCCAGCTCGAGCGCGACCTTGGTGGCGCCGGAGCCGCCGCCGGTCACGAAGTGAATCACGCGGGGCTTGGCGCTCATGGCTTCACCAGGGCCTGCAGATATTGGTCAGCCGCAGCTTGGACTTCGGCAACGGAGAGGCGCAACAATGGGCGCGGGCCCGATAGGTCGTCGGGCCGTAGGATCGTGTGCCTGGTGTCCCACGGGTGCCAGCGCCACGGCTCAAGCGGACCGAAAAGGGCGACCACCGGCACATGGAAGGACGCGGCGATGTGCAGCAGACCCGTGTCGATGCCGACGGCGAGGTCCATTCGCTTGAAGAGTGAGTTCGATTCGCGGATCGAGAGCAGCTTGCTCCAGTCAATCCAGTCGCGGGCGAGCGGGCCGGGCAGCGCGGCGCGGATCTCCCCATAGTAACCGGCCAAACCGGGCGAGTCGCACAGGTGGACTTCGCAGCCGCGCTCGTTGACCAGCCACGCGATGAGCTGCGCGAAACGATCGGGTGCCCAGTCCTTGAGCGGGAAGACGGACTTGGCGCAGATGAAAACCCTCGGGCGTTTGCCCGCCGGCAGGGCGGCGGCGACCCGCTGGTCCGTTGCCGGGTCGGTCCAGTTTTCATTGTGCGTGTCAGTTACCGGGATGCCGTCGGCCCGGAGAACATCGAGGAAGCACTCCACCTCGTGCTTGTCGGCGTAGGGCGTGCTGCGCTGGAGGAGCCAGCCGCGGCCCTCGGTGGCGAAGCCGACGCGATGGGGGATGCCGGCGAGCAGCGGCAGGATGGCGCTGGAGAACGAACGGCGCAGGATATAGCAGCGGTCGTAATTTCGGGCGCGGAGAAATTTCGCCGCGCCCGGGAGACTGGTCGGGAATTTCGCCGTGCGTTTCTTCTCGCCCTTCAGGCGGGGGGCGAAGAAGAGCAGTTCATCCTTGTAGGGACAATGGGCGAGCGTGTCGCCGGAGACCGGTTCGGCAAGAAGGTCGATTTTCGCCGCCGGAAAGGCGCGGCGGAGATTGCGGAGGAAGGGAATGGCCAGGACCGTGTCGCCGATGAAGCGGTAGCGGATGACGAGGATGCGCAACGGGCGCGGGTCGGGCCAGGCCATGTTCAATAAACCTCGGGGTAGCCGGGGCCGCGAGCCTTGAAGCGCCGGTGCACCCAGAAGTATTGCTCGGGGGCGAGGCGCACGTGTTTTTCGATGAGCCGGTTGATGCGGATGGCATCGGCCGCGGCGTCGGTCGTCGGGAAGTTTTCCAGCGGCGGCAGGATGGTCAGGGTGTAGGAGTGGTCGGCCTCGCGCACGGCGAAGAACGGCACGATGGCGGCGCCCGTCATCTCCGCGATCTTGCTGGTGGCGGTGTTCGTGATGGCGGGCACGCCGAAGAAGGGCAGGATCTCGGAGGATTTGGTGCGCTTGCCCTGGTCGGGCGCATACCAGATGGCGCTGTTGCCCCGGAGGGCGCGAACGAGCCCGCGCAGGTCGTCGAAATGGACGGCGGGCGACATGTGCCGGGCGCGCTGTCCGCGCATCAGGTGGGCGACGACGGGATTGTTGGGGTCGCGGTAGAGCCCGCCCATGGTGTGCGACTCGGACATGAACCGACCGCCGATTTCGAGCGTGGTGAAATGGGCGGTCAGCAACAGGGCGCCGTGGCCCTTCGCCAGGGCGGCCTGCAGGTGCTCGAGCCCGACGACGCGATGCGGAGGCAAATCCGCGGGCTGCGCCCACCAGCCGGCGCAGAGTTCGAAGAGCCCGAGCGCGAGGGAGTCGTAGTGGGCGCGGGCCAGCGCGCGGATTTCCTTTTCTGATTTCTCCGGGAAACAAAGGCGCAGGTTGGCGAAGACCACGCGGCGGCGGAGGCGGATGAAATGGAACACAAACCAGGCGATGCCGCGCGCCAGCAGGCGTTTCTCCGGCCACGGCAGCCGGTCGAGCAGCCAAAAAATTCCGAGACCGAGCCAGGTCGGCCAGTATTGCGGCAGCCAGAGGCGGGATTGCTCGCTGGCGCGGCTCATGCGGAGCCGGACTTGGGCGCGTGGCGGTAAAGCTGCGGGTTCAGCGCCGGGTCGTTATACATCTTGAACTGGTAATAGACGGAGAAGGTGCGGCGCTTCGCGGCGACGTCGGCCAGCAGTTCGCAGAGGCAGGCGGTGAGGTCGGCGCGCTGCTGACGGATGCGCGCGAGCTTCTCGGCGCACTTCTGTTTATGCGCGGCGGCGGCCTCGGGGCGGACCGTCTCCTCGTGCATGTGGAATTCCTTGAGCGCGAGGATGGACAGCCGGTCAATCATCATGCCGGGCGTCTCCGAGTTGCGCGGGCAGCCCGACTCGGGCGGGGCGAGCGCGGCGACGACGGCCTTGTCCATCTCCTCGGCAAAGTTGTTCCGCTCCTGGTTGAAGCGGTCGATGTTGCGCTTGGCCCGGTAGACCGCCTCGAAGCCGAGGTCGTCGCGGCGGGCGACATCCTCCTCGTGCCAGAGCGAGAAATTGCGCAGGTGATTTTCCTCCAGCAGCCGGAAGAAACCGTCGCCGCCGGCGGCGGGCGCGGCCTGATGCCAGCGGGCGGTGAGCTCGGTCTGGCGGTCGGCGATTTTCCGGGCGTCGAATATCATGGGTGGCAGGCAAATTGAGTTGGACAAAACAGGGCCGGACACAAGCCTGCGGATTTAGCGCGATGCAAAGCCTCCTCGTCATCAAGCCGTCCTCCCTCGGGGACATCGTACACGCCCTGCAGGTGGTGCAGACCCTGGCGAAGGAGCGGCCCGAATGCCGGATCAGCTGGGTGGTGCGCGAGCGGTTCGCCGGGCTGGTGCAGGCGGCGCCGTTTGTGCACGAAGTCATCATTTTCCGCCGGCGGGACGGCTGGCGGGCGTTCTGGCGGCTGCTGCGGCAGCTCCGCGCGCGGCGGTTCGACGCGGTGTGGGACATGCAGGGGCTGCTGCGCTCCGGCCTGATGACGGCGGCGGCGCGGGCGCCGGCCAAATGGGGCCGGCCCGATGCGCGCGAAGGCGCGGGGATTTTCTACAACCGGCGCGTGAACCGGCCGGAGGGCGCGGGCCCCCATCATGCCTTGGAAATCCTGCAGCCGTTCCTGCGGGCGGACGGGGTGACGCCGCGACTGGACTTTCCCCTGGTCCTGCGCGCCGGACAGGCCTACCCATGGCAGGAATTCTTTGCGGGAGACCCGCGCTGCACCTTTCTGATTTTCACCGACAGCCGGGGGGTGGAGAAGGAGTGGCCGCGTTTCAACGAGCTGACGGCGCTGATTTTCCGCTCCATCCCGGAGAGCCGGATCGCCTGGTGCGCGGGTCAGCCGGACAAGCCCGAGGTGGCGGTGCCGGCCGGCCGGTTCCTGAACCTTACGGGTTGCCCCATGGACCAGATGATCGCCTTGGTGCGTCAGCCGGCCACCTTCATCGGCAACGACAGCGGGCCGATGCACCTGTCGGCGGCATCGGGCAACCGCGTGCTCGCCATCTTCGGGCCGACCTCGCCCCGCCGCTTCGGGCCGTTCCCGCTGGAAGCGAGGAAGCACCGCGCGGTGGAGGCGCCGGGGGGGCAGCTCGACCGGCTGGATCCGGCGGCAGTGCTGGCGGCCTTGCAGGAACTGCGGGCGCGGGCGCTTTGACGACCGCCGCAAATTCCGGGTGAATCCGGGCAGAATCCCACGCGGGCCGCCGGTTCGCGTTTGCGTTTATTTGCCTGCCAATAACATTGGGAACGCCCCGCGGAAATCGCGGTCTCGTCCTCCCCGCCATGCCGGAAATGCTCATCATCAAGCCCTCGGCGCTCCGTGACATCGTGCACGGGCTGCAGGTCGCCGCGTCCATCAAGGCGCAGCGGCCCGAGTGGCGCATTTCCTGGATCGTGCGCGACATTTTCTCGCCGCTGGTGCGCTCGTGCGCGGCGGTGGACCAGGCCTACGTGTTCCGGCGCCACGAGGGCGCGCGAGGCTTTCTGGCGATGATGCGCGAGGTGCGGAAAAAGGAATTCGACCTGGTGCTCGATTTCCAGGGCCTGCTGCGCACCGGGCTCATGACCAAGTGGGCCCGCGGCAAGCGCAAGGTCGGCCGCAGCGACGCGCGCGAGGGCGCGGGACTTTTCTACAGCGAAAAAATCCCGCTGCCCGCCGGCGGCACCCAAAGCCACGTACTGGACCTCCTGTTGCAATTTTGCATGACGGTCGGCGCCGAGCCGCGGCTGGCCGGGCCGCTGCGGTTTCGCGAGCTCGAGCGGCTCAACCTGAGTTTCATGGAGCCACGCAAGGGCCTGCGGCCGGTGCTGGTTTTTCCCGACAGCGGGCAGAGCAACAAGCGATGGAACGGGTTTGCCCAGCTCACCGCGCAGTTGATCCGCGAGGCCGGGCGCAAGGTCGTGTGGGCGGGCAACAATTACCTGCCGTGCAAGGAGTCGTTTCCCGACGGCACCTTCCTCAACCTCACGGGCAACACCAGCCTGACCTCGCTGCCGGCGCTGCTGGCCAAGGCGGACTGGGTGATATCGAACGACAGCGGGCCGATGCACCTGTCCGCCGCGATGGGCTTCAAGACCATCGGGCTATTCGGGCCCACCGATCCGCGGCAATACGGGCCTTACCCGCTCAAGAGCCCGACCAACTACGCCATCCAGGCGCCACTGGGTGATCTGCGGCTGCTTTCGGCCAAGGAGGTCTTCCATCTCTTTCACCGCATTGAGGCCGCGCTGCACAAGGCGCAGGTGCGGGCGGTGGTCACCTCCAGCCGCTGAACCGGCCGCGGGGAAATCCGCCGGCGGCGGATAAAATGGTTGTTCAATGGGCGGGATATCCCTTCAACGTAACCCGTCATGCTTGACCCCAAAATCCTCCGGGAATCCCCCGTCATCCTGCGCGCGGCGATCGCCAAGAAGCACCTCGCGGTCGACCTCGACGGCGTGCTGGCGCTCGACACGGCCTGGCGCGCGCTGCTGACCGAGGTGGAGGGTTTGCGGGCCCGGCAAAAGGCGGCGAACAACGAGATGGCCGCGCTGAAGAAAGGCTCGGCGGAATTCCAGACGAAGGTGCAGGAGATGAAGGCGGTCTCGGCCGAGGTGAAGGCGAAGGAGGAGGGGCTGAAGTCACTTGAGGAGAAATGGCACACGGCCATGCTCACGCTGCCCAACATCCCGCACGCCACGGTGCCGGACGGCAAGACGCCCGAGCAAAACAAAGTGCACGCGATGCACGGAGTGGTGGACGCAGCTTCGAAGCACGCGGTCCCGCACTGGGAGATTCCCGGCTTCAGCAACCTGATCGACTTTGCCCGCGGGGCGAAAGTGACGGGTGCGGGCTTCCCGTTTTTCATCGGCGACGGCGCAAAGCTCGTGCGCTCGCTGCTGCAGTTCTTCCTGGATGAGGACGTCAAGGCCGGCTACACCGAGGTGAGCCCGCCGATCTTCGTCAACGCCGCCAGCGCCACCGCCACCGGCCAGCTGCCCGACAAGGAGGGGCAGATGTATGAGACCACGCCCGACCGGCTCTACGCCGTGCCGACGGCCGAGGTGCCGCTGACCAATTTTTTCCGCGACGAGATCCTCGACGAAGATGCACTGCCGGTCTGCCGCTGCGCCTACACGCCGTGCTTCCGCCGCGAGGCGGGCAGCTACGGCAAGGACGTGCGCGGGCTCAACCGCGTGCACCAGTTCGACAAGGTCGAGCTGCTCAAGTGGGTGCATCCGTCGTCCAGCTACGACGAACTGGAGAAACTGCGCGCCGATGCCGAACGGCTGCTGCAGAAACTGGAGCTGCCGTATCGCGTGCTGCTGATGTGTGGCGGCGATCTCGGCTTCGCCCAGTCGAAAAAATACGACCTCGAGGTCTGGGCCGCCGGCCAGAAGCGCTGGCTCGAGGTGTCGAGCTGTTCCAATTTCGAGGCGTTCCAAGCCCGCCGGGCGCAGATCCGTTTCCGCAACAAGGAAACCGGCAAGCCCGAGCTGGTGCACACGCTCAATGGCTCGGGTCTCGCCGTGCCGCGCGTGCTGGCCGCTCTGCTGGAAAACAACCTGCAGGCCGACGGCCGGGTGAATATTCCCGCCGCGCTTGTGCCGTATTTCGGCAAGGAACATCTGAGCTTCAAATAATGGAGGGCCCAGCTCCCGCTGGGCCGCGGCCCGTCAGGAGACGGGCCCTCCAAAAGTCTCCGTATGGCAACCAAGGCAAACCGTGGGGCTGACTGGCCGGCCAAAGCCGTGCGGGTGGGGGAATTGCTGCCACTCACCCGGCTGCACCCGGCGGTGCGGCGCTGGGTGGAGAAAAAATCCCCCAGAGACACTTGGACAGTGGCATTTTCCGGCGGGGCTGACTCGCTGGCGCTGTTACTTTTGCTTTGGGCGCACTGGCCCAGAAGGCGGGAAAAACTTCTGGCATTGCATTTCAACCACCGGCTGCGCGGACGCGAGTCCACGGCCGATGAGAAATTCTGCCGGAGGGTCTGCGCCGCACTGCGCGTGCGGCTGCGGGTGGGGCGGTGGCACGGGGCCCGCAAGGATGCCAGTGAGGCAGAGGCCCGCACGGCCCGGCATCTCTTTTTCGCCGCGGAAATGAAACGGCGGCGCAGCGGCGTCCTGTGGCTGGCGCACCAGCAGGACGACATTGCCGAGAGCATGCTGATGCGGCTGGCGCGCGGCAGCGGCACGGGCGGGCTCGCCGCACCGCGGCCGGTACTGGTGCTCGGCGACGGCCGCACTCATTTGCGCCCGCTGCTGACGCTCAAAAAATCCGAGCTGCTGGCGGCGTTGCGCCGGGCCACGGTCAAGTGGCGCGAGGATTCATCGAATGTGCTCGGCGATTTTTTTCGCAACCGGATCCGTCGCCAGGTGCTGCCGACCTGGATCAAGGCGGCGGGGCGGGACGCGCTGGCGGGCGCGGCGTTGTCGCGCGAACGGCTGGAGGAGGACGAGCAGGCGCTGGAAGCGTGGGTCGAAGCGCTGGCGCCACTCGACCGGGCCAAGCGCCTGAATCTGCGTGTGCTGGCCGGGATGCCGCGGGCCGTAACGCGGCGGGCATTGCACCGCTGGCTGCTGGCGCAGAAGCAGCCGACAGACCTTTCACGGCAGGGATTCGAGGTTCTGCTGGCGGCGGTGGAGCGCGGCCGGCCGACGCGTTTCAGCCTCGGAGCTCACGGTTTTGCGGTCATCAGGCCGGGCAAGTTGTCGTTCAGGAAAGGGTAGTGGGGTTCCAATTTTGGGACAATTTTCGACCCGCGGTTCGTTTGACTTATCCGGGGGGAACCTTCACCTTCGCCGACTACTCTAACCACCCATGTCCGACTCCAACGACAATAAGCGCCGGCCGCTGAAGAACATACCCCCTGATGGATTTCCTGTTAAGACCGGCCTGGTCTGGGTCGTGATCATCGGTGCCATCGTGGCGTTGTTTCTACTCAGCCCCACCCGGGCCCCGCAGCCCGCCACGCTCAAGATCCAGAAGGTGGTTGAGCTGGCTGAAACCGGGCAAATCGCCGAGGGCTCCATCCAGCCCGATGCGACCGGCGGGCGCGACTGGTCCCAGCTGACCGGCAAGACGAACGAGCCCATCCTCAAGAATGAGACCGGCGCCGACACCAACATCTTCGTCGCCACCGGCCGGCTGACCGACGCCAATCTCGAGCGATTGCAGAAATCCCAGAAATTCGTGGAGAAGCCGGCGACCACGGTGATGACGCAGCTGCTGCTGCAGATCCTGCCGTTCGTGTTTGTCATCGGCCTGCTTTATTTCCTGTTCGTCCGCCAGCTCCGCCAGGCCGGCAAGGGAGCGCTGAGCTTCGGCAAGAGCCGCGCCAAGCTGCTCACCCGCGACAAGGACCGCGCGACTTTCGCCGATGTCGCCGGCTGCGACGAGGCCAAGGAGGAGGTCAGCGAGGTGGTCGAATTCCTCAAGGACCCGAAGAAATTCCAGAAGATCGGCGGCCGCATCCCGAAGGGCATCCTGATGGTCGGCCCCCCCGGCACGGGCAAGACGCTCCTCGCGAAGGCCATCGCCGGCGAGGCCGACGTGCCGTTCTTCTCCATCAGCGGCTCGGATTTTGTCGAGATGTTTGTCGGCGTCGGCGCCAGCCGCGTGCGCGACATGTTTGAACAGGGCCGTAAGAACGCGCCCTGCCTGATCTTCATCGACGAAATCGATGCCGTCGGCCGCCAGCGCGGCGCCGGCCTCGGCGGCGGCAACGACGAGCGCGAGCAGACCCTCAATTCGCTGCTGGTCGAGATGGACGGCTTTGACACCCAGGAGGGCGTCATCATCATCGCCGCGACCAACCGGCCGGACGTGCTCGACAGCGCCTTGCTGCGCCCGGGCCGCTTCGACCGCCAGGTCTACATCGACCTGCCCGACATCATCGGCCGCGAGCAGATTCTCCGCGTCCACGCCCGCAAGATCACCCTCTCCGACGACGTGAACCTCGCCATCATCGCTCGCGGCACCCCCGGCCTGTCCGGCGCCGAGCTGGCCAACCTGCTGAACGAGTCCGCCCTCCTGGCCGCCCGCCGGAACAAGAAAAAGGTGGAGATGACCGACATCGACGAGGCGCGTGACAAGGTGCTGTGGGGCCGCGAGCGCCGCCGCGTGATGGACGATGCCGAGAAGCGTCTCGTCGCCTGGCACGAGGCTGGCCACGCGATCGTGCAGGCCGTGCTCGATGACGGCACCATGCCGGTGCACAAGGTCACCATCATCCCCCGCGGCCAGAGTCTCGGCAGCACGACCTACCTGCCCACCAAGGATATTTTGACCCAGCCGCGCAAGAAGCTGCTCAACCAGATCGCGATGGCGATGGGCGGGCGCATCGCCGAGGAAACGGTGACGGGCGATTTCAGCAACGGCGTCTACGGCGACCTCAAGCAGGCCACGCGCATCGCGCGGGCCATGGTTTGCGACTACGGCATGAGCGAACTCGGCCCCGTGGCCATGGGGGAGAACCAGGACACGGTGTTCCTCGGTCGCGACATCACGCGCTCGCAACACGTGAGCGAGGACACGGCCCGCAAGATTGACATCGCGATTTCCGACATCCTACACACCCAGTATAAGCGGGCGGCGCAGATCATCACGGAGCACCGCGCGGCCCTGGACAAGATCGGCGCCGCGCTGATCGAGCACGAGACCATCGAGGGCAAGCATGTGCTGGAGATCCTGCAGCACGGCGAAATCCGCACCCCCATTCTGCACATCACCCCGCCCAAGCTGGCAGGGGGCGACGCCGTCAAGCCGGCCGACAAGGCCGCGACCAAGGAATCGCCCGGTGCCACGGGCACGCCCGCACCGAGCCCGGCCTGAGCGTAGCTAGTGGTCTGTTAGTCTTGGAGGAGCACGGCCTCTGGGCGTGCTTTAAACGCGTCCGGAGGCCGCGTGCCGCCGTCTATTTGATGGTTGCCGGGCCAGCCGCCCGCCGACACAAATCGGCACCTCTTCTTATGAACATTTGCTGCATTGGTGCCGGTTATGTGGGCGGGCCGACCATGGCCATGATCGCCCTGAAATGTCCCGACATCCAGGTGAATGTGGTGGACATGAACGCCGCCCGCATTGCCGCCTGGAAGAGCGGCACGCTGCCCATCTACGAGCCCGGGCTCGTAGATGTAGTCAAGGAGGCGCGCGGCCGCAACCTGTCCTTCTCCACCGACGTCGCCGCCGGCATCAAGCAGGCCGACATTATCTTTGTCGCGGTCAACACTCCCACCAAGACCTATGGGGTGGGCAAGGGCCGGGCGGCCGACCTGACCTTCATCGAATCCGTCGCCCGGACCATCGCCGAGCACGCCGACCGCGGGAAGATCATCGTGGAAAAATCCACCATCCCGGTGAAGACGGCCGACACCATCAAGACCATCCTCGCCTCCAACACGCGCGGGCTGAAGTTCCAGGTGCTGTCCAACCCCGAGTTCCTCGCCGAGGGCACGGCGGTCATGGACCTCCAGAACCCCGACCGCGTGCTCATCGGCGGCGAGCGCACGCCGGATGGCGACCAGGCCGTGGCGACGCTCGTAGGCGTATACGCCCGCTGGGTGCCGCGCGACCGCATCATCACGACCAACCTGTGGTCGTCGGAGATCTCCAAGCTCGTGGCCAACGCCTTTCTCGCGCAGCGCATCTCGTCCATCAATTCCATCTCCGCCCTCTGCGAGGTGACGGGCGCGGACGTTGACGAGGTGGCCAACGCCATCGGCAAAGACAGCCGCATCGGCCCGAAATTCCTCAAGGCCTCGGTCGGCTTCGGCGGCTCCTGCTTCCAGAAGGACATCCTGAACCTCGCCTACCTGTGCGAGAGCTACGGCCTGCCGGAGGTGGCCGCCTACTGGACGAGTGTCGTGAGCATCAACGACTGGCAGAAGCACCGCTTTGTCGCGCTGATCGGGCGCGAGCTGTTCAACACCGTCGCCGACAAGAAAATCGCCGTGCTGGGCTTCGCCTTCAAGAAGGACACCAACGACACGCGCGAGTCGGCCGCCATCAACGTGTGCCGCGACCTGCTCGCCGAGCGCGCCCAGGTGAGTGTCTACGACCCGAAGGTGCCCGCTGACGAGATCCGGCGCGACATTTTCCACGAAAGCCCCGCCATGGCCGGCGGCTCCAGCGTGGCCAATCCCCGGCTGACAGTGGCGAAGGATGCCTACGAGGCCTGCGCCGGCGCGCACGCCATCGCCATCGTGACCGAGTGGGACGAGTTCAGAACGCTCGACTACGCGAGGATTTTCGCCGGCATGCCCAAGCCGGCCTGCCTGTTCGACGGCCGCAACATCGTGGATCTCGTGGCGCTGCGGAAGATCGGCTTCCGCGCCTTCGGCATCGGCAAGCCGGAATAGCGGCCCGCGCTAGATGAAACCCAGCGGCTGGTAGTTCTTGCCGAGGATGGCGGTGGATTTGCAGCCGAGCCATTTGTCCAGCAGCGTGGAATAAACCTGCCGGAAATCCGTGCTGTGCTCCATGTCCTGGTTGCGTTCCAGCTGCAGGCTGGGCGCCGTGCCGTGCAGGCCAGGCTTGAGCTGCGAGCCGAGCACGAAGAGCGGCGCGGCGGTGCCATGGTCGGTCCCGCGGCTTTCGTTCTCGCTCGGGCGGCGGCCAAATTCGGAGAAGGTCATGGTGAGCACCTGGCCGTCGAGCCGCTTGGCCTCGAGATCCTTTTGAAAAGCGGCGAGGCCCTCAGCCAGGGTCTTCAGCAGATTGGGGTGCGTGCCCGCCTGGTTGTTGTGGGTGTCGAACCCGGTGAGGGAGACGTAATAGACGCGGGTCGCCGTGCCCCCGGCGATCAGCGCGGCGACGTTGCGCAACGAATTGGCAAAGGGCGTGCCCGGGTAGGCGGTGCTGGTCTGGTAATCGCCGAGCACCTGCTGGAATTTTTTCTCCGTGACGAGCGCGTCCATCATGGTGTGCCGCAGGTAGCCGGCGTTGCCCGAGTCGTCGTGGCTGGCGGGCGCCTGCACCATCTGCTCGAGCAGGGCGAGGTTCTCGGATTGCTGGCGGCGGTTGTTGCGGGCGTTGACGGCGATGCTGAAGGTCGGGTGCTGGTGCTCGCTTTGGAACGACTGTGGCACCTCGTTGCTGAGATTGACGCCGCAGGGATCTCCACCGGCCGGCGCGCCGGCGCAGGCGTTGTCGAAGAAGCGCCCGAGCCAACCGGTCGGGAGGAACTGGTTGCTCTCACTGGCCGTCTCCCAGATTTCAGTCGAGCGGAAGTGGCTGCGGTTGGGATTGGGGTAGCCGACGTTCTGCACGATGCCCAGCTTGCCGTCCTTCAGCAGCTCGTGCATTGCCGCGCAGGCGCCGTTGAGCGCCAGGGAGTCGTTGAGCTTGAGCAACTGCTCCTCGGGCAGACCCAGGGTCGGGCGCAGCCGGCGGTAATTCGGGTCGGCGAACGGCACCACGGTGTTGAGGCCGTCGTTGCCGCCGGCCAGCTGCACCAGCACGAGGATGGTGCGGTCCTTCTCGGGGGCGGGCGCCTGGGCGTAGGCGGACTCGACCAGGAAAGCCGGGGCAAAGCGGCTGAAGGCCAGCAGGCCCGCGCCCTTGGCGCCGGATTTGAGGAATTCGCGGCGGGTGGCGGGGAAATTATGGGCGGGATTTTTCACGGCCTAGCAGAGCTGGTAATTTGGTGATTCGAGCA
>JAYUGX010000132.1:0-7026 GCA_043738215.1 Lacunisphaera sp.
GCCCGTAGACAAACAGGGCGAAGGCGCCGGAGGCCAGCAGACCCAGGACGAACGCCTGCAGTGGCTCGTGCGTGCGACTAGCCGCCAGCCATTGCGCGGTCGGACGGAACAGCAGTTCCCAGTTGCGTTCCCAGAGCGGGAAGGGGGCCCACAACATGCCGGGGCTCACGAAGGATTTCTCCGCGGGCAGCTGATCCACCCGGATCCGGCCGTTTTGCCCGATGAACCCGAGAACCTCGCCCCCGTTACGGACGCTGTCGTCGACGACGAGCATCTCGAGAACCCCAGGGTCATCCCGGAAGCCCTTGAGCATGTCGGCCAGCAGTTCATCCAACCGGAAGACACCGGCCACGATCCCGCGAAACCCTCCGGGGCTGCCGGCTGGCGCCGCCTTGTCAAAGACCGGCAGGTAAACGACGAAGCCCCGGATATTATCTTCCGGGGTAAAGAGCCGCAAGCGGGGCGACATGACGGCGCGGCCAGTGGCCCGGGCGAGGGCAATCTCCGGCGCGGTCACGCCGCTGAGAATATTGAAACCCAGCGCGGGGTGGTTCAAGGCCAGCGGCTCACCGTGAATGACCGGCAGGTATTGCTCATGCTCCGGAGCGGGCTGGAATTGTGCGCGGTCCGGACTGATCCGGTCCTTGAAGGCAAAATCCGGGAAGCCCTCGGCCCGCACGCCCGCCTCCACGCCGGCGCGTTCCTCGCGAGTCACCAGCGGAGCCCACTCCAGGGCAAACAGCCCGGGGTAGCGGCCCTGAAACTGACGGTAGACTCCGGCGAGGTCGGATCGCTTGGGGTGTTCGGAGAACCGATACAACAATCGGGTTGATTCGAGCACGACATTGTAACTCCGGATGACGGAATCAAGGGCGGTGACCCGGCTTTGCACCCGGCGGCCAAAATCTTCCTGGATGCGCCGCTTTTCGGCCTCAGTGGAAGCGAAATAAGCAACGCTGCTCAACCCCGCGCCCAGCACAAAAATTCCCAGTGCCACCAGCCAGGGTCTTAACTTGGGCCCGGGGTGGATCATGCCCGAATCTTTTGCCTGCGCCGCAGTCCGGCACAGGCGGAAATTTTACTGGCCGCATGGACCCGTCGTCGCAGAAATACCTGAACTGAACAGACAGGTTTCATGTCAGCACGGTTGACCGCAGGTGGGGTATTGGCAACGCCGATCACCCCGTTGGAAGGCGGCCAGTCTGCCATGCAATTAGAGACGGTAGGGCAGGGGAAATTTGCCGGTGAGCTTGATGACGCGCTCTTTCGTGGCGGCGAGCGCGGCGGCCTCGGCCGGGGTGCCGATGGCGACCAGCACACCGTCGATCAGGCCGGCGATTTCGTCCATCTCGGCTTCCTTCAGGCCACGGGTCGTCATGGCCGGCGAGCCGAGCCGGATGCCCGAGGCCTGGAAGGGCGAGCGGGTCTCGAACGGCACGGTGTTTTTGTTGCAGGTGATGCTGGCCTTATCGAGCGTCTCCTGCGCGACCTTGCCGGTGAGGCTGGGCAGCTTGGCGCGGAGATCGACGAGCATCAGGTGGTTGTCCGTGCCGCCAGAGACGATCTTGTAACCGTGCCGGGTCATGGCGGCGGCGAGCGCCTGGGCGTTCTTGATGACCTGGGCGCTGTAGTCCTTGAACCCGGGCTTGAGGCACTCGGCGAAGCACACGGCCTTGGCGGCGATGACATGCATGAGCGGGCCGCCCTGGCCGCCGGGGAAAACCGCGGAGTCGATCAGCTTGGCATTCGCCGCCTTGCACATCGTGAGGCCGCCGCGCGGGCCGCGCAGGGTCTTGTGCGTGGTGGTGGTGACAAAGTCGGCGTGCGGGAAAGGCGAGGGGTGGTGGCCTGAGGCGACGAGGCCGGCGATGTGCGCGATGTCGGCGAAGAGCAGCGCGCCGACCGAGCGCGCGATCTCGCCCATCCGGGTGAAGTCGATGATGCGCGAATAGGCGGAGGCACCGACGGTGATCATCTTCGGTTGCTCGCGCGCGGCGACGGCGGCGAGCTCGTCGTAGTCGATGAGGCCGTCGGCCTCGCGCACGCCGTATTGGCAGAAGTTGTAGAGCTTGCCGGAAAAGTTCGCCGGGTTGCCGTGAGTGAGGTGGCCGCCGTGGCTGAGGTTCATGCCGAGGATCTTGTCGCCCGGCGACAGCATGGCGGTGTAGACCGCGAAGTTGGCCTGCGAACCGGAGTGCGGCTGGACGTTGGCGTGCTCGGCGTTGAAGAGCTGTCTGGCGCGCGCGATCGCGAGGTTTTCGACCTGGTCGACAAACTCGCAGCCGCCGTACCACCGCTTGCCCGGGTAACCCTCGGCATATTTGTTGGTCAGCACGCTGCCCTGCGCCTCGAGCACGGCGGGGTAGGTGAAATTTTCCGAGGCGATGAGCTCGAGGTGGTGCTGCTGGCGGGCGAATTCGCCGGCGATGGCGGCGTGGATGGCGGGATCGAGCTGCTGGAGCGGGGTGGCGTTGAGGGACATGAAGGAATTTTCGATCTTGGATTTCCGATTTTGGATGGGCAGAGAATCGGATTGGGAATCGAAAATCGAGAAGCTAAAATCCAAAATCAGGCGGCCGGACCGGTTTTGAGTGTCTTAAGGAAGGCGATGAGGCTCGGGATGGCCTCGACCATTTCGTCGCGGCAGGTCTCGTAAAGCTTGAGCGGGCCGCCGTAGGGGTCGCCGATTTCCTTCTCGGCGGGGGGCGGCAGGAACTCGCGAAACAGGTAAAGATGGGGCGGGATGGGGCGGGCCCGCAGCTGGATGATGGCCCGGTGCGACTCGGTCATGCCGAAGACCGCGAGGGCGCCGTCGAGCATCTCCTGCGTGAGCGCCTGGCTGTGCTGGCCGCTGATGTCGATGCCGACTTTTTTCAGCGCGGTGACCGAGTTTTCCGAGATGGGCTCGCCGCTGCGGCTGGCGACGCCGGCCGAGATGACCCTGAGCGAGCGCAACGGCTCGGGCTGGCCGGAGAGCGCGTGCTTGAGCAGGCCCTCGCCCATCGGGCTGCGGCAGATGTTGCCGGTGCAGACGATGAGGATGTGACCGGGCGCGGGCATTAATTAAGCGCTAAGCTGTAAGCTTTAGGCTGTAAGCTAAAGTCAGAAAGCGCGGGAACGCAAAGAAACGCTCCTCGGGTCAGCGGCGAAGCGCCAGCAGGGCCCGGTGCAGATGGACGGCGCGCTGCAACACGCGGTCGATCAGCGGGACCGTTTCCCCCGGGGTGGTCGCGGACCTGGGCGCCGTGGGATCAGGCAGGGGCGGGGGCTCGGCGTCCGGATTGCCGTTCTTGAATTCCTTCACGAGCGTCGCTTCGTCGAAGCGTTCCTTCTCGATTTTGCCGGAAATGAGCGTGGCAAGCGGCGTGCCGGTCTCCAAGGCGTCGTAGGCGCGCCGGTCGGTGGCGGGATCAGTCTGCACCACGACTTTGGGCGCGGGCGACGAGCCCGGTGCGCCAAGGGTAAGGGCCGAGGACTGGGTGATCGCCGCGATGATCGCAGAGGGAGTCGCGGGGCTGACGAGAATGAACAGCGGTGAGCTGGCGGGGTGGCCCGCCAGTGCGGCATTCAAAGTGCCGGCTGATTCGGCATTCGCCGTGGCGTAACGCAGATCGAGCACGAGGGCCCCCGCGCCGGGCACGGCGGAGCGCAGGGCTTTCTCCGAGTCGCCAAGCGAATGAACGCGCAGATAGGACAGGCCCTGGCCGAGATCGGTCAGCTCGGCGGCGTTCGCAGAGCAGGGAGCAAGGAGCAGGGAGCAAAGAGCCAGAAACAACCAACGAAGGTCATTCTGAGCGCAGCGAAGAATCCATGCGTTCGCGAATGATATCATGATCGATGTCGTGGATTCTTCACTTCGTTCAGAATGACAAATCATTTTTTGAAAGCAGACCTAGGTTTCCGGTTGAGCTGGCGGGCGCCGATGTCGCGCCGGAAATATTTGGAAGCGCATTGGAGCTGGTCGCAAGCGGCATAGGCGCGGGCGGACGCCTCGCGCAACGTGGGCCCGAGGGCGGTGACACCGAGCACGCGGCCGCCGTTGGTCACGATCTGCCCCGCGGCATTCTTCGCCGTGCCGGCGTGGTAGATGAAGGTCTGGAGCGGGAGGTCCGAGGTTTGAGGGAAGATGATCACATCGCCCTTCGGATGGCTGTCGGGATAACCCCTGGCCGCGATGACCACGCAGAGCGCATAATCGGGTTTCACTTCCAGTTTGAAGTTGCGGAGTTCACCGCGGGCCGCGGCCCAGAGGAGCGCGAGCAGGTCGGTGGCGAGTCGCGGCAGCACGACTTGTGTCTCGGGATCGCCAAAACGGGTGTTGTATTCCAGGACGCTCGGACCGGACGACGTGAGCATGATGCCGATGAAGAGTGTGCCGCGAAACTGAATGCCCTCGCTTGCGATCGCGTCGACCGAGGGCCGGACAATTTCGCGGTCAATCCGCTGGAGCAGCACGGGCGTGACAACCTCAGCGGGCGAATAGGTGCCCATGCCGCCGGTGTTCGGGCCGGTGTCCCCGTCGCCGATGCGCTTGTGGTCCTGCGAAGTCGGCAGGATGACGTAGTCGCGGCCGGACACGACGACGAGCAGCGAGGTCTCTTCACCGAACAGGCAATCCTCGAGGAGAATCTGGCTGCTGGCCGCGCCGAATTTATTGCCTGCGAGCATGTCGCACACGGCCGCCTCGGCTTCGGTGATCGTCTGCGCTACGACCACGCCCTTCCCCGCAGCGAGTCCGTCGGCCTTGATGACGATCGGTGCGCCATGTTTTTTCAGATAGTCCAGCGCCGGTTGCACCTCGTTGAAAATGCCGGCGGGTGCGGTGGGGATCTTGTGCTTCAACAAAATCTGCTTCGTGAAAATCTTGGACGCCTCGAGCCGGGCGCCATCGGCCTTGGGCCCGTAAACCGGGATGCCGGCAACGATGAGCTTGTCCACCAGGCCCAGTGACAGCGGCACCTCGGGGCCGACGACCACGAACCCGACCTGCTCGCGCTGCGCCAGCGCGACGAGTCCGGCGATGTCGTCGCCCGCGACGGGGAAGCAGGCGGCTTCCGACGCAATGCCGGCATTGCCCGGTGCGCACAGCAGGCGCGGTTTCGCCGGCGAGTGGGCCAGCGACTTGATGAGCGCGTGCTCCCGCCCGCCGGAGCCGACGACGAGGACTGATTTCGGCAGCGGCATTAAACGTCAGAGCACCTGCAGCGTTTTGCGGTAGAAACGGACGACTTCGTCGGGGTCGTCGGTGAAGAGCAGGTAGTCGGACATCCAGGCGGGGGCGCGCTTGGTGTTGATCATCGTGCGGACCTGGCGGCGGAGGTCGCCCCAGAACTTGGCGTTGAAGAACACGTAGGGCACGCGCGGGCGGATGCCGAGCTTGAGGTTGCACATCTCGATGCCGATTTCCTCGAGCGTGCCCACGCCGCCGACGTTGAAGATGCAAAAATCCGCCGCCTCGAACCATTTCTGGCGGAAATGGCGCGAGCTTTCCTGAAAGGTGTTGAAAAAATCCACGCCGAGCTCGGGCGGCTGGGCCTCGAGTTCGAGGAAGCATGCGCCGGTCAGCGCACCCTTCTTGCGGGCCTGGTCGGTGGCGAGGCGCATGACGCCGCCGCCGCCGCCGGTGAGCACGCCGACATTGGGGCCGATGAACCCCGTGAGCTGCTCGACGAGCCGCGTGATGCGTTCGGTGTCCGCCACCTCGATGCCGATGGCCGAGCCGTAGAAGGCGAGGATGGTGGTCTCCTGGAATCTCCGGGCCATTTCCTCGCGCACGAAGAAGCCGTGCTCCTTCTTGTAGGTGTGGACGTAGAGGTCCTGCGTGACATCGTCATACCAGTGCACCTGGATGCCGATGGCGTGGAAGGTGTCGAGGCGGGCGTGGGCGTTGCTGGAGAGGAAATAGCCGTGGGTGCGGGAGGCCCGGCGGAAGATGATGCGCTTGAGCTTAACGTCGCCAATCCGCGTGATGAGCTCGATGTGCTCGAGCAGGTCGGGGAAGAAGTCGATGATGAGCGTGTCGGCGTCGGCCGGCGCGCTGTCGAGCGCCTGGATCATCGTGCGGCTGCCGATGGGGCAGGCCTCCCCCTCGAGGAACCGGCTCAGGTCCTCGCCGGCGCGGACGAGCACGCTGCGGTTCTCCATCGTGGCGCTCTGGCCGCGGACCATGATCTGGGTCTTGGGGCGGGCCTCGGCGGTGTCGAGCGGCTGGTTGTTATCGAGGCATTTGAAGAGATGGGTCGCGGTGGAGAGCAGGCGCTGGCGCTTTTTCGTGAGGGTCTTGACCTCGGGGTCGGCGAACAGCGGCGCGCGGAATATGTCGACCGACACCATCGGGTTCACGACCGGCTGGTCGCCGGTGTTGTAGATCTCCAGCATGACGTTTGTGCCGAAGGTCTTGATCGGATCGAGGAGGACGGCGCTGGTGTGGAGGCCGAAGTTGCCCTCGCCCTGGTTGAGCACGACATAGTGCTCTTTCAAATACATGGAGCAGCTCGTGAGGATGCCGGAGCGCGGCGGGATGGTGAGCGGGGAGGCGTCGTGGCGGACCTGGACCTTGTCGAGGAACGAGCGGCCGGCGTTGCCGCTGACGATGTGCTCGAAGTTGAGCCGCTGGAGCTTGGACGAGAGGGTGTAATTGACCTGGTGCGGGGTGAGGAAAACGCGGCCGCGCGAGTCGATGCTGATGGTGTTGGGCAGCTTGAGGTCGTTGTTTTTGATGGCGTCCCAGATCTCACCGGTGGAGAGCTTGGCGGCGGCGGGCGCATAAAACAGCCGGCCCACGGGCGTGCCGGGACGCAGCAGCTTCTTCCAGTAGGAGGCGTTGGGAAAATTGGCGTCAAAGATGAAGGCGTCGGCCGCGAGCACGAGGCGGTTGCCCTCGACCGCCGGCGCGCCGTGCAAGTGCATCTCGATGCCGATGCGGGCCAGCGAGCTGCGCTCGGTGAAATGGAGGTCGGCGAGGTGCGCCTTGAGGAAATCCATCTCGGCGGGGTGGCGCGGCCAGAAAGCGAGGGTCAGGGCGAC
>JAYUGX010000133.1:0-2785 GCA_043738215.1 Lacunisphaera sp.
CGTCTCCTCGCGGACCGCTGGCTCGGAGGAATGGATGATGTGCAGCGAGCCGTCGGGGCCATGCGCGACGAGGCCGACATGGCCGATCCACGCGCTGCCGCCAAAAGTGTCGTTGACCGGCGTGCCGGGCTTGACGACCCCGCGGACGATCTGGATGCAGTCGCCGTCGCGGACGTGCGGCGCGGCCAGGGCGACGTCGGCGAAGGGCAGATAGGTTTCACGATGTTCCTCGACAGGGATTTCGACCTGCAGCTGGTAGCGGTTGCGCAGGAAGCGGCTCCGGTCGATCTTTTCGTCGAACTTCACCGCCCGGGCGCCGGCCAGCTCGGCCGTGAGATCGCGGAGGAGCCAGCGGTTGGAAGGATTCCAGTCGGTCTCGGTGAAGTGGTTGCGGGTCGCGACACCAATGCGGCCATCGCGATAACGGATGCGCTGCAGCAGGCGCATGAACCCGGTCCAGTCGTGGCTGAGGGCCATCGCATAAGTGTGCTCGGCGAAGACGAGACAGTCGCTCTTCCCGAGACAATAAAGCGGCTGCGGGTCATAGGCCTCGAACGGCAATTCGCCCAAGAGGTAGAGTTCGTAGGGCTGGCCGATATTCTTGCGGGCGAGGTGCATGATCCGCTTCCGCAGATCGGGCTCAGTTGACTGGAGATGTCCGAGGTAGAGCCCCGTTTCCGCCTCGGTGAACTGATAGAGCGGCTTGGCGAGCAGCGGTTGGAACTTGTCCGAGGCAATCGCCGGCTCCGCCGCGAGACCAGAGGAATACGCGAGCAGTGCGACGAGCAGAGGTAATGTGGATCGATTCATGTCGGGTTGTTGGCAGAAAAAGGGGCGATCCGGCTGGATCGCCCCGGAGCTAATCATATGGGGATCAGATCAGGACCTTGCGGTCACATGAACTTGTTGAACTTGTATTCCACGGACAGCGTGAAGGCACGGCCGCGCGGGTCGGCGACGCGGGGCTCCCACGAGCTGCCGGCCCCGGTGTCGGTGTCGTAGGCGATGCTGAACGGCGGATCGGTGTTGAACAGGTTCTTGATGCCGGCGATGACGGTCAGGTCCTTGTTCCAGCGGTAGGTCAGGCTGGCATTGTAGGTGGTGTAATCTTTGACCTTCGCCTTGTAGTCCGGGGCAAAGGGCAGGAAGGCGCCGTTGAGGATGCCGGGCGGGGCATAATCCATGTAGCCGGCGCGGAAGAGCTGGCTGACGCGGCCGCTCCACTTGCCCTTGTTGTAGTTCAACGAGGCGGTGTATTTCCACTTCAGGCCGATGTCGCTGGCGCGGGTGAAGCGGCCGACCTCGCTGGCACCGAAGGGAGCACTCGCAATGAGGCGGGACTTCTTCACGAGCAGCTCGCTGACGTTGATGTCGCCGATCAGCTTGCCGCCCATAAACTCCATCTCGCCGCGGCCGGTATATTCCACGCCCTGGGTCACAGTCTCACCAGAGTTGATCCAGCGGGTGTCGATCTTGGTGATGAGGTTTGACACCGGGTCGCGGATGATGGCATCCGGGAAGAGGGTGGCATTGGCCAGGATCGTCGAAGCGCCCAGGATCTGGATGGTGCCGGTGCGGTTGACGGACCACCAGTCCAGGCCGAAGCTGAGGTGCTTGTTGGGCGAAAAGACGAATCCGATTGATTTCATCTTGGCTTCCTCCGGCTGCAAGCCGGGCTTCCCGCCATTGATGGTATTCGCGCTATTCGGCGCAACGGACTGGCCGGTGAGGGGATCGATGAGAGTCCCGCCGGCGATGATTGACTCAGTCGGCGGATCAGACACCTGCTTGAAGTCCGGCACACGGAAGCCGGTGCTGTAGGAGCCGCGGATGAGAAGCTTTTCACTCGGGGTGTAACGCAGGGTGATCTTCGGATTGGTGGTGGCGCCGAAACCGGTGTATTGATCGCGCCGGGCAGCGGCGTTGAGATCGAGGTTCTTCAGGACCGGGATCTGCACCTCGGCGAAGACGGCCTTGATGTTGCGGCTGAGGGTGCCGGCAGTGGCGAGCGGATTGTCAAAGGGTGCGTTAGGGATGAAGCTCGTAACGGAACTCGTGTCGCCACGCTGGTCGCCGACGAAAAGGTATTCTTCTTTGCGGAAATCAAGACCAACGGCGGCCTGCACCTCGCCTCCGGGCAGGTGCCACACCGGACCCGAAGCGGTAAGATCAGCCGTCGTGGTTCTAAACTTGCCGCCGTAGAGTTGGACGCCATCGGCGCGAACCCCGTCTAGCGCGGTGAGGGCGGCGGCGGTCTGCGTATAGGAGAACGGGTTAACGGTGCCATTTTTGATCAGAGCCGCGAAGGGATAGCCGTAGAAGTAGCCCTTGTTCAGGCGCGATTTGCCCTTGCTCTCTGCTTGGGCGATTCCGGCGCGGTATTCCCAGTCATGCCAGAACGAGAGCGGCCCCTCGGCGCTGACAAGGTAGCGGCGGGTGTCGTTAATAGTGCGGATTTCGCGGTTGCCCATGGGAATGGCACGCCAGCGGAAAGGGATGGGCAGGCCGCGATTGACCTCGAGCGCGGGAAAGAAGGCGACGAGGGCGTTGAAAACGCGAGTGTAGTCCGACCCGGTGCTCGGGTAGGCGAGCATAAAGAACGGACTGGTCGTCGAGTTGGAACTGGAAATCTGATTGGGTGAAAAGCTCTTCGTCGAGTCGGCGCGACCAAGGACGGCCTCAACGGTGAGCAGATGTTCGCCCAGCTTAAAGGAGCCGCGGCCCACGAAATTGGTGTTCTTTATGGGCTGC
Source organism: Lacunisphaera sp. (assembly GCA_043738215.1). Classification (GTDB taxonomy): domain Bacteria; phylum Verrucomicrobiota; class Verrucomicrobiia; order Opitutales; family Opitutaceae; genus Lacunisphaera. Next base: position 2,752 of record JAYUGX010000133.1, read on the forward strand.
TGGAGCACGGCGGCCCGGCCGGTGTCCCACGCTG
>JAYUGX010000134.1:0-6863 GCA_043738215.1 Lacunisphaera sp.
TTTTCGACGGGCCGGTCGCGATTGAGGTCGTGGCGACCATGGAGCGCGGCCTGCAGGCGGAAAACGCCGGCGATTATGAGCTGGCCAAGGGCTTTTATCTGCAAGCCCGGCAACTCGACCCGGCCGATCCGGCCCCGGCGCGTTATCTGGGCGAACTTTACCGCCACCATACCGGCGAGTGGGACAAGGCGCGTGCGGTTTTCGAGCAGATGCTCACGGAACGCATCGACCCGCTGTCGCGCGCCGTCGCCCTGCACGGCCTGGGCAAAATGACGATTCACGAGGGCGCCTTCGTCAAGGGACTCCGCCTGATGGAAAAATCCGTGCAGGAGTTCCCACTGGCGCTGGCCTACCGCAACATCGCCGTGTTCTGGAATTCCGAGTGCGATCCGGTCAAAACCGCCCATTATGTCGAGCTGGCGCTGCAGCTTGACCCGCAGGATCCCTACAACCGGGTCTTTGCAGCGGTATTCATGGCCGCGAGCGGCAAGAAGAACGAGGCGCTGCGCATTGCCAAGGAGAACGACTTGCTCATGGCGGCGTCCTACAATCTCGGGGCGATCTATGCCATGGCCGGCGACCGCGACCGTGCTCTGGCCTACCTCAAGCGGCATTTCTACGGATACGAGCGCTTCCACGCCGTGCGCAGCAAGGAGATGATGGAGGCCCGGGTGGACGCGGTGTTTGATTCGATCCGCAATGACCCGGAATTCATCAAGCTCACTGCGTTCGCCGACGGCAAGCTGCCGATGCCAATGTCGCCTCGCCAGAAAACGGTGTTCCCGCCGGGATCGTAGTGATCAGAGGACGCGCCGTTGTTGGCTGCTGCCAACCCGGTGTTTGGCCGGGCCAGTCGCCTGGCAAAGAAGACAGAGCACAGAGAACGGATTGAGGCTGGTATTCTGTAGCGGCGATCTATGACCGCCGACCAAGTGACCGGCGCCCATAGAGCGCCGCTTCAGTTTCAAATGCCTGTCCCCGCCGCCGCTCCAGAGCAAACTTGCCGGTATCGTTAAACGCGCTGCGGTCGCGCCACAGTTGCTTACTTGAAAATGTCCTTCGTGTCCGGGCGGGTGTAGGGCTGGGAGAAGAACTTTGCGACAGTCTGGTTGAAGAGCTCGTGGTTTTCCCACGGGATCATGTGGGTGGCGCCAGGGAAAATCGCGAGATGCGCCTGCGTGAGGTGGTCGAAGATCAACTGGGTGTGCTCGAGGCGAATGACGTCCTTGTCGCCGGCCATGACGAGCACAGGCGCGGTGATCTTTTCCACGTCGGTGAGCGGGATGTGCGGCTGCGTGCCGAGCAGGTTCAGATACTGTTTCATGACCGGCCAAGGCTGGGACTTGTCGCCCTTGGCGATCATTTCATCGGCGATCTTGTCCTGCGCCTTGACCCACTGAACGGCCCAGTCGTAAGCGCCCTCGGGATTCAGGTTGGCACCCATAATGGCCAGCTTGGCCACCTTGTCGGGATGATGGATGGCGAGCAGCAGCCCGAGAATGCCGCCGTCGCTCCAGCCAAGCACGCAGGCCGACTTGACATGCAACTGGTCGAGCAAGGCGTTGAGGTCCTCAGCTTGCTGTTCGTAGGTGAGGCGTCCCGGGCCCATCCCGCTCTTGCCGTGGTCGCGGCTGTCGGCGGCGATCACGCGATAACGGGGGGAGAAAAACTGAATCTGAAGACCCATGGCCGCGATGCTGGCGCCATTGCCGTGGATCAGGAGCAGCGGCGTGCCTTGGCCATAAGCCTCGTAATAGAGCTTGATACCGTTCACCTCGGCGAACTTCCCCGCAGCAGCATTTTCACCGTAGGGCACCGCAAGCTTGGGCGGATCAAATTGAGCCCGCAGCGACGGTCCGACGAGCAGCACCAGAAGCAGGAGGGCAAAGCGGATAAATGGCTTCACGCAGGGGGTCTACCGCCGCTTCTTCTTTCCGTTCTTGAGCTCGATGTTCAGGTAGGTCTTGGCGAGCATCTGTGATTCGTAGAACTCTACGAGCCGGACGCCCTCGCGGGGCTTGATCAAATCCTTCTTGGTGGCGTGGTCGATCTGCTGCTTGATGCGGCGGCAGAGTTCCTCCCACTGGTATTGCACGCCCTCGATGACATCGGCGATGCGGGAGCCGGCGAGGGCCTCCTCGATGTAGAAGCCGTTGGGCTCGTCGTCCTCGAGGAACACATGGACCTCGTTAACGCGGCCGAAGAGGTTGTGCAGGTCGCCCATGATGTCCTGGTAGGCGCCGGTGAGGTAGACGCCGAGGTAATAGGGCTCGTTGTTGAGCGGATGGAGCGTGATGTAATCCTTCACGTCCTGCAGGTCGATGAAGCTGTCCACCTTGCCGTCGGAGTCGCAGGTGATGTCGACGAGCACGGCGTTGACCGTGGGTTTCTCCTTCAGCCGGTGCAGCGGGGTGATGGGGAAGAGCTGCTTGAGCGCCCAGCTGTCGAGCAGCGACTGGAAGACGGAGAAATTGCAGACGTATTGGTCGGCGAGGAGTTTCTTGAGGTCGTGCAGCTCCTCGGGCTGGTAGCCGGACTTGGTGCCCTCGCGGTCGATCTGCTCGCAAATCTGCCAGAAAATCTGCTCGGCGGCGGCGCGGTTCTCAAGGTCGAGGTAGCCGAGGTTAAAGAGCGAGAAGGCCTCCTCCTTTTTCTGCAGCGCGTCGTGGAAGCGCTCAAGGCGGCCGAGCTTGGCCTTGTTCTTCAACAGAATCTCCATGGCGGTGACGATCTTGTGCCGGGACTTCGGCTGGTGCTGCTGGCCGAGGGACTCGTGCTTGTTGATGCGCTCGAAGACCTCGACGACGAGCATGGAGTGGGGGGCGGCGACGGCGCGGCCGGACTCGGTGACGATGTCGGGCAGCTTGACCCCGGAGGCGGTGCAGATCTCGCGGATGTTGAACACGACGTCGCGGGCGTATTCGCCGAGCGTATAGTTCATCGAGGACTCGAAGTTCGTGCGCGAGCCGTCGTAGTCGATGCCGAGTCCGCCGCCGACATCGAGGTAGCCCATGGGGAAGCCCATCTTGGCGAGCTGGCAGTAGAAGCGCGCGGCCTCCGTGACGGCAGCCTTGATCGTAATGATGTTGGGCACCTGGGAGCCGATGTGGAAATGAACGAGCTTGAGACACTGCTGCATCTTGGCGGCGCGGAGCTTTTCGACGGCGAAAAGGATCTCGGCGGTGTTGAGGCCGAACTTGGCGTTGTCGCCGGTGGACATGGCCCACTTGCCTTCGCCGCGGGTCTGGAGCTTCACGCGGAAGCCGATCAGGGGCTTCACGCCGGTCTCCTTGGAGATCTCGATGATGCTGTCGACTTCGGAGAGCTGCTCGATGACGATGATGATCTTCTTGCCCAGTTTGCGGCCGAGGAGGGCCAGCCGCATGTAGTCGTGGTCCTTGTAGCCGTTGCAGATGATAAGCCGCTGGGCGCCCTCGTGCATGGCGAGTGCGATCATCAGCTCGGGCTTGGAGCCGGCCTCGAGGCCGAAATGGTAGTCCTTGCCGGCCGACACAATCTCGTCGACGACCTCGCGGAGCTGGTTGACCTTGATGGGGAAGACGCCGCGGTATTCGCCCTTGTAGCCCTCCTCCTTGATCGCCTTCTGGAAAACCTGGTTCAACTGGGTGACGCGGTAGCGCAGCGTGTCCTGCAGGCGGATGACCAGCGGCGCCTTGAGACCCATGCTGGTGGCCTCGTCGATCACGTCCATCAGCCGGATGGTGCGCCCGTCGGCGAGCGGCTGCACCTGCACGAATCCCTCGGAATCCACCGAGAAGTGGTTGGCGCCCCAGCGCTTAAAACCATAATGTTCCTCGGACTGCGCGGCCGACCAGTTGGATGCGGATTTGGTCTTCAATTTATCGGGGTAAAAGGGGTGGGGGTTAGGCTTGCTTTTTGAGATGCGGCTGGGCTTATTCGCCCTTTTCAAATTTTTCAAAACATCCGCAGACGCAATGACTAAGTTACATCTCCTCCTCGCTCAAGCCCAACCAGCCGCGCCTTCCGGCGCCTCCGCCCTCATGCAGCTGGCCCCGCTCGTGCTGATGTTCGCCGCGATGTATTTCCTGCTCATCGCCCCCCAGCGCAAGAAGCAGAAGGAGCACGAGAAGATGCTGACCCAGCTGCAGGCGGGCGACGAGGTCGTGACCGCCGGTGGCATCTACGGCACCATCACCAGCGTGAAGGATGACCGGTTCGTCATCCGCATCGGCGAAAACAACGCCAAGGTTGAGGTCGGCAAGGGCTTCATCAGCACCGTCATCAAGAAAACCGACGCCGCCTGAGCGTCGCCGCCCGCCCGGCCCCCCGGCGTACCCCCGCCGCGTGCGTCCCCTTTAACAACCAACACCCATGCTCAGTCGCAACCTCTGGAAAATAGTGCTGTCCGCCGCCCTCGTGCTGTGGGCGGTGTTCACCCTCATGCCGCTGAAGGACCAGCCCTTCGGCGACTACGTCAAACTGGAAGCCTCCGGCAAGCCCGCCGAATTCACCAAGCTCATGGCCGCCGTGGCCGACCGCGTTAAATCCGGGCAGGCTCCCACGGTCTACGTGGCCCTGAAGCAAATCGGCCTCGAACAGAAGCTCGACCTCTCGCAGTTCTTCCCCGACATCCGCATGGAGGCGTCGCTCAAGAACATTGAGAAGCGCAACAACATCCTCCTCGACGAACTGCTCCGCCGCTCCAAGGGCAAACTCCAGCTCGGTCTCGACCTGAAGGGTGGCGTCGCTTTCACCCTCGAGGTCGACCCCAACGTCGCCAACACGGACAAGCCGCAGATTCGCAAGGAGAAGCTCGACAAGGCGGTCGAGATCATCGGCAACCGCATCAACGGCCTCGGCGTCACCGAGCCCATCATCCGCCCCGTGGGCGAGAACCGCATCGAGGTCCAGCTGCCCGGCGTTTCCACCAAGGACAACCCCGAGATCGTCAACAGCCTCAAGAAACCCGCCCGGCTCGACTTCAAGATGGTGCATCCCACCATCGCGCCGCCGCAGGAGACGCCCGCCGGCTACGAGCCCAAGTCGCTCGAGGTGGATAACAACCGGGGCCAGAGCTACACCGAGGATCTCTACGTCAAGCGCATCCCGGAAATGACCGGCGAGGGTGTGGCCGATTCCTACCCCGTCATGGACGAGTTCGGCCGCTTCAAGATCATCCTCAAGTTCACGCCGGCCGGCAGCAAGCAGTTTGCCGATGTCACCAAGGCGATCGCCGACGAGGGCGACCGCAGCGGCCGCACCGGCCGCCTCGCCATCGTGCTCGACGGCAAGCTCTACTCGGCGCCGACCGTGAAACAGCAGATCAGCGGCGGCAGCGCCGAGATCTCCGGCTCCTTCACCCAGCGCGAGGCCATCGACCTCGCCAACGTGCTCAACAACCCGCTCGACCTGCCGCTCCAGATCAAGGAGCAGTATGAGGTCGGCCCCTCGCTCGCCGAGGACGCCATTTCCAGCGGCGTGAAGGCCTCGATCATCGGCACCGCCGCGGTCTGTGCGTTCATGATCACCTTCTACGCGACCGGCGGCCTCGTGGCCGTGCTCACGCTTGCGGTGAACATCGTCATCATCCTCGGCGTCATGGCCAGCCTGGGTGCGACGATGACGCTGCCCGGCCTCGCCGGCATCGTGCTTACCATCGGCATGGCGGTGGACGCGAACATCCTCATCTTCGAGCGCATGCGCGAGGAACTGGCCCTTGGCAAGTCCCTCTCCAGCGCCAACCAGGGCGGCTTCGACAAGGCGCTCACCACCATCCTCGACGCGCACTTCGTGCAGCTCATCATCTGCGGCATCATGATCTGGCTGGGCACCGGCCCGATCAAGGGCTTCGGCGTCACCCTGCTCATCGGCGTGCTCTCCACGCTGTTCTCCGTGCTCATCACCGCCCACCTCATCATGGAGCTGCTGATCGATTCCGAGTTCGTGAAGAAAATAACGTTCCGGCGCATGCTGGGCGACCTCAAGGTGGACTTTGTCAAATACGGCAAGCCCTGCGCCATCGGCTCGGTCGCCCTCGTGGTGGTCAGCATCGGCTACGTCTTCTACCAGGGCGACCGCATCTACGGCATCGACTTCGCGGGCGGCGACCAGATCACCGCCCGGTTCACCCAGAAGATCGACGGCGCGAACATCCGCGCCGTGGCCAAGGCCAACGGCATCGGCGAGGTCAGCCCCACCTATGTCAGCGACCTCGGCAGCGGCAAGGAGCAGCTCAAGCTCGAGACCGCCTACGGCAAGTCCGACGCGCTCTTCGACGCCCTGCAAAAGGCCTATCCCAATGCCGGCCTTGACAAGGTCGGCACCAGCCAGATCGGCGCCACCATCGGCAAGGAAATCCGGTGGAACGCCGTCCTCGCCATCGGCGTCTCGATGCTCGTCATCCTCGTCTACATCGCCTTCCGCTTCGAGTTCGGCTTCGGCATCGGCGCCATGGCGTCCACGCTGCACGACATCCTGATGAACATTGGCATCTTCGTGCTCTTCGGCCACCAGTTCTCCGCACCGATGGTCGCCGCCATCCTCTGCGTCGCCGGCTACTCGATCAACGAGACCGTCGTCGTCTTCGACCGGATCCGGGAGGAGTTGAAGCTCAACCCGACCGGCACGCTGCGCGACATCATCAACAACGCCATCCGGAAGGTTTTCGCCCGCACCATCATGACGGCGACGACCACCTTTCTCGCGGCGCTGGCGCTCTTCCTCTTCGGCGGCGGCCAGCTGCACGACATCGCGTTCACCTTCCTCGTCGGCATCGTCACCTCGACCTTCTCCGCCATCTTCATCGCCGCCCAGGTCTTCTACTGGTGGCACAAGGGTGACCGGAAGCACGTCGAGGCCCACTCCGACATCGCGCCCAAATA
>JAYUGX010000135.1:0-6840 GCA_043738215.1 Lacunisphaera sp.
CCTGGCACTTTGCTGCGTGGGGATAAACAGTTCGCGCACGGCCTTGTCGAGCAGTGGCGGCGGCAGCAGGCCCTGGCCGATGACGAAATCGTTGAAAGCCTGGCGATTGAACTTGGGGCCGAGGGCGACCTCGGTCGCGGTGCGCAGCTCCATCAGCCGGATATAGCCGTAGAAATATGCCGTGGCTTGGCCGGGTGAGCGGAAGGTGTAGCGATCCACTTCCTGCTTCGTCATGGCCTCGGAGAGTCCGACGTCCTGAGTGAGGATGTCGTGCGCCCGCTCACGGGTCATAAGGCCGAGGTTGAGCATCGGGTCAATGAAGGCGCGGGCGGCGCGCTGGAGGCGGGCCTGCAGGGCGAACAGCTGGCCGTCGAGCGGCTCGTAGGGCTTCATCTCGGCTTCGGCGTAGAGCGCCCAGCCCTCGACATTGACGCTGTTGAACGCGAAGAGGCTGCGCGCGAGCGACACGCCGCGTTCGACCATGGCGGAAAACTGCAGCTCGTGGCCGGGCCGGCCCTCATGGGCGGTGAGCGTCCAGGCGGCAGACTTGTGCGTGAAGTCGTCGTAGCCCTGCGTGGGCGCGCCGTTGGCCGCGGGCGGGTTGCCGGTGGTGAGGATGAACTGGCCGCGCTCGCCCTTGTTGTTGACGAGCGGGGGCGGCTGCATGTGCGGCGCGGGCTGGGCGGCGTTCTCGGCCTCGGAGGCCAGACGCATGATCATGGCGCGCTCCGGCAGCGTGACGATGTGCTCGCGGCGAATGATGTCCTCGATCTGCTTGATGACCCCGGCGTAGTAGGCCTCAACCTGGTCCCTGGGCAGCTGGTCCTTCTTGAGCGCCTTCATCACCTCGCGGTAATCCGTGACCGTCAGGCCGTGCTCCTTGGCGATGAGCGGGGCGAGGGCCTGCATCTCGTTGCGGATCTCGGCGAAGGAGACCTGGGCCTTCTGCATCAATTCCTGCGGGGAGATGTCGAGCCCGACGTTCTTGAGGTTGTCGGCGTAGATCTCGGCGGGCAACCGGTAATCGGCGCGGGCGCGGGGAAGAACGGTGGTCTTCACCCACTCGTTGTATTCGGTGAGCTGTTTCTCAAGCAGGTCGAGCGCGGCGGGCGCGCCCGGGCGCTGGTCGAGGCCGTATTTCTTGTAGAGATCGCGAATGCCCGAGACGTAACGCGCGGTGTTGGCGAGGCCCTGCAGGATGCGGTCCTTGAACGAGCCGAGCCGGGCCGGGTCGACGGCCATCTCGTTGTAGCGGGCCCGGGCCAGCTCGGTAATGGGGGTGGTGCCGGGCTCGAGCCCGGTGTAGCGCTTGAGGCGGGCGAGCGCGGCCGGCTGGCGGGCGGCGGCGACCTGGTCCTGCAGCAGGCCGAATTCGCCGAAGAAGATCAGCTGGCCGATGTCGATGAAAGGGAGGAGGTATTTCCGGCGGAGCTTGTTGGTCGCAAGGGAGTCGTTGGCCGACTGGATGAGGATGTCGAGGTCCTGGCGGACCAGCGGGTCGGTCTCGGTGACCAGGCGCCGGGCGAGCTCGTCGCGGGCCGTGGCGATGGCGGTGTCCGTGCGCTCGTTGATATTCGGGCCGAGATCGGCGACCTGTTCATCGAATTCCTGGTAGCCGTTCGAGGAGGCGCCCTCGGGACCGAACTTGTTGGTGGCGTCGAGCATCACCTTGGCGTTGGCGTTGCTCTTCTCGATCCAGGCGGGGGTGTCGGCGGCGGTCGCACTGAGCGCCGCACCGAGGAGGAGCGCGCCGCCCAGCGCAGGCCGGGCGAGGCGGAGGAGGTGGGGGAGGTAACGTTTCATAGGGGAAATGAAATAGAACCGGGCCGGCCAACGGGCCGGCTCAAGGGAGATGTTGCGCAAGAAATGCGGCCTGCCGGGCGGTCAGTTCCTGCACGCCTTTCTGCGCGAGGGCGATGAGACCCTGGAGCTGCGCGTGGGAAAACGTGGACTCCTCGCCGCTGCTCTGCACCTCGACGAACTGGCCGCGGCCCGTCATCACGACATTGGCGTCCACCTCGGCGTCCTTGTCCTCGAGATAGTTCAGGTCAAGCAGCTCCTGTCCGCCAAAGAGACCGGCGCTGACAGCGGCGACGGAGTCGGTGAGGGGGTTCTCGGTGATTTTTTTCGCGTCGAGCAGTTTCTGGATGGCGATACGGGCGGCGAGGTAGGCGCCGGTGATGGCGGCGGTGCGCGTGCCGCCGTCGGCCTGCAACACGTCGCAGTCGATCCACAGCGTGTGCTCGCCGAGTTTCCCGAGGTCGAGCACGGCGCGGAGCGAGCGGCCGATGAGGCGCTGGATCTCGACGGTGCGGCCGTCGAGCCGGCCCTTGGTGATGTCGCGCGGCTTCCGGTCGAGCGTGCTGTAGGGCAGCATGGAGTATTCGGCGGTCAGCCAGCCGCCGGTGACCCCCTGCTGGCGCATCCACGAGGGCACCTTGGCCTCGATGGTGGCGGCGCAGATGACGCGGGTGGCGCCGAAGCCGATGAGCACGGAGCCCGAGGCATGGGGCGCGATGTTCGCTTCGATGGTGAGGGGACGCAGCTGATCGGGCGTGCGTCCGTCAGGACGAGGGGAGGGCATGAAAATCAGGCGGAGTCCTCGGTCGACTTGAGCTCGTCGTCCTTGGCGGGCAGCTCGTGAGGCGGCTTGGAGGAAACCTTGTGGCTGGTCGCCCGGGGCGCACCGGGCTCGGCCATCTGGGCGATGAGCCGGTCGTTGAAGGTCTTGGCGGGATCATGCCCCATGTTCTTGAGCGCCTGCACCAGCGCCGCGACCTCGACGAGGCGGGCGATGTCGCGGCCGGGGCGGACATAAAACTCGATGTGCGGCACCTTGATGCCGAGGATCTCGTAATAGTTTTCCTCCAGCCCGGTGCGCTCCTCAATCACGTCGGGCGACCATTCGCGGAGGGAGACGACGAGGTCGATGCGCTTCTCGAGCCGGATGCTTTTCACCCCGAACATGTCGGCAATATTGATGATGCCGATGCCGCGGCATTCCATGTAGCCGCGGTTGAGCGGGCGGGAGCTGGCGGAGAGTTCGCGCTCGTCGAGCAGCTTGATGACGGTGAGGTCGTCGGCGACCAGTGAGTGGCCGCGCTCGATGAGGGCGAGGGCGCACTCGGACTTGCCGATGCCGCTGTCGCCGCGGATCAGCACGCCGATGCCCTTGATGTCGAGGGTGGTGGCATGCTCGGTGCCGGAGGGAGCGAACTCGTTGTCGATGCACAGGGTCGCGAGGTTCACAAAGTTCATCGTGATCATCGGCGTGCGGAAGATGGGCAGCTTCATCTCCTCGGAGACGGCGAGCATCGGGTGGGTGGCGACGAAGTTGCGCGTCAGCACGATGGCGGGGATGCCGCGCTTGACCATTTCCGAGAAAATTTCGATCTGCTGGCGCTGTGCCAGGGTCTTGAGGTAGGTCATCTCGGCGGCACCGAAGACCTGGATGCGTTTGTTCGCGAAATATTTGAAGAAGCCGGTGAGCGCGAGCGCGGGCCGGTTGATGGAGCCTTCCTTGATGAGCCGGTGCAGGCCGGCCTGGCCGGTCACGAGTTCGAGCTGCAGCTTGTCGCGGTAGGTCTCGTAGAAATGCGCGACGGTGATGCCGTGGATGGCTTTGGTGGGCATGGGGGAGAAGCGATAAGCTTTAAGCTATAAGCAAGGAACTCGAAGGCGGAAGCTTAAAGCTTTCAGCTTAGCGCTTAAGGCTTTCCTCACAGGTTGAAATTCTTGCCGAGGTAAATCTCGCGGGCCTGGGAGTCGTTGATGAGGAATTCGCCGGAGCCCTCGGTCATGACCTTGCCCTTGTGGATGATGTAGCCGCGGTCCACGATGCGCAGCGTTTCGCGGACGTTATGGTCGGTGATGAGGACGCCGATGCCGCGCTCCTTCAACTGGAGGATGATTTTCTGCACCTCGGCGACCGAGATGGGGTCGACGCCGGCGAAGGGCTCGTCCATCAGCAGGAACCGTGGCCGGGTGACGAGGGCGCGCGCGATTTCCAGGCGGCGGCGCTCGCCGCCGGACAGGGTGTAGGCCATCTGTTTCGCGAGGTGACCGAGGCTGAGCTCCTCGAGGTGATGCCGGACCAGCGCCGGATGCTCGGCGGATTTCACCGGCAGGGTCTGGACAATGGCCAGGATGTTGTCCTCGACGGTCAGCTTGCGGAAAACCGACGCCTCTTGCGGCAGGTAGCCGACACCCAGCCGGGCGCGCCGGTGCATGCGCAGGTGGGTGGCGTCCTGGCCGTTGATGAACACACTGCCCGAGGTGGCGGGCACGAGGCCGACAACCATGTAGAAGGTGGTGGTCTTGCCCGCGCCGTTGGGTCCCAGCAGGCCGACAATCTCGCCCGCCTGCACGTTGATGTTCACGCCATTCACGACCGTCCGGTGGCCGTAGACCTTGACCAACCCCTCCGTGCGAATCTGGGCCGGCGGCTCCATGCTCAAGGCTGTTTCGGCGTTTCCGCCGCCGCCGGGGCGTCCGGTTTCTTCTCCTTGTCGAAGCCGAGATCCTTGATGGGAGGGGCGGTGAGGATGGGCTCGTCGATTTCCACCCGGCGTTCACCTCGGTGCATGGTGATTTTCTTGCCCGCTCCCCGGAAGTCGGGGTTGTGCAGGACGACGACCGGCGTCTCCGTGAGCACGATCCGGTCCTCCTCGGGCAACACCTCGGCCCGGCCGCAGGCCGCCTCGCGGTCGCCCTGGATCATGTGCACGTTGCCCGTGGCGAGCATCGAGCGAAACTTGTCAACCTTGCCAAGCGTGGCGGCCGGATCGCCGGTGCGCACCACCACCACCTTCAGGTAGTCGCAGCTGAGCTTCATGTTGGTGCCTGTCACCACCACCTGGTCGCGAAAAGTGATGGTGGTCTCCTTGTCGTTGCTGACCATCTCCGCCGGGCCGGCGCTGGTGATCACGGTGTTTTGCATCTGGTTGCTCTGGGCCAGCACGAACCCGGTCAGGCAGGGGCCGGCGGCAAAAGCGAGGAGGTGGCGGAAAAATTTCATTTCAGGATGTCCTTGAACTCGGCGCGGAAAGTTATGCGGACGTTCCGGGTGATGGAAACTTTTTTCTCCTTGTGCGCGTAGCGCCAGCCCGTGCCGGTGGCCTCGAACTGGTCATTGATGACGCGGATGGTGTCCGTGCTGGTGACCACCGCCGCGTCGGGCCGCACCTCGGCGGTGGGGCTGAGGATCAGGGTTTCGACTTTCTCGCTGTCGGCTTTGCCGGGAAAAATGGAGAGGGTCAGCTCCTTCACCGTGATCTGTCGCGGGCTGAGGAAGCGTGCCTCGGAGCCGCGGACCAGCCACGCGCGGTGACCATCGGCTGTGAAGGCGGGCAGGCGGAAATTGATCACGGGCTTGCTGGAGGAGATCGTGGAGTTCGCGGCCAGCGCCGCCGCGGCGGGCAGCAGGAGCAGGAGAAGGATTCGGCTGAGGGAGGGCACGGTGTTTTACTGACCGCGACCAGCCAGGATATGTTCACACACTTCGCGCACGGCGCCGCGCCCTGCCGGCCGGACCGGCACATAATCGGCGGCTTGCTGCGCCGCGGGCATGGCCTCGGCCGGCGCCACGCCGATGCCGGCCCACGCGATGGCCGGGGCGTCGATGTCATCGTCACCCATATAGCAGACTTGCGGGGCGGCCAGCCCGAGCTGGCTGGCCAGTTCCTGCAGGGCCATGTGCTTGTCGGTGCGGCCCTGGACGAGGTGGGTAATTTTCAGCTCGGTGGCGCGCACGCTGGTCGCGCCCGAGGCGCGCCCGGAGATCCAGGCCACGGCCAGGCCGGCCTTCTGCAGCCGCTTGAGCCCCATGCCGTCGAGGATGGAAAAACTCTTGGACTCGGTGCCATCGGAGTGGATTCCGACGGTGCCGTCGGTCAGCACCCCGTCCACGTCCATCGCGAACAGCCGGATGGCGGCCCAGCGGCTTGGGGAGATTTTGGATTTCCGATTTTTGATTCTCGATTGGGCCACGGGGTGAGTGCCCGGCAGCTTGCGGTCAAAATCGAAAATCCCAAATCTAAAATCGAAAATTCGGTCAGCCCATCCAGGCGGTGATGGCCTCGACGATCTTGTCCTTGCCGGGGCGGTAAACGGCCTCGAGTTCGGGCGCGAACGGGACGGGCAGGTCGAGGGCGGCGATGCGCAGGGGCGCGGCCCTGAGCGAGGCGAAGTGTTCCCCGGTCAGGCGGGCGACGAGCTCGGCGCCGAAGCCGTGCGTGCGCCGGCCCTCGTGCACGACCACGAGCCGGCCGGTGCGGGCGAGCGAGGCCTTGATGGCGTCGAGCCGGAGCGGCGCGAGCGCGCGGAGGTCGAACAGGTCGAAAGTCTTCTCGTATTCCTCCGCGAGGTAGTCGCAGGCCTCGCCGGCCAGCAGCACCATCTCGCCGTAGGTGATGATGGTGGCGAAGTCGCCGGAGCGGACCTTGGCCGGCGACCAGACGTCGCGGTAATTCGGATCCCATTTCACCGGGTGCTTGCCGCGGCGGTAGAGCGCCTTGTGCTCGAAAAGGATGACGGGGTTGTCGTCCTCGTAGGCCGCGAGCAGGGCGTTGAAGGCGTCCTGCGGGTTCGAGGGGTAGAGCGCCTTGAGGCCGGGGAAGGAGAGGTAGGCCGACTCGAGTTCCTGCGAGTGGAACGAGCCGAAGGTCAGCCCGCCGCCGCAGGGGAAGCGGAACACTACCGGGCATTTCTGCCCGGCGCGGAAATGATAGGTCGCGGCGTTGAGCACGATCTGCGTGGTGGCGTCGGTGGCGAAGTCGGCGAACTGGAATTCCTCGATGGCGCGGTGGCCGTTGATGGCGAGGCCGAGCGCGTAGCCGGTGC
>JAYUGX010000136.1:0-2743 GCA_043738215.1 Lacunisphaera sp.
GGAGCGTTTCAAGGCCGCGGTGGAGCAAGCCTGGGAGAAACGGCGCACCGCCTGGCTGGCCTATGAAGTGGCGCACCGGCTCGGATCGTTGGTGGTCGAGACTGACCCGCCGGGCGCCACCGTCATTCTCTATCCCGCCAACATCCGCAAAACCAGCCCCGCGGTCTTCAAGGACATCAAGCCCGGCGAAGTCAGTTTCCGGGTGGAGAAGGACGGCTTTGAGGCGCAGGACGTCCCGATTGAGTTGAAACCGGGGAGCGAAACCAAGGCCGGCCTGGTGCGGCTCGTGTCCCTGATGGGCAGCGCCGTCATCACCAGCGAGCCGGCCGGCGCCAAGGTCTCGCTCGACGGCAACAGCCGGCATTTCGACGGCGTCACGCCTTTTCGCCAGGAGATGATTCCGCCGGGCACCTATCGCGCGACTTTTCAGAGGGCGAATTGGCGGCCGGTTGAAAAAAACCTGGTGGTGAAACGCAATGAGGAAACCGGTCTGACGGCCAATCTGCGCGGAGTGGACCTGGATATCCGCTCCAACCCGGCCGGCGCGCAGGTGAAACTGAATGGCCGGGAAGTCGGCCTGACGCCGCTGAGCCTGACCGATCAGGCGCCCGGCGAATACCAATTAAGCTTCACGAAGGAGGGCTACGATCCGGCGTCCCGGAGCATCGCGGTCGAAGACCGGGCGACGGTCAATGAGACGCTCGTGCGCTCCGTGCCGAAAATCACGAGGCTGGTGCTCTTCCGCGCCAAAGTCATTTATGTGGGCTCGGGATCGGTGACGCTGAAAATCGACGGCGCGGTGGTCGGGAAGCTGTCCAACGGCACCTACTGGGTGAAAGAGCTTCCGGCGGGTGCGCATACCGTGGCCCTCAGGGTATTAGGCATAGAGGTGCTTTCGCGGCAAGTGCAGCTGGAGGAGGGGACGACCACTTATCTGGAAATGGTCCAGAATTTCAGCAGCGGCGACTTGAGAAGGACAATGGATGCCGAAGCACTGGAAAAGATCGCGACCCTGAAGATCGACCCGACCTCACCCGACCAGCTGCAAGCATCCGGGGCGGTTACGGCTCCCCAGAGCAATGCTCCGCAAGGCAAGCTGCCCAAGAAACTCTTTTGACCGACTGTCATTCACGCCAGCAGTGCTGAGATTCGACGTGCCTTGGCATGAGCCCTGCCATTATTTTTCGCAACCGCCTCCACCCCCCATGAACCCCACCCCCCGCCCCGCCCCCAAAACCTCCCTCGCTGTCCGCCTCGCCCAAATTGCACTCTACCTCGGATTCCTCGGTTTCCTGTGGCTCTGGAGTATGTCCGTTGTATTTCTGCCCGGCCCGGCCACCCAGTGGCTCGAGTGGCCGCTGATCCTCGCCTTTTTTGGCCTCATCGTTTCCGCCTTCTGGCGGAAAGTCAGAATGTTCGAGACGTGGCGCAGCGTGGGTATTGGCGCCGCGCTCTTTGGGTTCCTGCTGGTCTGGCTGGCCTGGGATGATGCCGCCTTCACGCACCCGCTCACCTTGAATGATCTGAGCCCGGCGCCGAAGCAGGCCGCGGAAAGCTATCAACTCACGCTGGCCTATAACCAGATCGACGGCAAGACTGCCCGGGGCGAGCTGCCCAGCGCCAAGTTCTACCTCAAGAACTCCCCGGACACCAAACCGGAGGCCTGGCGCGCGGAAATCGTGAAGGAGCGGGAGAAAATTGCCGCGGAATGGACCACCCTGACCCCCGTGCGCGACTGGATCGCGGAATTGGACCGCTTTCCGGCCATCGGCGACTTTCCCGAGGCGACCTACGACTCCCGGATCATTAATACCAGCCCACTGCGCCGGGTGGTTGATATCGCCTGTGCGCAGGCCGCGTTGCTGGCGCTGGACGGCAAGGGTGACGAGGCCTTCGCCACCCTGCGCCCGGTCCTCAGCGTTTTGTTCAAGCTCGAGCGCCACGGCCGGTCGGAGGTCAGGCTGCTCAGCGCCAGCCGGGCGATCAACCGCGCCTGCGCCACGGCGCAGTTCGTGCTCGCGACGGCGGCGGTCTCCGCCGCCGAACGGACGGCGCTCGCCGCCATCATCACGGAGCGCGACACCAAGTCGGTCGCGCACCGGCTGGCGTGGCTGCCCTACGTTTTCGCCTACGAAGGCATCCTCAAAAACTCAGGGGGAATGTTTAACTTTGTGGCCAATGAGATGGGCGCCCGGCAAACTTGGGCGGTGACATTGATGTCCGTGGTCCGGCCCTTCATCCTGCTGCCAAAGCAGACGGCGAACCTGATCGCCGGTTTTTCCGGCGCGGCGGAACTGGTGCTGCTGGAGCCCGGGAGCGAGAGTTTTTCGCCCGGCGGCGCCACCGTGCTGCGCGAATTGAACTCCGGCTCGCCCAGGAATTTCGGCGGACGCGTGCTGATCATGATCGCCATTCCCAACTACAGGCAGATGGGCGAAAACCTGCGCAACGGCGAGGCCGCCCGGCTCGCCCTGCTCGCCGCGCTCAAGAAAAACTGAGCGTAGGGAAAAATCTTATGCCTTCCGCCCCCATCGGCCCGGCCGGGATTGTCCTGCGGCCGGCTCGAGTTGCGGGTGGGCGCACCGCCGGGATGACTTTCGGCGTGCTTTGGCACGGGCTTTGCCTTTAATCCGGCGCACCCGCACCCCCATGGACGATCTCGATCTCGGCGCGACCATCAAGGGCTTCACCTCCGGGCAGAAGGTTTTCAAGCGCTACACGCTGCAGAAAATCCTCGGCCGCG
>JAYUGX010000137.1:0-6730 GCA_043738215.1 Lacunisphaera sp.
GTCGAAGTGGAACTGCCGGACGACCATCTGGTGGGCCAGGTTGAGGGCGACGCCCAGATTGCGCTTGCCGCCGAAGATATCGAAGACCTCGGTGTAACCGAAGCTGGCAGAGTAGCTGTGCGGATGGTCCTTCAAGGCGTCGAGCCGCTCCGAGGCCGGGGGCGTGAGGCTGCCGGAGAGATTGTAGGTGAAACGGCGGCGCTCCTTCATGGCCAGGGGTGAGCGCGTCTTCAGGTTGATCTGGCCGCCCATGGCGTTGGCGACCTTGTCGGGGGTCTGGGCGGAGATAACCTCGAGCTGCTCGTAGCCGGAAGCGGAGAAGGAGTGCAGTGTGGCCGCACGGCCGTTGCCGCCGACCCCGGTGGCGGACATGCCGTCGACGTTGAGGCGGGTGAAGCTCTGGCCGTTGGGCGACACCATGCCGCGAATGGTGACGTTGTTGATGAGGTTGTCCTCGTCGGTGGTGAAGGAGACACCGGGCAAGCGGGTGAAGAGCTCACCGACGTTCTCGGTCGGAAGCACGCCCCACTCGTCGAGGGCCACGACGTTCTTCGTGTTGCGCCCGTTGCGCTGCTCGGTGATGGACAGCGCCTGGCCCTCCTTGACGGAGGAGACGGTAAATTTTTCCAAGGCGATGACCTCCGTGGAGTTCAGCACCAAGCTCACCGTGGCGGTGTCGGAGCCCGTGACGGTGACCTGCTGGCTCATCTCCTCGAAGCCCGAATAGGAAGCCACGACGCTCACCTCACCGGCCGGCACATCGAAGATCACGAAGTGACCGGCGCTGTCGGTCAGGGTGGAGCGGTCCAGGCCGGGCAGGCGGACCGACGCGCCCTGCAGGGCATTGCCGGTGCTCTTGCTGCTCACGGTTCCGGACAGTTGACCCTTGGTCGCGGCCTCCGCGGCGACAGAGGGAGTGGTCAAGGCAACGAACAAGCTGGCAGCGACGCACAGCAGGAAGGCATGCAATGACCGCATGCGAAGTATCGTGGATTTGCTCATCAGTGTAGGGGTGTTGCTGCAGCCACGGGTGCACGCCGCTGCAGGGGGGTGGTTGGACAGTGCAATCGCTAGGAGCAACCGCCACTTCCTCCAAGAAAAATCCTTGGCCCCTCCGGCCCCTGAATGCTTCGCTCTGGGAGAGCGCCTATGCCAATGGCAGAAATGTTAAATAATTCATCGTTTCTGAATAGTCCCAGCAGGCCACCCGGGCCGCTGCGACCGGGACTTCAGCGACGCCGGCGGCGGGTGCCCGGCGCGGCCCGGCCGCTGTGGCGGTAGGCGAGTGGCGAGACGCCATAGGCCACTCGGAACGCGCGGCTGAAACTGTAGATCGAGCTGAAACCGCAGAGCTCGGCGATCTCGGAAACCCGATGGGGGCCGAGGCGGAGATGACCGCACGCCTGCTCGAGCCGAAGATGGCGCAGATGCCGCCCGATGCTCACACCGCAAGAAGCACGAAACCGCGCCCGGAGGTGGCTGGGGCTGATGCCGAGGGCGCGGGCAATGTCCTTGATCCCCGGCGGCTCGGTGCTCCGCTGCGCCAATTGGTTCACCCGCAGCATCAGGCCGGGCTGCGGCGTGGTGTCGCTTGCGGCCGTGGGCGCAGCGGGTTTGAGCCGGCGCAGGCGGGCCAGCAAAACCGACAGGAGCAGGACGGGCAGGTCCGCCGTGCGCTCCGTCTCGTAGGCCTCGACCAGCTCGGCCGCAAGCGAGCGCAAGGGGGGCGTCAATTCGAATGGCTGGTAACGCAGTGCGGCCAGCTCATCCACTTCAGAGAATTCGAAGGTCACGAAGAGCCAGGAGATCGTCTCGCCCGCCGGCTCCGCATAATGGTGGAACTGAAAGGGGAAGACGAGCAGCCCCTCCCCCGCCCGCAGCCGGATCGACCGGTCATCGACGCAGACGGTCACGGCCGTGCGCAGCGCGCAGATCAGCACAAAGCGGTGGTGCAGGGCGCGGCCCCGCCTGGGGCGGTTGAGGTCGGCCGCGGTGCGGCGCTGGAAGCAGACAACGTTGTCGGGCAGGGCGAGTTTGGTGACGGACCGGCCGACCAGTTGATGCTGGGGTTGCGGCAACCGGGAAACGAGCTCCTTGAGATGCGGGGAGTTGGTCAGTGGCATTTATGTCAAAAACATCGTCATTTCTGCTATTGGTTCTGCAAAGGGCCAGCCTTATCATTGAGTCTTTCGCGCATCCCACTTTCCCTTCCCCATGATCAATTCCCATCTCCTGGAGCGAAACCATCACGAGCATTCCCCGATCGCCGTGTTTGCGGGAAGCCAGGATGCTTCCCGCGCGGTTGCCGGCGAGATCGCCGCCCTCATCCGCTCCCGCGCGCGCGAGGGCCGGGCGTGCGTGCTGGGCCTCGCCACCGGTTCCACGCCGGTCAGCCTGTATGCCGAGCTGGTCCGCCTGCACCGCGAGGAGAAGCTGAGCTTCGCCAACGTCACGACCTTCAACCTCGACGAATATTACCCGCTGCCGCCGGACCAGCCCCAAAGCTACCGGCGCTTCATGAACACGCATCTCTTCGACCGGGTGGACATCGATCCGGCGCGCACGCACCTGCCCTCCGGCACTGTGCCCAAGCCCGAGGTGGACGCGCATTGCGCCGCCTACGAGGAGGCCATCCGGGCTGCCGGCGGCATCGACCTGCAGATCCTCGGCATCGGCCGCACCGGTCACATCGGCTTCAACGAGCCCGGCAGCCCCCGGCACTCGCTCACGCGGCTGGTGACGCTCGACCCGTTGACGCGCCGCGACGCGGCCGCGGATTTCGGGGGCGACGCCGCGACCCCACGGCATGCGCTGACCATGGGCGTGCGTTCCATCCTCAATGCGCGCCGCGTGATCCTGCTGGCGTGGGGCCAGCACAAGGCCGACATCGTGCGGCTGGCCATCGAGGGCGAGGTCAGTTCGCATGTCACCGCCTCCTTCCTGCAGGAGCACGCCAGCGCCCTTTACGTCCTCGATGCGGCGGCGGCCGGCTCGCTCACCCGCCATCGCACGCCCTGGCTCATCGGACCGCTGGTCGAACAGGGCCTGGCGTGGGACGAACGCATGACCCGCCGCGCAATCCTCTGGCTCTCGCAGCTCAAGCAGAAGCCCATCCTCAAGCTGACCGACGATGACTACAACGAGGCGGGGCTGCAGGACCTCATCCGGGCCCACGGTTCCGCCTATGAGGCAAACCTCATCGGTTTCTACCAGATGCAGCACACCATCACCGGCTGGCCCGGCGGCCGCGATCCGGCGCGGGCGAAGCCGGGGGATGCGCCGGTGCGCCCGCTGCGGGCACCGTCCGCCGCGGTCTTCCCGAAGCGCGTGCTCGTGCTCTCGCCGCATCCGGATGATGATGTGATCTCCATGGGCGGCACGCTCTGCCGGTTCGTGGACCAGGGGCACGAGGTGCACATCGCCTACGAGGTCTCGGGCGCCGGCGCGGTCTCCAACGAGGCCGCCTGGCGTCTGCTCGCCTTTGTGCGGGACAGCGGGCTGGCGAATCCGGCGGAGACCGGTCGGCTCGGCGCGCTCTGCGCGGGCCTGGGCAGCGCCGCCGCGCTGCCCCCGACGCCGGAACTGCTCCGGTGGAAGGGGCTCATCCGGCGCCATGAGGCGATCGCCGCAGCCCGCGTCTGCGGCGTGCCCGAGTCCCAGCTCCACTTCCTCGACCTGCCTTTCTACGCGGCCGAGCCGCGCGGCCGCCGCTACGGCAGCGCCGACGTGGCGGCCATGTCGGCCCTGCTCGAAAAACTTCAACCGCACCTCATCTACGCGGCTGGCGACCTCGACGACCCGCACGGCACCCACCGCCTCTGCCTGCACGTGCTCCGCGACACCCTCGCGCGGGCCGCCGAGGCGAAAGCGCCCTGGCTCGCCCAGGCGGAACTATGGCTCTATCGCGGGGCATGGGCGGAATGGCCGCTCGATGAGATCGACCTGGCCGTGCCGCTCAGCCCGCAGGAAGTGTTGCGCCGCCGCCGCGCCATCTTCCGGCACGAGACACAGAAGGACCAGGCGCTTTTCCTCGGCGAGGACCGCCGGGAGTTCTGGCAGCGCACCGAGGACCGCAGCCGGCGCCTCGCCCAGGCTTACAACGCCCTGGGGCTGGCCGAATACGAGGCCATCGAAGCCTTCAAGCGCTACTCGCCGGAGGATCTTTTGCGGTCAGCGGCTTTCTGAGGTTGCCGGGGCTCAGATCTTCACGAACCATTTCCTGCGCCACATGACCCAGGCGATGACGAAGTGCCCGAGGACAAACGCGGTGGCAAAGAGCAGCGAGGCGTTGAGGGGACTCGCGAGCGGCACGAAGAAGTCGCGGTAAAGAAAGCCCTTCAGGGTCACACCGGTCCCGTCTGCGCCGGTCCATTTGATCAAGTAGAGCAATTTGCCGAAAATTCCGGCCAGCACAAAGAGGACCATCGCATTCATGCCATAGATGACCAGGGGCGTGGCCCAGCGCCGCCAGGCGCACACTTCGATGAGCCAGTAAAAGGCCGCCAGTATGACCGTGGCCCATCCCGCCATGAACAACGCGTATGAACTGGTCCAAAGGTTCTTGTTGATGGGCAGCCAGTGATCCAGCAGCGCACCCGCCAGCAGAAGCAGTCCGCCACTCGCGAACATCCGCAGGGTCCTGGCCTTGGCCGATAGCGGAGCGCGCAACAGGTGGCCAGCCAGCACACCGCAGAGCGTGGTGGCAACGGCCGGCAGAGTGGAAACAAGGCCCTCGGGATCAAATCCCGGCACCGGTGCGCCGGCCCAAGTGTGTCCGGCCAGGAGATGGGAATCGACCCACCATGCGAGATTGCCGGTGGGCTCGAGGCAACCGGCCCCAAAGCCCGGCACGGGAATCAGCTTCAGCATCAGGCTGTAGGCGATCAGCAGGCCTGCGGTCCAGGCCAGCTGCCCTCTGGGCCCGGTCCGGAGAAAAATCGCCCCCGCGGCCAGGTAACAGAGCGCAATGCGCTGGAGCACTCCGGGGATCCGGAGTTTCGCGAGCGAGAAATGGTGCTCGGGCAGGAGGCCGAAGGGAAACGCGTTGAGAAACAGGCCGAGCGCAAAAATGATGGCGGAGCGCTGCAACACATGCCGGAAAAGTTTTCCGGCATCGCCCCCCTCCTCCACCCGCCGGGCAAAGGAGAGCGTCAGTGAGACGCCCACGATCCAGAGGAAACACGGGAAAATCAGGTCGGTGAAGGTCCACCCGTGCCATGGGGCGTGCAGGAGCGGTCCATAGACATCACTCCATGATCCCGGATTGTTCACGAGCAGCATGCTCGCAATCGCGGCGCCGCGAAAGGCATCGAGGGAGACGAGGCGCTGGGTGCTGCTCATTCGGCAGGTTCACCAGTAGCCGGCGCCGGTTGGCCCCACAAGGGGATTGTGGCATCAGGGTCGCATTGCTTCGCCTCACTCTCGACGACCGCCGCCCCGCCCTACCGCCGGCGCAGCCAGACTCCGAGGTGATTGCCCACCGGCCGCCAATGGCCGTCACTGGGCCGGTTGGTAATTTCAGCGCCGTCAGTGGAATGGTAGATAAAGGACGAGGAGCCGCCGCCATCGAGGTTGACCGCGTTGGCCGCGCCCAGTTCGATCATGAGATCTGCGAGTTCGGGCAACGTGACACCTACACTGTAGCCTTTCTGGCGACCGTCCACCACCGCGAGAATCAGGGTGCGACCGTCAGCGCTGACCCCGGCGGCCGTGCGGGGGTGGCGGAGGGCTGGCGCCACCCGCGCGGTCGCCCCGGTGTTGCGGCCGGCGGTGACCAGAAACGTGCCGGCCTGCCGGCCGTCGTCGGTCGGACCAATGCCGGCCACCGCGCACACCAGGCCGGGGAGATCCGTCCGGTCGGTGTAATCGATGCGGGCGCGTCCGTTGCGCAGGAAAAGAAGTGCGGGGTCGCCATGGCCTTGGACCAGCCGGGGCGGCGAGACCACGCGGCCATCGCTGATGCTCAGGCCGACCAGGTCAACGGGCAGCGAATCAATCCATCCCGGATCGGGTTTGCCCTCGGCCGGTTGGAGCACCTTGGCGAAAAAATTGGCATTGATGGCGAGGGTCGCGCGCCCCGCGCCGCCCCAGGCGGAAACAGGGGTCAGGATCGCCTCGGTGCCGGGCGGAAACGATTCGCCCGCCGGCAGCGGGGCGGTCACGCGGATCTCGACGGCAGGATGATCGAGACGGACCCTGGCCCAATAACCGCGGATGGGGCCGTCGGCGATGGTGCGTTCGATGGAGCCGACCTCGATCGGGGGATGAATGGAAACGCAACCCGTGCCAGCGACCACGCAGGCGATTGCCGTGAGACGGATGACGGCGGGAATTTTGTGCAACAGTTGCATGCAACAGGCCAAGGGGGAGGAAATACGGCTAATCCCGGCCGTTGTAGCGGGCCAGCCATTCCGCGATTTCATCGAGATCATCGTGCACCTTGTGATCCGGCGGGGCCGGATGGCGGTTCAACATCAGGCTGAAGGCGAGTCGCTCGCCCGCCGCGGTGGTCACGTAACCGGAGAGAGAGCTGGCCCACCGGAGCGTGCCGGTCTTTGCCCGGACATTACCCTCGGCCGCGGTGCCCTTCATGCGCTTGCGCAGCGAGCCGTCCACGCCGGCAACGGGCAGTGCCGCGACAAAAGCCTCGTGCTCGCGGTGCGCCGCCATGAATTGCAGCAGGCGCACCGTCGCGGCCGCCGTGGTGAGGTTGTTGCGCGACAGCCCCGAT
>JAYUGX010000138.1:0-6727 GCA_043738215.1 Lacunisphaera sp.
ACGGCCGCCCACTGATCAGAACTTCATCGCCTGTCGTGTCTGGGCCACAGTGTTGCCCGGGTGGCGAGAATGAAACCTGCCAGCTTATTGCATAGGGTATTCACCCACTAGGCGGGAGGTCGCTTATCCAATAGGATTACCACCCCGTTTGGCCCAGCCTCGATCCGGTCAGCTGGGCGTTGCCTGACTGGGCTTCATACTCATGACCCCCCCGAGCAAAGAAACTGTCCTTCTCGCTGCCGGCCCGGCGGAGACCGTAAATGGAATCGGGCCCAAGGAGGCGATGCTCAAGGCCGGGGCCTTGCAGAACGCGATTCTTAACAGCGCTAACTTCTCCAGCATCGCCACCGACGAGAAGGGCGTCATCCAGATCTTCAATGTCGGCGCCGAACGCATGCTCGGTTACGCGGCGGTCGATGTGCTGAACAAGATTACCCCGGCCGACATTTCCGATCCGCTGGAAGTGATTGCCCGGGCCGAAGCCCTGAGCCTGGAGTTTGGAACCTTGATCCAGCCGGGCTTCGAGGCCCTGGTCTTCAAGGCCTCCCGCGGGATCGAGGACATCTACGAGCTGACCTACATTCGCAAGGACCGCAGCCGCTTTCCCGCCATCGTCTCGGTCACGGCACTCCGCGATCAGCAGGACCGGATCATCGGCTACCTCCTGATCGGCACCGACAACAGCGCCCGCAAACGGGCGGAAGAGGCCCTGCTCAAGGCGGGGGCGTTGCAGAACGCCATCTTCAACAGCGCCTATTTCTCCTGCATCGCGACCGATGCAAAGGGCGTCATTCAGCTCTTCAACGTCGGCGCCGAGCGGATGCTGGGCTACATGGCCACCGACGTGATGAACAAGATCACGCCGGCCGCCATGCATGATTCCCATGAGTTGATCGCGCGGGCGAAGGCGCTCAGCCTTGAATTCGCCACGCCGATTGCGCCGGGTTTCGAGGCCCTGGTCTTCAAGGCGTCGCGGGGCATCGAGGATATCTACGAGTTGACCAAAATCCGGAAGGACGGGACTCGCTTCCCCGCCATCGTGTCGGTCACGGCGCTGCGTGATGCCCGGGACGAGATCATCGGCTATCTGCTGATTGGCACGGACAACAGCGCCGGCAAACGGGCGGAAGAGGCGCTGTCCAAGGCGGCGGCCATCCAGGCCGAGACCATCCGGCAACTCAACTCCGACCTGGAGGAACGGGTGAACGAGCGCACCGCCCAGCTCAAGGCCGCCAATCTTGAGCTGGAGGCCTTCTCCTACTCGGTGTCGCACGACTTGCGCACGCCGTTGCGGGCGATTGACGGATTTTCCCAGGTGGTGTTGAGCAAATTCGGGCCGCAACTCGCCGACGACGGGCGTCGCTATCTGCAGACGATCCGCGCGGGCGCGCAGAGAATGGGCGCGCTGATTGATGACTTGCTGACATTCGCGCGGCTCAATCGCCAGGAGCTGAGCAAACGGTCGTTCGACACCGGTGCGCTCGTGCGCACGGCGCTCGGAGAGCTGGGCTTCCCCTGGTCGGACCGGAACGTTGAGGTGCGGATCGGAGAGCTGGCCGCCAGTTTCGGTGATCAAGCGCTGTTAAAACAGGTCTGGCTGAACCTTTTGGCGAATGCGTTGAAATACACCCGCAAGCGGGCGGCAGGCGTGGTGGAGGTCGGCTGCCGGACGACCAACGGCGCCGTGACGTTTTTCGTCCGCGACAATGGCACCGGTTTCGACATGCGCTATGCTGACAAACTTTTCGGCGTCTTCCAGCGCTTTCACCGGGCGGAGGACTACGAGGGCACCGGCGTCGGCCTCGCCATCGTGCAGCGCATCGTCCACCGCCACGGCGGCCGGGTCTGGGCGGAAGCCGCCGTCGATCACGGAGCCACCTTCTATTTCACCCTGGAAAAGGAAACCAAACCATGAACGAGCCCAACTCCTTCGAACTCCTGCTGGTCGAGGACAACCCACAGGACCTGGAACTCGCCCTGCTGGCCCTGCGCGAGGCCATTCCGATCACCCGCATCCAAGTCGCCCGCGACGGCGCCGAGGCGCTGGAGTATGTTTTTTGCGAGGGCCCGCATGCCGCGCGCCGGATCACCGACACGCCCAGGGTGATATTTCTCGACCTGAAGCTGCCGAAGATCGACGGGCTCGAGGTGCTGAAGCGCATCAAGGGCGACCCGCGCACGAAACTGATCCCGATTGTCGTGCTCACCTCTTCGCGGGAACAGCGGGATGTGGTCGAGAGCTACCAGCTCGGCGTGAACAGCTATATCGTGAAGCCGGTGAACTTCGAGCGCTTCTCCGAGGCCGTGAGAAATCTCGGGCTCTACTGGCAGAATCTCAATCAACCGCCGAAGGTGGCCGACTAGCCCACCGCCATGCCGCAGCCACTAAAAGTCCTGATCGTCGAAGACAATCCGGCCGACGCCGAACTGGTGCTGCTGGAATTGCAGAACGCCGGATTTGAGCCCGACTGGCTGCGCGTGGAAACGGAAGCGGCGTATCTCGAAAACCTTCGCGGCGGGCTCGACCTGGTGCTGTCGGATTTCTCGATGCCGCAGTTCAACGGACTCCGTGCCCTCGAATTGTTGCAGCAAAGCGGGCTGGATGTTCCCTTCATCCTCGTGTCGGGCACCATCGGCGAGGACACCGCGGTGGCGGCGATGAGATTGGGAGCTGCGGATTATCTCATGAAAGACCGGCTGCCGCGCCTGGGCGCGGCCGTGACTCACGCGCTGGCGGAAACCAAATTGCGCGTGGAGCGACGGTCGGCGGACGAGGCGCTCCGCATCGCGCACGCGCAATTGAGCCAGTTGCTCGAGCACAGCCCGGCCGTGCTCTATGCGCTAAAGGTCGAGGGCGAGAAGGTCCGCCCTTACCTGTTCAGTGAAAACGTCACGCGACTTCTGGGTTTCCCGGTGGCAGAAACCCTCAGCTACGACTGGTGGCTTGGGCAGCTTCACCCCGAGGATCGCCAGCGCGCGCAGGCGAGCATTGCCGAAACGCTGGCCCGCGACACCAGCCGCACCGAGTATCGGCTGCGGCACAAGGACGGCAGCTACCACTGGGTGGACGACAACCGGCGACTCGTGCGCAACGCCGCGGGCGAACCGGCGGAGCTCATCGGTGTCTGGGACGACATCGAGGAGCGCAAGCAAGCGGAGGAAGTGTTCAAACAACGCACGGCTGAACTCGAACGGTTTCATCGCTTGAGCGTTGGACGTGAATTGCGGATGATCGAGCTGAAGCGCGAGGTCAACGAACTGGCCAAACTCGCCGGGCGAACGGCTCCCTACGATTTGTCTCCACCGGAACAAGGAGCCATCAAGGTCGGCGGTGACGCGGGAGGTGTCTGATGATGACCGCGCCTGCCATCCCGTCTGGTAAGAGCCGGTTTGTGCTGCTGCTCTCGTGCGCCGTGGCGGTCACGCTGCTGGGCCTCGGCTGGCTGTGCTGGTCGGATTTCGAGGGCTATCGTTTTGTCACCGAGCGATTGCCCGCGATTAACCGCATGGAGGTGCTCCGCGGGCAAATCCTGCTGCTCGATGAGGTCCTGACCATGTCGGCGCGGATGTCGGCGGCGACCGGCGACCCGCAATGGGAAGCGCGCTACCGCCGGTTCGATCCGCAATTGGACGCCGCGCTTCAGGAATTCATGCGCCTGGCTTCAACCGTGGCGGGCAATCACGCTACCGCACAGTCGGACGCAGCCAACACCAAACTGGTCGCGATGGAAAACCGCGCCTTCGACCTGGTGCGGCAAGGGCAACGGGCCGCGGCGCTCCAGTTGTTGTCGAGCGAAGAGTATGAAACCCAGAAAAACATTTATGCGACCGGCATGGCGGAGTTCAACCGTGTGTTAGACTCGGTCACGGCCTCGGCGCGGAAGGAGAGAAGAATGCAGATACTTCGGGACGTTATCACAACGATGATCCTGATCCCGGGGTTGGGGCTGCTCTGGTGGGTCGTCTTGCGGATCGCCCGCCGATGGCGGGCTGCCTTGGTGCAAAGCAACGAGCAATTGAACCGGCAGACGACGGAGCTGCAACAGTTCGCTCGACAGCTCGACGAAAAAGTGACCGAGCGCACGAAGCAGCTCAAGGAGTCGGAACTCGCCACGCTGAACATGATGGAGGACGCGGTGCGCAGCCGGGAGAAAGTGGAGCAGGGTTACGAGGCCCTCAAACGCGAAGTGGCGGAGCGAAAAAAAGTGGAGGAGCAGTTCCGGCAGGCGCAGAAAATGGAGGCCATCGGCACGCTGGCGGGCGGCATTGCGCACGACTTCAACAACATCCTTGCCGCGATCAACGGATACACAGAACTCGCCCGGATGGTCCTGGGGGATAATCCCGCCGTGCGTGAGTATCTCAATTCGGTATTGGTGGCGTCGGGCCGCGCCGCCGCTCTCGTGCGCCAGATTCTCACCTTCAGCCGCCAGGAGCCCATTGAGCGCCATTTGATTCAGCTGCAGGCCGTCGTGGCGGAGTGTCACAAGCTGCTGCGGGCGACCATCCCGGCCACCATCGAGATCAACGTGTCGATTGCCGCGGATGCCCCCACCGTGCTCGCCGACACGACCCAAATCCACCAAGTCCTGATGAACCTCGGGACCAACGCCTGGCACGCGATGAAGGACCGCACCGGCCGCCTGCAAGTGAAGCTGGAGAGGTGCGTGGTCGATGAGGCGATTGCGGCCGCGCAGCCGCGTCTGCGGCCGGGCGTTTACGCGCGCGTGTCGGTCAGCGACACCGGGAGTGGCATGGATCACGCGACGCTGCGGCGGATCTTCGAACCGTTCTTCACGACAAAGCCGCTCGGCGAGGGCACCGGCCTGGGGCTGGCAGTGGTGCATGGCATCATGGACTCCCACGACGGCGCGGTCACGGTTTTCAGCCAGCCGGGCGAAGGGACGGTGTTCCACCTCTATTTCCCGGCGCAGGCCGGCGCGGCGGCCGTGGCGGCGGTCGATGAGGGCCCGGTGCCCCGCGGCCAGGGCGAACGAATTTTGTTTGTCGACGACGAGGAGTTGCTCGCCCGGCTCGGCCAGAAAACGCTGACCGAGCTCGGTTACGAGACGGAGATCGCGACGGATCCCGCCGGGGCGCTCGCGTTGGTGCGCACCGATCCGACGCGCTTTGCCCTCGTGCTCACGGACCAGACCATGCCCGGGATGACTGGCCTTCATCTCGCCAACGTGATCCGGCAAATCCGACCCGGGATGCCCATCATCCTGATGACCGGCTTCAGTGCGTCGCTCACGCCTGCGCGCCTCGAAGCGGCGGGCATTCGTCAGCTTTTGCTCAAACCCAGCACCATCAATTCGCTGGGCACCGCCGTGCACGCGGCTCTTTCCAACCCAACCTCACAATCCCATGGCTAAAATTCTACTGATCGATGATGATGACTCCGTCCGCACGATGCTGCGGCTGATGCTGACGCAATTTGGCCACACGGTCATTGAAGCCCGCAACGGCAGGGAAGGGCTGAATCTGTTTCAGGACACCAACGCCGACCTGGTGATCACGGACCTCGTGATGCCTGAAACCGAAGGGTTTGAGGTGCTGACGAAGCTGCGGGAAAAACTGCCGCGGGTGAAAATCATCGTGATTTCGGGTGGGGTGAAGGGGAACGTCACGAACTATCTCGACATGGCTCGGCGCCTGGGCGCCGGGCAGGTGCTCGCCAAGCCGTTTTCCAACAATGAACTGATGACCGCGATCAACGAGCTTCTGCCGGCCGCTGAAACTCCGGCGCCGCCGGTTTGAGCAACGGCGCATCAATCTCACCCGGTTTCGCTAAAAGTCATCGCCTGCAGCGCCCGGGTGTCGGTTTTGCCCCGCGCGGTCACCGGCAGCGCGGCGACCACGATCAATTTTTTCGGGATCTTCCACGCCGCGGTGTCGGCGTGCAGCATGGCGCGCAGCTCGGCCACGGTCCGGCCCGTGGCCACGACGGCCCCGAGCACCGGATCGTTTCCCGCGCTGACGCCGGCCCAGGCCTCGCGCACGCCGGGCAGCCGCCGCAGTCGCACCGATACTTCCGTGAGATTCACCCGCCGGCCGGCGATCTTCACCGTCGTGCCGCGGCGGCCCAGCAGGGTCACATCGCCGCGGGCCGACAGGTTCACGCGATCCGGCATGAGCCAGGCGCCCAGTTTCCCGACGTGCCGGCGGTTGCCGTGCGTCAGCACCGCGGCGCTGCTGACCCGGAGCCGTGCTCCGCTGAGTCCGCTCAGTTTCACCCCGCGCATCGCGCGACCGACCTCCCCGGCAAGGGCGGCGGCCCCAGTCCGGTCGTAGGCAATGCCGCCCGTCTCGCTTGATCCATAAAAACTGTGCAGCCGCCGGCCAAACCGTGCGGCGAAGTCGCGCGCCACCTCCGGCGGCAGGGGCGCGCCGGCGGAAATTCCCAGACGCAAACTCCGCAGGACAAGATCCGACGCCGCCAGCGCCCGCCACATGGCCGGGACGCCGGGAAACACCGTCGGCTTCCACCGGGCAAAGTCCGCCGCGATGGCGTGCGGCAGCGCCGCGGTCCCGCAGACCAGCGGCACGCCCGACGCGAGCAAGGGCACCGTCAGGTTGCCGAGTCCGTAGGAATGCCCGAGTGGAATGAGGGCGTAGTTCAGGTCGCGCGGTCCGACACCCATCGTTGCCGTCACCTGCCGTCCGTCGGCGAGCAACTGACCGGCGGTGAACACGAGCGCCCGCGGTTGCCCGGTGGTGCCCGAGG
>JAYUGX010000139.1:0-46480 GCA_043738215.1 Lacunisphaera sp.
AGGGTTGTTCCGGAGAGGTGGCAGAGTGGTCGATCGCGCCGCACTCGAAATGCGGTTTACCGCAAGGTAACGGGGGTTCGAATCCCTCCCTCTCCGCCACTTTCCCCCTCTGGGGGAGATGCCCAACAGCCGATTTGCCAGTTGACGTGGCAAATCGGTCATGAATCCAAAAAATCCGTTCGTCATCTCA
Organism: Lacunisphaera sp.; assembly: GCA_043738215.1. Lineage (GTDB taxonomy): Bacteria > Verrucomicrobiota > Verrucomicrobiia > Opitutales > Opitutaceae > Lacunisphaera. Next base: position 191 of record JAYUGX010000139.1, read on the forward strand.
GAATTCACGAATCCTTCCGGGGTGCTCGATTTCCGCGTTTCAGGCTGGTTGGACGGCAAACGCATCCGGAAAATCTTCCCGACCCGGACTGAGGCTGAAGCCGAGCGACAGGTGCTCTATATACAGCGACTCCAGGGCGAGACCGGCATCCGGATAGCAGCCACCCGTCTGACGGACGATCAGCTCCACGAAGACGAAGCCGTGAAGTCGGGGCGCTTCGGCCTGACTTGAAACCTGCCACGGATTACCGGCCCGGCCTGGAAGCTAGGTCCGGTGGCGTCGTCTCGAGAGTGAATTGCGCCGAAAGCGTCGCGGTGGAGTCACCGCCGACAAAAACATCGAACTCACCGGGCTCGGCGCCAAAGGTCATGTCCGCGCGCCAGAAGGCGAGGTCGGCCGGCGTGAGCTGGAATTCAACATCACGCGCTTCCCCGGCGGCGAGTTCGATTTTCCTGAAACCTTTCAGCTCGCGCACGGGCCGCGTGACGGAACCGACCCGATCATGCACGTAGAGTTGCACGACTTCCTCGCCGGCCCGCTGCCCGGTGTTGCGCACCCGCACGATGACGGTGAGTGGCGCGCCCCCCGGGCGCAGCGTCGGTGCGCCAAGCCTGAGCCGGTCGAAGGCGAACGTCGTGTAGCTCAGCCCGAAACCGAACGGGTAGAGCGGCGTGTTGGGTGCGTCGATGTAATGCGAGAAGTAACGGTCATCCGGCTCATCGGCGCGCGGGAGCGGGCGACCGGAGGACTTGTGCGCGTAGAAAATCGGGATTTGACCGACCGACCGCGGCCAGGTGACAGGCAAATGGCCCGACGGATTGCAGGCGCCGGTAAGGACATCGCCTATGGCGGGACCACCCATCGTGCCGGGATGCCAGGCGAGGAGAATCGCGTCGGCCAGCGGCTCGACGGACTCGATGGTGAGCGGCCGGCCGGTCATGAGCAGGAGGATGACGGGCTTGCCGGTGGCGTGCAGCTCCCGAAGCAGCGCGGTCTGCGGGCCGGTTAGATCGAGCGAGGTGCGGCTCGTTGCCTCGCCGCTCTGGTCCGCATCTTCACCCAAGGCGGCGATGATCACGTCGGCCTTGGCGGCGGCCGAGCGCGCGGCGGCGAAGCCCGTGGTGTCTTCGCCCCGCGTCTCGCAGCCGGGGGCATAGCGAAGCTGTTCGCCGGGAAACATCTGCCCGAGTGCGGCGCGGACGGTCACGGTGTCCTCCTTTCTCCCCTGGCCGTGCCACGCGCCGAGTTGCTGGACGGGTGCGTCGGCGAGCGGCCCGACGAGCGCGACCGTGAGGCCGGAAGTTTTCAGCGGGAGCACGCCGTTGTTTTTCAAGAGCACGCAGGAGCGGCGGGCAAGGTCGCGGGCGGCGTCGAGGAACTCGGCCCGGAGCAGCGTCGTCTTTTCGCGGGCCTCATCGCAGTAGCGATAAGGATCATCGAAAAGGCCAAGGCGGAATTTTACGGCGAGAATGGCGCTGAGGGCGGCATCGAGCCGCGACTCGGGCACGGCGCCGGAGCGGACGAGTTCGGCGAGGTGCGGGCCGTAGGCTTCGCTTTGCATGTCCATGTCGAGGCCGGCGAGGAGGGCCTGCCGCGCAGCGTCGCGCAGGTCAGCCGCGGAGCCATGGGCCCGGAGTTCCTCGATGCCGGCCCAGTCGGAGACCACGAAACCGCGGAACCCCCACTCGCGCCGGAGCACGCGGTCGAGCAGAAAGGAATTGGAGGTGCACGGCGTGCCGTCGAGGTCGTTGAAGGCGGCCATCAACGTGCCGACGCCGGCGTCGACGGCGGCGTGGAACGGCGGCAGGTAAACCTCGCGCAGCGTGCGTTCCGACACGTCCGTGGTGAAATAATCGCGCCCGGCCTGGGCGGCGCCGTAGGCGGCGAAATGCTTGGCGCAGGCGAGAATGGTCTCGGTGGTGGCGAACCGGCCATCGCCTTGAAAGCCGCGGACGCGGGCGCGGGCGATGGCGGACCCGAGGAAGGGGTCCTCGCCGGCGCCTTCGGCGATGCGGCCCCAGCGCGGATCACGGGCGATGTCCACCATCGGGGCGAAGGTCCAGTTGATGCCGGCGGCGGCGGCCTCGGTGGCGGCGATGCGCTCGGCGTGCTCGATGCGCGCGAGGTCCCACGACGCGGCGGTGGCGAGCGGGATCGGGAAGATCGTGCGATAGCCGTGCACGACATCGAGGCCGAAAAGGAGCGGGATGTGGAGGCGCGAGGATTCGACGGCGAGGCGCTGCCATTTGCGGGTCTCGGCGGCCCCGATGATGTTAAGCAGGCTGCCGACGCCGCCGGCTTCGAGCTGAGGGGCGATGGACGAAGACGACGCGGGGCCGGTCATGTCCTGGCGCGAGGAGTATTGGACGAGCTGGCCGACTTTCTCCTCGAGGGTCATACGACCGAGCAAAGCACGAACCCGGTCCTCGACCGAAGCGGAGGCAACATCAGGATCAGCCCGGACGGAGGCGAAAGAGCCCAGGCAACAGACGGAGAGGAGTGCGGCAAGGCAGAGGTGTCGGATGACGAACATGGGAGCGATTTGGGGGAGCAGACGTGGAATCGGATTACCGGTCAGGGCGGGTGGGATCGGGCTTGAAGCCAATCGCGTCCAGCGCCGGCTGAATCTCGGGGTTGGCCATGAATTTCCGCCAGACGAGGCCGGTGCGATGATTCTCAATCATCACCACGATGGGTGCCTGGTTCAAAGCCATATAGTCCTCGTCGAACCAGTTCTGGGTCTCATTGAAACCGTCGTGGAAGCCGTAGACGCCCCAGGTCTTCGCCCCGAGATCGCGGTAGAAGTGCCGGAGGGCGGCCATGGACTCGACAGGCGTGTAGGGCATCGAGGCGAGTGACGCCATGATGTTGATGGTGCCGTTGTCGTCGCGCGGCAGGGCGCGGCCGCCGCCCGAGTTGACGCCGGCGGAGCGGCCCCAGCAATCCGCCCCGTAGCCGGCGAACTTCCGCGGATTGTCGATGGCGTAGGCGTGCTGGATGAGCGCGATCGCGCGGTTGTTGGTGAAATAATTCGTGTAGCGGTCGCGGAGTCCGCGCGGATCGAAGCCCATGAACGAAAAATGCGTGAAGAACAGCTCGGCGCCGTTCCCTTCGCCGACCTCCAGCTTGATGCCGTAGTAGCTGTGGCCGTTGGTGAAGTGGTCGCCGTCGGTCGTGCGACTCCACGCCTGCCGGTAGCTCATATGGCGCTCGGACTGCCCGGCCCAGCCGGTGTGCCACAGGCTCGCCGGCACCGGGTGGGTGGGGGAGGCGATGGCGAGCAGATAGATGATCATGGTTTCGTTCCAACCAATGAGCGGGTGGCTGATGTGAAAACCGTGGTCGGGCGACCAGTGCCAGTAGAGCACGTCGCTGTCGGGCGTCTTCCGATACCAGTCCCACTCGACCTCGCGCCAGAGTCGCGTGACGGTGTCGTGGATCTCGCGCTCGGTGGGGGTGTCACGGTTGAAATACTGGCGCGCGGCGAGCAGGCCCTGGATCATGAACGCGGTTTCGACCAGGTCGCCGCCGTCATCGTATTTGCCAAAATACGGAATGGTCTTGCCGGTGCGACCATCGAGAAAATGCGGCCAGGCACCGTGGTAGCGGTCGGCCTTGGCGAGGAAGCTGACGATCCTGAGCATCCGCCCGGCACCCTGCTCGCGCGTGACGAACTGCCGTTCCGTTGCCACGAGCAGCGCCATGACGCCGAAGCCGTTTCCACCCACGGCCATCAGGTTGGCGTCGCCAGGGGTGATTTCCGGCGCCAGTCCGGCGTCGGGGTGGCCGACCTCCCAATAGTAGCGGAAGCAACCCGCCTGCACCATGTCGAGCAGTTCGTCGTCGCTCATGTGCCGGGTAGTCGCGCCAGTTGGCTCCGAGGGCGGCGACTCGTTGCCGGCCAGGTTGACGGTACTGACCCTGTAGAACGCCGTGCGCCCCGGTTCACCGGTGAAATCCTCGTAACGCGTCCTGTCGCCGCGCTGTGTGCCGACGGGCAGGAATATCTTCCCGTCCCACGAGCGATAGATGCGGTAGGCCAGCAGGCCGGGGGAGTCGCTGGGCTGCCAGGTAAGGTCGCAGTGCCGTTCGTAGGCCTGGACGGCGATGCCGTGCGGCGCGGGCGGTGGGCTCGCGTCCTGCGCGGCGCGGTCGATGATCATGAAATCATCCAGAAAAATCGTATGCTCCACCCCATCGTCGAGCCCCTGCATGAACGTAACGCTGACCGTGTCGCGGATGGAAAAGGTCCGGTCATCCGTGCCGTTGTAGAGGGAGTTCTTCCCATCAATACTGAGCATCACCCGCACCCATCGGCCGGCCGGAATACGCTCCGGGCCCTGCACGAGAGTGACCGAGACCGATCCCTGGCCGGTCCGGTCCTTGGCGTAGAGCCGGGGCGAATTGGCGGCGGTGATTTCGGTATCGGCGTAGCACCAGAAGGCGAGCGTATCGCCGAGCATTTCAAAGTTGCGCCAGTCATGGTCGGTCGCCTGCAGTGTCATCTGCCAGTCGCCGCCTGGGACGGATTTCCAGTGCAGGCGCAGCGCATTGGGTGGGCTGACGAAGTGCCCTGAGTCCAGGGGGAATCGGCCGTCGATCAGCTCGAGGGTGCTCGGGGCAATGACGCTGGCCTCGCAGCGCGAATACCCGCCGTCAGCCGGGGCGTTGGCGAACAGGACATGTTGATCGTAGGGCACCGCGGCAATGGCCGGGATTGCGCCCAGCAGGGTGAGAGTGCCGATGAGCCGGTGGAGGAACCGGCCGGCGACATTTGAACCAATCATAGTTTCCATATGCATGGGGGAATCTTGTGGGTTATGCGATGATCTGTCCGGCGTCGGCGAAACGTGCAGGTCGTCGTGTGGGGAATGTCATGGGGACGGTCTTTGTCGAAAGTCGCCAGGGCGTGAGGGGGAGACACTAGGCAGTGACCGCCTGTGCTTCCGCCGCGGCCTTGGCTTTTCTCTCCGCGAGCAGGGACTTGATTTGGTAGGCGCGATCCTCGGTCAGCGGGTATTGGAAAAGCAGCACGGCGCTGACGAGGCACAGCATGGGCGGCAGCCCGATCTCCCAAAAACGGATCCAGAACATGGTCGACTCGGTCTGGGTCGCCATCGATTCCGTGAAGCCGGTCAGCCGCAGGAGGTAGCCGCTGGCGACGGAGGCGATCGAGACGGCGACCTTCCACCACCAATTGTAGACGGCGAAGTAGATGCCCTCGCGCCGGATGCCGGTCGCATACTCGTCCTCGTCGCAGATGTCGGAGATCATCGAGTTGACGAGAGAAAAACAGAACACCATGCCGAGCGAGAGGCAGATCGTCGGGATAAAAGTCAGCCACGGATGAGCCCGGTCGTAGCACACGATCTTCGACAGGTTTCCGAGGATGATGATCCCGAAGGAAAAGAGGACCGTGAACCGCTTGCCGAAGCGCCTGGACAGCCAGGCCATCGGCATCACGCCGGCGATGCCGATGGCCGCCCAGAGGGTGCCGTTCTGGGCCATCAACGTGGAGGCGTGGTCCTTGTCGCCGTTGAAAATATAGAAAATGGAGACGAAGTTGCTGAAGCCCATGACCAGCTGAAACCCGACGATCAGGAGAACATAGGCGACCACGAGCTTGATGAAGACGGGATTGCGATAGGTGATCTTGAAGCTCTCCCAGACGGGGATCTTTTCCTGGGTCCTGGTCTGTTTCAGCTTTCCCTCCTTGCAGACGGCGGCGCACACCAGAGCCGACACGGTGAGGATCACGCTCATGCCGACGCACACCCACTTGATGCCCGCCACCGAGTCGCCGCCGAAGACGGGCCGGTTGGCGAGATAGTAGATCCACGGGAGCGTGAAGGCGCCCACATTGCCGATGAAACTGTAATAGGCAAAGAGGCTGGTCTTCTCGTGATAGTCGTCGGTCATCTCCAGCCCGAGCGCGCCGTGGGGAATCGAATAGATCGGGACGACCGTGTAGAAGAAAAGCGAGGTCACGATGAAATAGGTGAACATCGCCGGCTGGCTCCAATCCCGCGGCACCGTCCAGAGCAAGGCGAACGAGATGCCGATGAGGACGCCGCCGACCACCAGAAAGGGAATCCGCCGGCCGAAACGGGAGCGGGAGTTGTCGGACAAATTACCCATGAACGGATCCACGAACGCATCCCACAATCGGGGCAGCGCCTGGGCGTAGCCGATCCAGATGGCGCTGATGCCCAGGCCGACGACGTAAACGAGGCTGGTCAGTTGCCCCACGGAGTTGACCGCGACAATGGTGACCACCCCGCCCATGCCGTAGGCGATCTTCTGCGTCACCGGAATCCGGTCGGCCGCGGCAGTCGAGTGCTGTTGTTGTCCGGTCATCGGTTTGGGGTGGGGTCAGAGCTCGATCTCGATGCGATTCTCGGGACCGGTTAACAACGCGGCGAGCACCGAACCGGTGTAGCGGAGGCCTCCGGCACGGTAGGGATTCGGGTCGTGGCGTGCCCCGGACAGGAGGGTGCCGTTAACCCGGACCGCCACGGGGGAAAACGGCCCGGTCCGGACGCAGTAGACGAGGCGCACGGGCCGGCCGAGGAGCTGAGTGTCCGCCACCAGGCCATCAAGGCTGCGTGGCAGCACCGGATCAAAAATGACATCGCCGAAGGATTCGCGCAGGCCGAGCAGGCAGGTGCGGACCTTGTGGAGGTAGAGACCGGGGCCGCTGGAGTAGAGGCGCCAGCCGCCACGGACGGGCACGTGGCCAGCGCGAAGTTCGGGCCAGCGGGTCGAGGCCTCGACGCGATCGGCGAACTCGGCGTCGGAGCTGGAGAAATAGACGTTGCTCTGACGAGCGACGGCGCCGGGGACGACGCGCTCAAGCCCGACGGGGTTGATGACCTGTAGGGCCTGCCAGAGGCGGTCGGCATCGCCGAGCTTGGCCATGGCCTCGGCGTAGCGGATGTGGGCGTGGACGTATTGGAGGCCGATCTCACGGCCGACATTGGCGGCGGTATCGGCGCGCTTGAACAGTTTCTCAAGACCGCCGTGATACACGGCGGGTTCGCTCATGAGGCGCACTCCGTCGCTGAAACGGAGTTCGGTCTCGATCAGTTTCGCGTGGTGGCGCGCTTCGTCGGGGGTGAAGAGCTCGGCGAGGATGGAGCGGGTCATCGGCAGAAGCCGGTAGCGGATGCCCGTGATCTGGTCGGTTGGGTGCAGCAGGGGACGAAACCGGCCATCGGTTTCGTTGACGAGAAAGCCGGCGACGGTGCCGTCGGGCAGGGCGAGCCGGGCAAAGTCGCCGCGCATGCGGGCGAGTAGCTGGTCGAGGCGGAGGGCGCGGGCGGCCTCACCGGCGCGCCGGCTAACCTCGGCGAGCTGGCGGAAGGTGTGGTAGGCGAGCCCCACGGTCCAAGCGCTGACCATGCGGGTGCGCATGGCGGGATCGGCGGGTTGGAGCGTGTCGTCCCAGTCGCCGTCGCCGTAATTTACGAGCGCGGTGCCCGGAATAAAGCGAGCCTCGCAGTGGTCGACGACGCGGTCGCAGTGGACCCAGAGGGAATCAGCCGGGTTGGTGTCGGTAAATTGCACAGGATCGGTGTAGCCGAGCACCGTATGGAGAAAGGCGAGGTCGTTGCTTGCCTCGACATAGTCGCAAAGCGCCTTGACGGGCCAGAAACAGACATCGCCGTGGCTGTGGGCCTGCTGGATGAAGCGGAAGGGTGCGAACATGAACCACTGGGGCCAGCAGCCGGCGACGCCGGGATCCTTCGGGTGGTGCGCGTATTGCTGTTCAAAGACGGTGGTGAGGATGCGGCGGACGGTGGCGAACTCTCCGGCGGCGAGGAGCCACTCGACGGAACCCTGGCAAACGTCACGCACCCCCCAGGCGCCACCGCCGTATTGCTCGAGGCCGTGCGGGGAGGTGAAGTGGATGGAGGCGTTGTGGGCAAACCAAGGCAACACCTCGTTGAGGCGCGCGGTACCGGCGTCAGCGGAGCCCTGCAGGCGCAACAGGGCGGCGGGCGGACGCGCGGGGGCGAGGGCAAGGGCGTATTCGCTGCGCGCCCGGACGACAGCTTCGGGCAGGGCGGTGCCGCTGTGGGAGACGCCAAGCATGATGAAGGCACAGCGATCCACGGCCTTGGTCTGGAAGGCGGCGTAAGGACCTTGCCGGGCGCTGCCGTCGGTGTGGATGAGTTCATCGCCGCCGTGGGCGGTCAGAAGATCGGCGGAGGACGCAGCGAGCGCGAAGCAGGTGCCGGGCAGATGCCGGGCGGTAAAGCCGTCAGCGGCGGGGCGGGCGGCGATCCAACCGTCGTCGTGGATTTCGATCTCGCCGGCCGACTCGAATTCCTGCGAGCCGAGCGCGAGCTGGTGGGTGACGAGGAACTCGGCGGGCGGTCCGGAGATGATCCGCAGTTCGAGAAACGAGGCCGGATCGCGGTTGGAGCACCAGACGCGGGCCTCGATGACACGGCCGCTGAGCCGGTAGATCCAGCGGACGGCACCGGGCTCCATCGCAAAGGCGGAGGGCACCCCCAGTTGATGCCAGGCGGCACCATGGCGCAGGAAGACGCGCTGGCCGCTGGCGCGAGTGACGTTGAGGTGGTTGCGCACGACACTGAGGAGGCGGGCGAGGCTTGGGTTGCCGAGGTAAGACTGGGCGCCAAAGATGCCGGCGGCATAGCAGGTGAGGCCGAACTGCTGGTCATCGATCCAGCGCGCCTTGCCGCTGCGCAGAATGTGGCCATGCGGGCGGTCGACGATGGCTTCCTTGTCACGCGAGACGACGTGGGTCTCGTCGCCGTGGAAGAAAGAGAGGAGGCAACCGCCATCGTCGACCTCCTCGTGGCGGCGGGAACCGGGAAACCACGCGGACCAATCTGCGGCGGCGGGCCGGGCGCCGTGAAGCCACGGGGCGCGGGTAAAAAGGGCATCGCCGTCGGCAGTGCGGCCGAGGGGAGCGTCGGGGCCGAGCCAGGTGGCCGGCAGGAGGTCGTGCAGAACGAAGACATCGGCCATGGACGAGGCGGCGGGGTGGTCCTCGGCGTAGGCCGCGACGAACACGAGCTCCGCAGTGGCGCCGGGGGCGAGTGTGAGGGGCCGGCTCTGGAGACCGGCGAGAGCGAACTCATATTGCAGGCGCTTCGAGGGCAGGGCGGGCTGACGTACGGCGGCGGGTTCGCCAGTGATGCGGTGATCGGCGCCGAAAAACTGCCAGCCATCGGTGCAATAAGCGGCGGCGCCTTGGGCGCAGGCAAAGGCGAGCCAGGGATGGCGGCCACCGGCCATGGGTTGGTTCTGGCGGGCGAGGACGATGTGGCCGAGGCGCGGGTCGGCCAGGGGCAGGAGGTCGAGGTATTGGGAGACATAGGCCTCGTTGTTGCGCACGGCGCCCTCATCGGCGAGGCCGAGATCCTGCGCATGGAGCAGGTCGACCCTTTGCATGATGGAGCCGGTGTTGCGCAGCCGGACGCGCCAGGCCCAGCCGGATTTGGCAGGATGCAAGCCCAGGGTTGTGGTGCATTCGAGCGCCGGGCTAGTGACTGCGGTGCGCCAGGTGGCAGCGCGACCGTCAGACGAGAAAACAAGACCGGGGCCGACGAGCGGGACCCAGCCCGCCGGGACGCCGCTCTGGTCCGTCCAGCGCACCAGCAGGCGGAAGAGGCCGTTCTCGGCCGGTCCGGGCAGCAGCTGGTTGAGCATCGTCTCGCGGTGCCGGAAAGCGTAAAGGGTGCCGGAAGGCAGCAACTGGGCGCGCAGACCGCCGGGGGCGGTGAGTTCCAGCAGATTGAAATCGGCCGCGGCGCGGAGACGAAGAAGCAGGGTGGCGGATGGACTGGGGTCCATGGCGGAGGCGCGGGGCGCGCGGTGGAATACAGGGAGAAAAAGCGATAGGGCAAGGCGCCAGCCCTGCCGGAAAAACCGGAAAGAGAAACGGAGGCCAGCGGGGTTGAACCGCTGGCCTCCGGAAGATCAGATCAGTTTAGAACGTCAGGCGCATAGACAGACGGAACGTGCGCGGGGCCGGCAGATAGTAACCATCCGCGATGTGGATGCCGTCGGTGCCGGTATAACCCCAGTGGTAGCTGGTGACAATCGGTGTGGTCCGGTCCAGTGCGTTGTCGATGTTGAGCGCGAAGCGCGCCGGGATACGGCCGAACTTGGTCTCGTAGGCCAGCACCGCATTCGTGTTGGTCACGGTCGAGCCGAAGTACTCCTTATTGTCGAAGATGCCGGCATACGCCTTGCCCGTATAAGCCACGCCCGCACCGGCTGAGAAGCCCTTGAGGGCCTCACCCGTAAAGGTGTAGTTGGCGAAGAAGCTGGCGGTGTATTTGACCAGACCTTGATTCTTCGCGCCCGGCAAAGCCTGAGCGAGCGCGTTCTGCACGCCGGCGATGGCGGCGCGCAGATTGTCCCGCTTGCTGGCATCGAGGGCGTTGTTGTTCACCACGGCGTTCCAGCCGGCCAGATTGGCTGCGACATAAGCGCGACTGCCCGGGTAGTAGTCGACGATCGTCGCGTCCGGCTTGCCGAAGTTCGCCTGCAGACGGAGATTCCTAGTCGGATTGGCTGTGATCTCGAACTCGTAGCCAGTCACGTCGAGCGACGTGGTGTCGGAGAACGCGATGTTACCGCTGCCGGAATCGGTTGGCAGACCCTTGGCGTTGTTAAACTGCTGCCAGATGCCGCGAATGCCGACCGGATTTTCGACGAGGTGGCCGACAGATTTGGTGTCGTAGCGGATCAGGGTCACGTAGTACTTGCCGTCGCCCGGGGAGTAGCGGAAGCCATACTCAAGACCCTTGCCCGCTTCCGGGTTGGGCCGCGATCCGTCCAGATAGGGCTGGGAACCGGCGTGCGGCGGCTGGATGTTCTTGGAGTAGTTGGCGATGATGCCAAAGCCCGATTTAAGGTAATAGAGGCCGCCGGCGGAGTAGGTGTTGGCGCTCTTGCTTTCGTTGACGATATTATCGGTCAGGTTGGGTCCGCGGCGGAGTTCACGCAGGTGCTCGGTGTATTGGTCCTGGCGGGCGCCCAGCGTAATGGAGAGCTGGTCGTCGAAGAACCGCGATTGCGACATGAAGGCGTAATCCTTCAGCTTGAAGGTGTCGTCGAAGTCGAACCAGTAGCCATCCGCCTTGGGCAGGTAGGCGATCGCGCGGCCATTGGGCGCGACTTCCGGGGCATTCATGATCTGGTTGGGGCTGTCGAGATAGATGCGGCCCCAGATCATGTTCTGGACCCAGTCGGCCGGGTTGGTGATCGTGGTGCCGTTGCCGACCTGGCCCAGGTACTGGCGTGCGGACTGTTTGAGGTCCTTGCTCGACGCGGAGACGCTGAACACCTGCTTCCAGGCGGCGCCGAAGAGGGTGGAGTCGAAGTGGTAGTTCAACTGGCCCCGGGCCTCGGTGGTCGAGCGGCTCTGCGTCTGCTTGCTCAGAAAGAAATCGGCAAACGCCTTGCCGAAGTTCGGATTGCTCGTGCCATTTGGGAGCTGCTTGTTGATGTCGATCGCGGCGCCACCGGTGCCTTCGTAATCCTTGGCGGTCTGGCTGTCGATGTAGCGGTAGATCGAAGCGGTGCCTTCGAGGTTGTTGCTGAACTTGTGGTCGAGATAGGCCGTGATGTCTTTATATTCGCTATTGGACTGGCCGTTGCCCCAGCTCCAATCCCGGCTGGGGAGCACGGGGACCTTGGCGGTCGAGGCATAAGTACTGTGCCACGGCAATTTGACTTGGGCAGGATACCAGCCCTTGACGGGTTGATAGTTTAGCGCGGCCCACGTCTCGGTCTGGCTGGTGGTGGAGGCCCAGCCGCCGTTCCAGCCCATGAGGGCGTTGGACCCGAGGCTCGGAATGTAGACCCAGAACGGATTCAGCCAGTCGCCCCAGGCGCCGGCGTTTTGGATGTGCTCGGTGCGGGCGCTGCCCGTGGGCGTGGCACCCCACGTCTGCGAGGCGGTCGTACCGTCCCAGCCGGAGAGCTTGTCGCCAATTGAGGACGAGATCAGCGTATGGAAGACCTTGGCATATTCACCCTCGACGCGAAACGTGGTGTTGTCGGAGATCTTGTAGAGCAGGGCGACATCGGCCGCCTTGATCTTGTTCACATCGTTTTTGCGCCAGCCGTGATTGTTGTCGTCCACGGCATTAATGCGCAGCGCCACGCTGTCGTTGATCCGGCGGTTCAGGTCGAGCGTGAGACGTACGCTGCGGCTGTCGTCGACCGTGAGGTTCGTCTCGACGAAATCTTTGTCCGCCCGGGGAATCTTGGTGTAGGAGCTGAGCGAGCCACCGACGGTGCCCAGACCGAAGATGATAGAGTTCGGGCCGCGGAGGAGTTCAATGCGCTCCACGTTGTAGGCGTCCTGATTCTGGTAGAACGAGAAGTAGTTCCGGGTCGGCCCGGGACCACCCTGCTCGCCGGCCCCAGCCCCGCGGTAGTTGAACGCCCAGTCATGGAACGCCGAACCGCCGAAGCCTTTGCCGGCATTCGGATCCTCCGGCACGACGTTCGGCGCCCACTTCAGCGCCTCACGGACGTTTTGGATGCCGAGGTCATCGATGAACGCCCGGGTCAGGGACGAAATCGACGAGGGCGTGAACTTGATTGGGGTGTTCGTGCGGCCGCCGGCGAGCGAGTCGACAGCGATGTAGCCGTTGTCCTTCTCGGTGTTGACCACGAACGTCTCGAGGACGATCGTCTTTTCAGCCGGATCGACGGCCTGAGGGGCCGGGGCGGTCTGGGCCATTAGCGAGGCCGTGGAAGCCAGCACTAACGCGACTAGTTTTTTGGGGTATGTTTTCATATGTGCTCTGATGAGGGAGCGGTTTGTTGGGGGTTGGTTGACGGGAAAAATCGGAGGTGTGAGGGGCAGCGGCAGGCCGCGGGACGCGCGATACGAATGAGACCAGAGAGTTGGATGCGGGGTTCCTGGGTTATGAGAGGCGAATGCGGCCGAGTCGGTATTCGCCGGCGTGCAGCGGCACATAGGACCAGTTGAGCTTGATCATAGCGTCCCATTCCTTGGTGCCTCCCGCGAGGACCGCCGGGCTCAGGCCGAACTCGAGGCCGGGCTTCGGCGTGAGTCCGATGCTTGACCACGGGATCGTGGCCTCGACGGTGTAGCCTTGGGCGGTGGGCGTGATGCGCGCTTCGTTGGGGGCATGGTGGAACATCTCGCGGGCGTCGACGCCCACGCGGTAGGTGAACTGGTAGTCCCTGAGCCCGGCCCAGACCAGGCCGTCGCCGTCGGGATCGAGATAGAGTTCGACGAGCTGGTTGCGCTCGGGCGGCTGTTTGTAGCCGTCCGGGGTGTCGGTGATCTCGGCGTGGAAATGAAGCGCGGCGGGATCCCAGGTCACGGCGAAGCGAAATTCGAGCGGGGCGTCGCCCGGGCGGATGTCGGCCTCGGAGTCCTTGAACTCCATTCCCGACACCGTCTGCCAATTCCACTGCGCGCGGGGCAGGGTGTCAGCGACGGCCAGGGCGAGGCGCGTCGGCGGCGTGGGTTTGTCCGCGACAAGTTCGCGTTGGGCGATGATGGAGGTGTTGGGTCCGAAGGCGGCCGCGCCGAATTCGGCGATCCTCGCCCGACCGGTCTGTACAAGCGGATCCCGCTGGAAGGCCAGGCGGATCGCGTCGTGCACCAGCAGGTTGGCGGCGGTGATGACGTAGGCGGCGGCGGATTCCGGCGTGGCCGCAGGGTTGCCGGGAAGAGCGAGTGTTTCGCGGGGGAACTGGTCGAGCTGCAGGACGGGCAGCAGCGGGTTGGCGGCGGGGCTGGGTTCGGTCAGGCTGGCATAGGCGAATTGGGCCGCGGAGGCGCCGGAGAGGATGGCGCGCTCGTCCAGCCAGAGTCCGGGCAGCAGGGCGCCCGCCACGTCGGCCGGGGCCAGCACGTGGACAAAGCCGAACGGCTGGGTGGAACGGGTCAGGTTGCTCCAATCAGTGGCGGGACGCACCCCGGCGGCGATCTGAAGGAATACAGTGAGGCGGGAAGCGGAGCCCAGTTCGGGGGCCGCCGCGGGGAGATTTTTCCAGCTGATCTTGTCCAACTGACGGGTCGCTTCGCTCTCGAGGGCCGGAAAGGCTTGGCGCAACGTGATGAGACCAGCGGCGTATTGGGCGTCATCTGCCGGATTGGCCAGGGAGGCGATGGTCTTGAGTTGCGCGCGAGCAGAGGCGAGCAGGTCGTTGGCGGTAAGGAGCCCGAGCTGCTGCGCCGCGATGAGGGCGGTGAGTTGCAGGCCGGTGCCGGCCGGTTGCGACTGCAGGGAGCGCCAAGCGGCGCCGGCGCGGGCGAGGACCTGGGCCTGCTGGTCGGCATCGAGTTCGCGGGCCGTGGAGAGGAAGCCGGCCTTGGTGAGGGACAGCTTCGCCTCGGGCGACTGCATGAAGAGCCGCCAGACAAGTCCGGTGCGGAGGTTCTCAGCCTGCACCACCGAGATGCCCAAATCAATGCCGAGGACGTCGGAATTCACCCAGCCGGTATGCGGATTGAAGGCGTCGACGAAGCCGTAGCGTTTCCAGAGGCGGTCGCCGTAGGCAGTGCGCAGGTGGTGGAGCACAGCGAGGGTTTCCCGGGGGGCAAAAGGCAGGGAGCCCGCCGTGGCACACGGCACAATCGTGCCATCGAGCGCGTTATTGCCCAACGTCCGCGGCGGGCCACCCCAAATCTTGTAATCGGTGGCGGAATCGGAGGCCGTCAGGCCCCAAAGCTTGTCGCTCCAGGCGGGAAATTCCGGACGGAGGTCGAGGCTGAACTGGCGCTGGGCGAGCGTGGCCAGCCGGGTGTTCTGGAAATAGTCGACAGAGGCGTCGCGACGGTTGCGCAGATCCAGGAAAGCCTGGGGAAACTGGTGAACAAAGAGCGGCGACTCCTGCAGGTAGACAAAGTCCTGGTAGCGTCCGATGGGCGTGCGCTCCCAACTCCGCCAGTAGTCGGCCTCGAGCGGCCGCGGGGACAGGCCGAGGGCCAGGAAGCTCATCAAGACGTGCTCGGAGTATTTGTTCCAGCGGTAGCGCGAGAACCCGGTTTCGTCATGCCAGCTCAGCGAGATGAGCCGGCCGCCGTTGCGAAACCAATTCCAGTCGACGTCGCCGAGCAGGCGGTTCACCAGCGCCGTGATCTCGGGGTCGGCGAAATATTCGCGCGCCACGATCGCCCCGGCGTAGAGCAGGCTGGAGTCGATAGAGGACAGTTCGCACGTCCAGGCGCGGGCGCCGGTCTCCATCTCCATGAAATGGTAGAAGAAACCGTGCTGGCGCGGCGCTTGGGAAACGAGAAAACGCAGCGCTGAGCGCACATATTCGATGGCCTTGGTGCGTGACACCCAGCCGCGTTCGACGGCGATGGCCCAGACGTTGAAGGCAAAGCCGGACGCCGCGATGCTGGCCTTGCCCTCGCTGGCGGAGCCGTCGGCGCGCGCGCGATCACGCACCAGGCCGGTGCGGGGATGCGCCTGCTCGACGAAGAATCGAAAGCCCGCGTGTTCGATCTCGTCGAGCAGCCGATCGTCGGCCGTGCTCAAGGCGACCATCGGATGAGGCTCGGCGGCGGACGCTGCGTTGAGTGCCGGCACGCAAAGCAGGAATGGCGCGCAACAGGCGGCACCGAGCGGTGATAGTGCGATAACGAGGGAAGGCTTGCCCAAGAGCATGGCTTGCCGGTGCTGGGGTGAGGTAGGTGCCGATGCTGCGACGCATCGGCAGGGTGATACGACTATTCAATGACAACGTTTGCATTGCAAGCCTGAAAAACGTGCATTTTGCCTTTGGTGCAAAGGTAGAAAATGCTGCCATCCGGGGGCCGATTCTCCAATTAAAAGATTGGCCTGGCAGTCACGCAGATTGGCAAAAATCGCCTAATGGCTGCCGGATTTACAGATACGAAAACTGCAATGCAAACATTTGCATTTACGACCACCGGTCTGCCGGGCCGTGCCTGCCTACTTGCGATCGGATGACCGGAGAGGGCGGGTGGACTCACGAATCATCATGGGCGCGGGCATGTCATCCGTTACCACCCGCCGGGAGCGCCCCGGATCGTTGGCTGCCTCCACGATCAGACCCACTGCGCGCTCGGCCAGATCGGCCAGGGGCTGGCGGATCGTGGTGAGCGCCGGCTGGCAAGCTGTGGCCCAGATGCCGTCGTCGAACCCGATAATCGAGATATCATCCGGACAGCGCACACCGGCGAGATGGGCGGCATGCACGGCGCCAAAGGCGATCTCGTCGTCCGCGCAGCAGAGTGCGGTCGGCCGTTCGGCGCATTCTAGAATTTTCTGCATGCCCGTGCGACCGGTCTCGGTGCTGAAGGCGCCGCTGTAGATCCATTCCGGTCGCGGCAGGGCCCCGGCTTTTTGCAGCACATCAAGATAACCTTTTTTCCGCTCGTAAGCGTCACGCGAACCCTCGGGGCCGAGCAACAGGCCGATTCGACGGTGTCCCAGTTGCAGGAGGAGGCTGGCCACAGACCGGGCTCCCGACAGATTGTCCACGCCGACTACGGGCAGGCCTAACTCTCGAACGTCAGTCTGTTCGGGCAGAGTGGATTTAGTCAGGACGATGGGCCGGCGAAAGCCTTTCAGTTCTTCGAGCGCTTTGTGGCTAAGCGGTTCAGCCAGGTAGATGATACCGGAGGAGTTCAGGCTTAGGAGCTGCATGGCCTCCCGGAAGCTGGAGCTCTCATTCGAACGCAGGGTTGAGATTTGCAGTCCCCAACCACGGGCAGCGGCTGCATGCAACGCGCCCGCTAGAAACCGGCCGTAATACTCCGAAAAAAAGATGTTCTCGTCCAAAGGCACGACGACCGTCAGGATCGCGTTGATGCCCATGCGGAGTATGCGGGCGCCGGGATTGGGGGAGAAATGCTGCTTCTCGGCCAGATCCATGATCTGCTTGCGGCGGTCGGCGCGGACCAGGTGGGCGGTTTCCGGTCGCAACGCCCGCGAGACCGTGGAGGGCGAGACCCCAAGGCTGGCGGCGATTTGCACAATACCAGTCTTATCGAGGCGAGGGGGGCGGAAACGGGGCATGACAAGGTATGCTGCAGCGATTCCCACTCGCAGCAAGCAAACGTGTGCAAGCTTTGTTCCCTTCGGGCAGTCGTTCCTACGACGCCGGCTATTATGGCTACCAAGGGGCCAAGGTACTCGCCCTCGACATGGCCAGCGCGTTCCAGAACGCTCCCGGCGGCTTCCTCGATGAGAAGACCGGCCGCCCGCCTGCGGGACGAGGTCTACGGCGTCAGGCACACCCGCGACGTCGCCGAGTCGGTCGAGAAATTCCTCGGCCGCCCGCGCTCGCAGGAGCCCTACCTCGAATACGTCGGCATCAAGAAGTGAACTCCACAGCGGGGTCGCCGTGGCTCCATCTCTGGAGCGCGGGCGACCTCGCCCGCGTCGCCCTACCAGCTCAGACGCTCTCGAGCAGCTTGTAGAGCCGGGCGACCATCTTCGTCGGGTCCTCCAGCAGGCTGGCGGAGATGAGCGCGTTGTCCAAGATCTGCTCGGCGACAAGCTTCGCCTTGTCGGGCGCAGCGGTATGTGTCTCGAACAGGCGCTTCATCACCGCGGAACGCGGGTTGATCTCGAGGTTCACCTTGATGGGCGTGTCGGCGCCCTCCTTGTCCATGGCCTTCATCATGCGGCGCATGTGGGCGGACATGAATTTGTCGGCGTTGATCGCCAGCGCGGGCGAATCCACCAGCCGGTCGCTGGGTTTGACCTCAGCGACGCGATCGCCAAGCGCCTCTTTTAACCAGGCGGTGAGCGTTTTGGTGTCGTCCGCGTTGAGCGCGCCCTCGGGCGGCTGGGGCAGGTCGGTGAGCTTCACGTCGGCGTGGTCGGCGGCGATAATGCGCTTGCCGTCAAACATCCGGACGTTGTTCATCACGTATTCATCCACCGGCTCGTAGCAGAACAGCACCTCCAGGTTGCGGACCTTGAAGCCCTCGAGGTAGGGGCCGCTTTCGATCGTGGTGCGGTTGGCGCCGGTGAGATAATAAATCTCCTTCTGCTCGGCGCCCATCCGGGTGACATAGTCGGCGAGCGAGGTGTTCTTCGTCTTGTCGATCAGCGAAGATTCGAAACGCAGCAGTTTCACGAGCTGGTCCTTGTGGGTGAAGTCGAGCGCGGCGCCCTCCTTGAGGAAGATGCCGAAGTTCGCGTAAAACTTGGCGAAGGACTCGGGCCGCTGGGTGGCCTCCTCGTCGAGGAACTTGAGGAAGCGTTTCGTGATGACCTTGTTCAGCTTCTCGATGAGCGAGCGGTCCTGCATCGTCTCGCGCGAGATGTTGAGCGGCAGGTCCTCGCTGTCGACGACGCCCTTGAGGAAGCGCAGCCACTCGGGCAGCAGGTCCTTGGGCGCGGCGTCGATGAGCACCCGGCGGCAGTAGAGCGAGACGGCGGGCTCGAGGCGGGAGAGCCCCATCTTCTCGGTGTTCTCCTGCGGCACGAAGAGCAGGGCGTTGATGGCGAGCGGGGCGTCGGCACTGAAATGCAGGCGCAGGCTGGGATCCTCGTAGGCGTGGGCCTGGAACTTGTAGAACTCGGTGTATTCCTCCTCCTTGATCTCGTTCTTGCCGCGGAGCCACAGCGCCTGGACGGTGTTGATGCGCTTGCCGTTGAGGCTGATCGGGAACGACACGAACGCGCTGTAGCGCTCGAGGATTTCCTTGATGCGCCCGTCGTTCGCGTAGTCGGCACAGTCGTCCTTCAGCTCGATGACGACCTTGGAGCCGCGGCTCAAACCCTCGGTCTCCTCGATCTCGTAGGAGCCGGAGCCGTCGCTCGACCAGACGTGGCCGGGCTCGGCCGCGCGCCAGGAGTGCGAGTAGACCTTGACGGACTTCGCCACCATGAAGGCGGAATAGAAGCCGACGCCGAACTGGCCGATGAGGCTGGCGTTCTTCTGTTCGCCTTCGCCGAGGGCCTTGAGGAAAGCCTTGGAACCGGAGTGCGCGATGGTGCCGAGGTTCTCGACCAGCTCGGCGCGGGTCATGCCCACGCCATAATCCTGGATGGTGATGGTCTTCGCTTTGTCGTCGGTGGTGAGGTTGATCTCGAGGCCCAGCTGGTCGTCGAAGATCTCCTTCTCGGTCAGCTGGGTGTGACGGAGCTTCTCCAGGGCGTCGGAAGCGTTGGACACCAGCTCCCGGATGAAGATTTCCTTTTCCGTGTAGAGCGAGTGGATGACGATATCGAGCAGCTGCTTGATCTCGGCCTGGAATTCGAATTTTTGCGGCGTGGTGGTGGACATGTTGGAAAAGAGGGAGGAAAAGAAAAGGGTGGCCAACTTACTGGCCGTCCGGGAAAAATCAAGGGGGCGGAAGGACTAATCCACCCGATGGGCACATTTCGCAAGCGCGGCGGTCAGGGCGTGAACGCCTGCAAGGGCACGAGCTGCACCGGGCCGAGCAGGCCGGACGGTTGCAGCGGCCAGGCCGAGGCATCGAAGCGCTGGTAGAAGATGTTCACAAAGTTGATCTCGTGGAATTTCTTCCACTCCACCTTGCGCCGGTCGAGGTCGCGGATGCGGTTGGCGGCAAGGTTGGTGACCTCAAGGGCGAGGGTGTTCCTGCCGGGCTTGAGCAAGTGGCCGATTTTTGTCCGTGCCGGCAGCGACCAAACCAGGTCGGTTTCCTGCCCGTTGACGAACACCCGTGCCGTCTCCCGCACATCGCCGAGATCGAGCCGCCAGTCGTCGGCTTTCACGCCGGCGGGCAGGTTGAACTCCAGCTCACAGCGCGCGGTGCCGCCGAAGCGTTCCCACTCGCCGCCCTGCGCCGTCCACGAGCCGAAGCCGTGCTGGACAAATGCCGGCGGCAGCTCCGGTCCGCCGCGGAGTGCGGTCACTTTCCAGTCGCCGTCGAGCGTGAGCGGAATGCCGGCCGGGTGCATGTAGCGGATGGGCGTGCCGGTGGCGGTGCGGTCCGTGAGGGTCTTGATGAAGAATGATTCACCAGGCGCGAGCTGAAGGTAAACCTCCGCGGCTCCGGCTTGTTGTCGGACCAAGGCAACACCGGCATCACCGCGGCGCGGATTCATTTGCACGGCGGATTTCGCCGGGCGGCCGAGCTTGACCCAGCCGTCGAAGACCTGGCCGGTCTGATTGGCGATGAAGTAGACGAAGCCCTCATCGGTGCGACGCCGGATAAACTCCAGCCCGGCATCGGCCATCGGCTCGCGGGAGAGCAGAGCCCCCGTCAGCAGCGAGGCGAACGGGGCAATCACGACGTAGCCGCGGCCGAGATGTGCCAGGCTGACCCCGGCGGTGGGGGATTCAAGATGGAGCCGGGCGATTTCGGATTTAAGCTGCGCTCGGCGCTCGGTGAGTTTGCCATAGCCGGGCACATCGGCGGGGAGCGCGTCGAGGAACAACACGGTTGCACCCTCGTTGACGAAGTTGAGCAGGCGCTGCAGGGTCTCGACCGCCATGTGATCGGTCTTGGGCACGAGAATCGTGCGATAGACGCCACCGGGAGTCTTGAGGCTGCCATTTTTTTCGGAGCGGATCAGCGCGAGCTGCGCATCGGAGATGAGATCGTAGGAGTAGCCATTGGCCGTGAGTTCCGCCATCAGCTTGCCGGTGGGAGAGGCCTCGAGCCAGCTGGCGTGAACTGTGAGCTGGATTTGCAGGCCTTCGGGATTGTGCCAGAGATCATCCGCCGGCCAGTAGACGAGGAGGTCGTTGTCGGGCGAACCGGCCTGCAGGAGCGACTGGCAGCGCGCAATGAAGGCGTTGAGGCTGTCGCCGAGGTCGCGCCAGAGGGGATTGCGGGTGTTGGCTTGGGTGGAGGCGTAGAACAGCCAGCCGGGCCATGGCGCATCCTCGGGCGAGTAGGCGTCGCCGTGGTAAAAGATATGGTTGATGCCCGCGAGGAAGAGCTCATCGAGCTCAGGCTTCATCTCGGCGGGCGACTCATGGAAGTGCTCGCGCAGCCACGTGAAAGTCTCGGACGAGGCGAGCGGCTTGCCCACCACGTGCGCCGCGGACGAGGCGAAGCGGTGGATGATGGGCGGGTGGCCGGGCCGGCCAATCTCGGCGGCCTCGCGCCGGAACCCGGGGATGGGAAACGGGATCGAGCCGAAGATTTCGGTCTCGGGAATGTCAGCCACGGCGTAGAGATCGAGGAGATTGCCCGGTGAACCGTGGGCCTGGTTGCGCGCAGTCTGGCCGAGCGAGTGCGCCCAGTCCACCCAGGTGCGGACGTAATCGAGGTGGAGCGCGCCGAGGGTGGTGCGGTAGTCGGCCTTGATGCGGGCGACGGTGTCGGGGTCGCCCTGGCCGTTCAGTTCGGCGGTGTGCTCGAGCAGATCATAGCCGTGGAGGGCGAGGAATTTTTTCGGGACCTCGGTGGCCCAGTTGGCCTGGTATTCGAACGAGTCGTGGAACTGGCCGTGGAGCGTGCCGCGCGGGAGCGCGGCGAGCGCGGTGGTGAAGGGAGCGAGGTAGCGCGTCATCGCGGCGGTCGAGTAGGGGTTGAGCACGAAGCCCTCGCCGCCGGGCGCGGAGCGCTTCACCTTGAAGCCGGTGGGCACTGGGGCGAATTTGCCGTCCAGGCCGAACGCGATCTTCAACTCGACATCCGCCGGGACGACCTGCGGTCCGCCGAAGGGCCAGCCGGTGCCGGTGGCCATGTCCACGCCCAGCCCGAGCCGCTTCGCCTCGGCGCCGACATGCGCGAGCATCTCGATGTATTTGGGCGAGAGAAACGGAATAAAGCGATCCTCGTAGCCCCTGGCGCCGTAAATGGGTGTGATCTCGACGCCCCCGAAGCCGTTCGCGGCGATGGCCTCGAGCTCGCGGGTGAGGTTCGGTTTGTCGACGGCGGAGCCGAGCCACCACCAGCGGGTCCAAGGCTTGTTTGCGCGAGTGAGCTTGGGCCAGGCGAGGTCGGGGGAGTCGGCGGCGCGCAGCGAACCGAGGAAAGCAAGACCAGCCAGCAGGACGAGCAACGCGCGCGGGGTTTTCATGGGGTTCAACCAGCTTGCGCGCCGGCCGTGGCACGGCAACGCCGCAATTGCCGGACAGTAAGACGAGCGGAGCGCGACCCCCGGGCGCGCTGCAGGATTTACGCAGAAGAAACCCGCCCGGAGGTCGGGTTCCACCTCAAGGCAGATCATCCCCCGAGGTAGGCGGCCTTGAGCTCGGGATTGGCGCGCAGCTCGGCCGACGGGCCCTGCATCACCACGCGGCCGGTCTCGAGCACGTAGGCCTGGTGGGAGATCTCGAGCGCAAGGTTGGCGTTCTGTTCGACGAGCAGGATGGTGATGCCATGGTTTTGGTTAATCTCCACGATCTTCTCGAAAATAGTGCTGATAAGCTTGGGGGCGATGCCGAGCGAGGGCTCGTCGAGCATCAGCAGCTTCGGCTCGCCCATGATGGCGCGGCCGATGGCGAGCATTTGCTGCTCGCCGCCGGAGAGCGTGCCGGCGGCCTGCGACAGCCGCTCCTTGAGGCGCGGGAAAATCCCAAACACGTAGTCGCGGTTCGCCGCGATCTTCGCCTTGTCCGTTTGCAGGTAGGCGCCCATCGCGAGGTTCTCGTCCACCGTGAGGTTGGAGAATATCATGCGGCCCTCGGGCACGTGGCAGAGCCCGCGCGCGACGATCGAGTGCGGCGGCAGCTTAGTGATGTCCTCGCCCTTGAAGGTGATGCCGCCGGACCTGGCGCGCAGGAGGCCGGAGATGGTGCGGAGCGCGGTGGTCTTGCCCGCGCCATTGGCGCCGATGAGCGTGACAATGCGGCCGGCCTC
The DNA here is from genome assembly GCA_043738215.1 of Lacunisphaera sp. Taxonomy (GTDB): domain Bacteria; phylum Verrucomicrobiota; class Verrucomicrobiia; order Opitutales; family Opitutaceae; genus Lacunisphaera. Next base: position 22,938 of record JAYUGX010000139.1, read on the forward strand.
GATGTTGAACGACACGCCGCCGAGCGCGCTGATGGCACCGTAGCAAACGACTAGGTCTTTGACTTGCAACATGGCGGCTCAGTGGTGGGCGAGGGACTTCTGGTGATCCTCGCCGAGGTAGGCCTCGATGACCTTCGGGTCGGACTGGATGGCGGCGGGCGCGCCCTCGGCGATCTTCACCCCATAATCCAGCACGGCGATACGCTGGCAGCAGCCCATGACGACCTTCATCGAGTGCTCGACGAGCAGGACGGAGAGGTTGAACTGCTGCTGCACCTGCTGGATGAGCCGGATGAGCTCGACCTTCTCGTTCGGGTTCATGCCGGCGGCGGGCTCGTCCAACAGGAGGAGCTTCGGCTTGGTGGCGAGGCAGCGCACAATCTCCAGCCGGCGCTGTTCGCCGTAGGGAAGGCTCTTGGCCGGGGCGTCGCGGAAGCGGCGGAGATTGAAAATGTCGAGCAATTCCTCGACGCGCTTCGCGACCGCGGCCTCGTCGGCGCGGAAGGCGCCCATGCGCACAAGCGTCTGGATGGCGGCGGTCCCGCGATGCAGATTGCAAGCTGCGCGGACGTTGTCGAAGACGCTCAGACTGCCGAAGAGGCGGATGTTCTGAAAGGTGCGCGCGATGCCAAGCTCTACGATCTGGTCGACCCGCAGCCCGGCCAGCGAGCGGCCTTGGAAGCGGATGCTTCCCTCGGTCGGCTGGTAGACGCCGGTGATGATGTTGAAGACAGTGGTCTTGCCCGCGCCGTTGGGGCCGATGATGCCGCAAAGCTCGTTTTCGCCGACGGTGAAGTCGAAGGCGTTGACGGCGGTGAGGCCGCCGAAGCGGATCGTGGCCTGGTCGAGCTGGAGCAGGGCGGGCATCAGGTCTTCATCCGGCCGAACTTGAAATTGAACAGCCCCTGCGGCCGGGCGATCATCATGACGATCAGGAGAAAGGAGTAGATGATCATCCGATACTCCGCGATCGGGCGCAGGACCTCGGGGAGCAGCGTGAGCAGGATGGCCGCGAGGATGACGCCGAGGGTGTTGCCCATGCCGCCGAGGATGACCATGACGACAATCTCGATGCTCTTGGTGAAGTCGAAGCCGGTGGGCGTGATGGTCATCTTGAAATGGCCGTAGAGCCCGCCGGCCGCGCCGGCGAAAAACGCGCCGATGACAAACGCGACGATCTTGTAACGCGTGGTGTTGAGGCCGACGGCCTCGGCGGCGATCTCGTCGTCCTTGGTGGCGAGGAAGCCGCGCCCGTAGGTGGAATGCACGAGGCAGAGGACGGTGAAGACCGCCAGGGCGCCAAAACCGAGCACCCAGAAGATATTTGTGTAGGCGGGAATGCCGTTGAGACCCAGCGCGCCGCCGAGGGATTCCACGTTCTGGAAAATCACGCGGATGATCTCGCCGAAACCGAGGGTCACGAGCGCGAGGTAATCGCCCTTGAGCCGGAGCGAGGGCACGCCGACCAGCAGGCCGGCCAGCGCGGCGCCGCAGCCGCCGGCCGCGAGGGCAAAGAAAAAGAGGGCGCCTTGCGTGAGTGCGGTGCCGCCGCTTTCGCCGAGGAGTTTCGGTCCGAGAAACATCGAGACGGCGGCCGAGAGATACGCACCCACCGCCATGAACCCGGCGTGGCCCAGCGAGAACTGGCCGGTGTAGCCGTTCACCAGGTTGAGCGAGACGGCGAGGATGATGTTGATGCCGATGCCGATGATGACATCGAGGTGATAGGGATCGATCCGGTCCGAAAAATACGAGATGCCAAAGGCAACGGCGAGGGCGGCGAGGAGATAGAGATGGGGACGCGGCATGACGTCAGACTTTCTCGACGATGAATTTGCCCAGCAGGCCGGCCGGGCGGAAGAGCAGGATCAGGATGAGGATGGCGAAGGCGATGGCGTCCTTGTAGGTGGACCACTGGCTGCCGTTCACGAAGGTCTCGACCGTGCCGAGCAGCAGGCCGCCGAGCGCGGCGCCGGGGATGTTGCCGATGCCGCCAAGGACGGCGGCGACAAAGGCCTTGAGGCCGGGCATCACGCCCATGAGCGGGTCGATCGAAGGGTAGTTGAGCGCGTAGAGGATGCCGCCGGCGGCGGCGAGGGCGGAGCCGAGCCCGAAAGTGAAGGAGATGACGACGTCGATGTTGATACCGACCAGCTGCGCGGCCTTCGGGTTGAGCGAGACGGCGCGCATGGCGGTGCCGATCTTGGTCCGGTAAACGATGAGCTGCAGCCCGACCATGAGCAGCGCGGTGACCACGATGACCACCACCTGGTTGGACGAAATGACCAGGCTGCCGAGGGCGAAGTTGACGGAGGGGAAAACCGCGGGAAAGGTGCGCGGCGTGGCGCCGAAGAACACCTGGCCGGAATACTCGAGAAGCAGCGAGACGCCGATGGCGGTGATCAGGACGTTGAGCGTGGCGGCCCCGCGCAGCGGACGGTAGGCGAGGCGCTCAATGATCATGCCCAGCAGGGCGCAGCCCAGCATCGCGACCAGCAGGACGACAAGGCCACCCCAGACCGTGTTCTCCGGCACGTGCTGGCCGACGTAGTAACCGATGAAGGCCCCGACCATGAAGACGTCGGCGTGCGCGAAGTTGATGAAGCGCAGCACGCCATAGACCATCGTGTAGCCGAGCGCGATGAGCGCATAGATGGCCCCGAGGGAAAGGCCGTTGAGGAGTTGCTGGAGGAATTCTGACACTCGGCAGAGTTGAAAGTTGAAAGTTGAAAGTTGAAAGACTTATTCGCGCAAAGAGTCACGCAGGCCGGAGAGCATTCGCACGACTTCCAGCGTGGATTGGTAAAGCTGGTCGTGCGCTTCAGAGGGGATCAAGCCTTGGTCTTGGGCGATGCGGGCTTGGGAAACCAGCTCGAAGGCCGACCCGGTTGCGATTTCAACGAATCGGCGGAAGTCGCTTTTGGAAGACCGCGAACAACCCTCAGCGATATTCGATGAAATGGAGACTGCCGCCCGACGCATCTGACTGGTGAGCCCGAAGCGTTCGTCGTTGGGAAAGGACTTCGTCAGGGTGTAAACAGTGCCAGCGAGGACGATGCTCTTCTTCCAAACATCGAGTTTCTCAAAGTTGAACATGGGCCTTCAACAGTAGGTTCTTTCAACCTTCACCTTTCAACCTTCAACTGGCGGGCGCTGCGCCCGGCCTAAGGCGCCACCGTCTCGACGAATTCGAACCGGCCGTTCCTGACCGTGAGAATGACGGCCGACTTGGTGGCGTTGCGGTCCTTGTCGATGGTGATGTGGCCGGTCACCCCGGGGAAATCCTTGGTCGCGGCAATGGCGTCGCGGAGTTTCACGCTGTCCGTGGTGCCGGCGCGGCGGAGGGCGTCGAAGAGCAGCTGGGCGGCGTCATAACCGAGCGCGGCGATGCTGTCGGGTGTCTCGCCTTCCCAGCGGGCGCGGAATTTCTTGACGAAGTTCCGCACCTCGGACGCGGTGGAGTCGGGGGAGGCGTGGGTGGAATAGTAGGTGCCCTCGACTGCCTTGCCGCCGATCTCGATGAGTTGCGGGGCCTCCCACGCGTCGCCGCCAAAGATGGGGCCGGTGAAACCGAGCTGCCGGGCTTGGATGCAGATGAGCGCGCCCTCCGTGTAGTTGCTCGAGTGGAAGATGACCTCGGCCCCGGCGGCCTTGATCGCCGTGAGCTGGGCGCGGAAGTCCTTGTCGCCCTCGCTGTGCTTCTGCTCGGCCACGATCTCGCCGCCGGCGGCCGTGAATTTCTCCCGGAACACCTTCGAGATGCCAACGCTGTAGGCGTTGCTGACGGAGGTGATGATGGCGGCGCGCCGGGCGTGCAGCGTGTCGCGGGCGAACTTGGCCAGCACGGCGCCTTGGAACGGGTCGATAAAGCAGACGCGAAAGATGTAGTTGCCGACCTCGGTGACGCGCGGATTGGTCGACGAGATGGCGATCATCGGAATCCTGGCGTTCTGGAGGACAGGCGCGGCCTCGAGCGAGTTGGTGGAGGGATTGCCGCCGAGGACGGCGACGACCTTGTCGCGCGAGACGAATTTCTTTGCGATGGTGGCCGACTCGCCGGCCTTGGACTGGTTGTCCTCGGTGAGGAGCTCAAGTTTCCGGCCGAGGGCGCCGCCGGCGGCATTGGCCTCCTCGAAGGCGAGGATGACGCCCTTGCGGGCAGAGACGCCGAAGGCAGCCTCCTTGCCGGTGAAAGCGCCGTATTCGCCGATCTTTATCGAGCCTTCGTCGTCAGCGCGGGCCGGCGTGCCAAGAGCGAGAATCGCAAAGCTTGTCATCGCGAGGTGCGCGAAGCGCACTGTGGCGATCCAGCTGGATTGCTTCGTCGCTGCGCTCCTCGCAATGACGGGTTTCGTTGGTGCAGTGGAGCGGAGCATCATGGCGCCACGGTCTTGAAGAACTTCGCCTTGCCGTCCTTGAGCGCGATGATGGTGGCGGACTTGGAGGCATTGCGATCCTTGTCGATGGTGGTCACGCCGCTGACGCCGGGGAAATTCTTCGTGGCGGCAAGCGCGTCGCGGAGCCTGGCGCTGTCGGTGCCGCCGGCGCGCTTGATGGCGTCGGCGAGGATGTAGACGGCGTCGTAGCCGAGGGCGGAGAAGGCGCCGGGCGCCTCGTTTTTCCAGCGGGCCTTGTATCTCGCGGTGAAGGCCGCGACCACCGGGTCGGTGTTCTCGGCGGAGAAGTGGGTCGAGTAGAAGCAGCCGTTGAGCGCCTCGCCGCCGATCTTGAGGAGCTGCTCGTCCTCCCAGCCGTCGCCGCCGAAGAACGGCATGGTAAGGCCGAGGTCGCGCGCCTGGCGGACGATGAGGGCGGACTCGGTGTAGTAGCCGGGGACGAAGACCGCGTCCACGCCCGCGGCCTTCACCGCGGTGAGCTGGGCGCGGAAATCCTTGTCGCCCTCGGAGAAGTTCTTCTCGGTGGCGACCTCGCCGCCGGCCGGGATGAAGGTTTCCTTGAAGAACTTGGCGAGACCCAGGCTGTAGGCGTTCGAGACGCTGGAGAGAATGGCGACCTTCCGGGCCTTCAGGTCCTCCTTGGCAAACTTCGCCATCACGGTGCCTTGAAACGGATCGATGAAGCAGACGCGGAAGATGTAATTGCCGGTCTGGGTGACCCGGGGATTGGTCGCGGCGGGGGCGACCATGGGGATGTGCGCCGCCTGCGCGATGGGCGCGGCCTCGAGCGAACGGCCGGAGGAGACCTCGCCGATGAGGGCGACGACCTTGTCGCGGGAGATGAGCTTCTTCACGGCGGTGGCGGACTCGCCGGGCTTGGTCTGATTGTCCTCGTAGACGAGCTCGAGCGGGTGGCCGAGCACGCCGCCGGCGGCGTTGATTTCCTCGAGGGCGAGGACAACACCCTGGTGCGAGGTCTGGCCGAAGCCGGCCTCCTTGCCGGTGAGCGAGGCGTATTCGCCGAGCTTGATGGGTTCGGCGGCGCGGGCGCTGAGCGCGAGGGTGGCGAGAACGAGGAACAGGGCGGGGGTTTTCATGGCAGGGGATTAGGGATGGACGTCTTGGACAAAGGCATAGCGGCCGTTCTTCACGGTCAGGACAACGGCGGACTTGGTGGGATTGCGCTGGGCATCAAAGGTGATCGAACCGGTGGCGCCGGCAAAATCCTTGGTGGCGGCGAGGGCGTCGCGGAGCTTCGCGGCGTCGGTCGTGCCGGCGCGGCGGAGCGCATCCACTAGCACCAGGGCGGAATCGTAGCCGAGGGCGGAGAGGGCGTTGGTGTCGATGCCCCAGCGCTTGCGGAAGCGGTCGTTGAAGGCGACGACGGCGGGCGACTGGTTTTCCGGCGAATAGTGGGTGGAGAAGTAGGAGCCCTCGACGGCCGCACCGCCGATCTGGATCAACTCGGGCGACTCCCAGCCGTCGACGCCGAAGAGCGGCACGTTCAGGCCGAGGTCGCGGGCCTGCTTGCAGATGAGCGCGGCCTCGGCGTAGTAGCCCGGCACGAAGACCCCCTCGACGCCCGCGGCCTTGATGGCGGTGAGCTGGGCGCGGAAATCCTTGTCGCCCTCGCCGTATTTCTGCTCGAGCACGACCATGCCGCCGTCGGCGGTGAAACGCTCGCGAAAGACCTTCGCCAGCCCGACGCTCTGCGCGGAGGAAACGGACGAGAGCACCGCGGCGCGAGTGACTCTCAGGGAGTCCTTCGCGAATTTCGCCATGACGCTGCCTTGAAAGGAATCGATGAAACAGACGCGGAAGATGTAATTGCCCTTGGTGGTGACCTCGGGGTTGGTCGCGCCGGGCGAGATGAGCGGGATCTTGGCGTTCTGGCAGACCGGGGCGGCTTCGAGCGTGCGACCCGAGGTGATTTCGCCAAGGACGGCGACGACCTTGTCGCGCGAGATGAGTTTCTTGACGACCGTGGCGGACTCGCCGGCCTTCGACTGGTCGTCCTCGGTGAGGAGCTCGAGTTGACGGCCGAGGACGCCGCCGGCGGCATTGATCTCCTCAATCGCGAGAAGGGTGCCCTTGTGCGCGTTCTGCCCGAAGACGGCTTCCTTGCCGGTGAGCGAGGCGAACTCGCCGATCTTGATGGTGTCCTGGGCGGCGACGGTGGCGGTCAGCACACCGGTGCCCAGGGCGAGCCGGAACACTTGGAACAAGGAACGGGTAAACATAGGGGAGGTTGGCAGGAGGGTGACCTAAAAGAAGCCGGGCGGGGCTTTCAACCCGCAACTGATGGCAATCCATGAGAGGGGCGGAAACCGGACTTGTTCCCCGCCGCGCGGCGGGTCGGCGATTGAATTCCGCCCATTCGGGCGGCAGCCCAATCTCACGGGCAAAGCCGCCGCAAGCTGCGGTAATATTTTAGTATTCGGCTTTGCGCCCGCGGCCGGCCGGTGCTTGACTGCCCGCGGCTTGAATCTCCTCGACCGCTATATTCTCCGCGAATGGCTCAGCATGCTCGGGCTCCTGCTGGCCGCCACCATGGGCCTGCTGTTGATGACGGCGCTCTACGACAACCTGCGCGACCTCATCCAGATCGGCGTCAGTTTCGGCGACGTGCTGCTTTATTACCTCACGCTGATGCCGAGTTACCTTTCAATCACCCTGCCGCTCTCCATGCTGCTTTCATTGCTGTTCGTGCTCAGCAAGCTCCACCGCAACAACGAGCTCACCGCGGTGCGCGCCGCCGGGCTGAACATCTTCGCGACCACCCGCGCGCTCTGGCTGGCGGGGCTGGTGCTCTGCGGCGTGTCGCTCCTGCTGAATGCCCGGGTGGTGCCGTGGTCGGTGGAGGCGTCGCGCAGCCTGCTCGACAGCTTTGAGTTTCGCGCGGAGTCCCAGTCGGCCCCCGGTGGCTCGCTCGGCCTGGTTTCCAGCGTGGCGTTCGACAACCAGCGGCAGAACCGGATGTGGTTCATCAACCGCTACAGTCGTTTTTCGGGGACGGCCTACGGGATCACCGTGTCGCAGCTCAACGGCGCGCGCCAGGAAAATACCCGCCTCATGGCGCGCGAGGGCTCCTACGATGCCGTCCGGCACGCCTGGACCTTCCGCGATGGACGCGAGATGTGGTTCGATCCCGAGCAGGGCGAACTGCAGCGCACGGTCGCGTTCACAGAGAAGACCGTGCCGTATTTCACCGAGGACCCGACGCTCATGCTGCTCATCGACCGCAAACCCGGCGATCTGTCGTTCAACGAGCTGCGCCGGATCACGGAGTATTTTTCCATCGAGGACAACCCGAAGCTCGTCCGCTACGAGGTGCGCTACTATGGACTGCTGGCCGACACGCTCGGGCCGCTCATCATCATCGCCATCGCGATTCCCTTCGCCATGTCGGGGGTGCGCGTCAGCCCCGCGGTGGGCGTGTCGAAGTCCATCGGGCTATTTTTCATGTATTACATCCTGACCAACCTCGCGACGCTGCTCGGGGGCAAGGGCTTCCTCGATCCCGTATGGGCCGCCCTCATGCCGAACCTCGCGATGATCGGCCTCGCGGCCTACTTCTTCGGCCGGATGCGCTAGGTCCGGAGATAGGACGCGCCGTTGAGGTCGATGATGCAGCCGGTCAGGCTGGCCGGGGCGTCGGTGGCGAGCCAGGCGACGGTGCCGGCCACCTCCTCCGGCGTGGCGACCCGGCCGAGTGGGTGCTGCGCCAGGAGCTCGGCGCCGCCCGGGCCGTTCAGGCCCGCCGCCGCCATGTCGGTGTCCACCCAGCCCGGGGCGACGGTGAAGACGTAGATTTTTTCCGGTGCGAGCGCCTTGGCCAGGGACTGGCCGAAGGAATTGAGCCCGGCTTTCGCCGCACCGTAGGCCGGCGCGGTCGGCTCGCCGCGGAATGCCCCGCGCGAGGTGATGTTGATGATCCGGCCCGTGCCGCGTGGCTTCATCTGCCGCGCGGCGAGGTAGGCGAGGTGGGCGGGACCGGCGAGATTGGCGGCGAGCGTGCGCTGCCAGGTTTTTTCCCACTCGGCGAAGCCGACGATACGCGGATCGTGCTCCTCGTAGATGCCGGCGTTGTTCACCAGCACATCGAGGCGGCCGAATTTCTTTTGGACGGCTTTCATCAGCGCGACACAGGCCGGAGTGTCGGCCAGATCGGCTTGGAACAGCGCATGGCCGGAGCCGGCCAGCGCGCCGAGCGATTCATGCGCGGCCGCCTCGTTGCGGTGGTAATGCACCGCGATGCGCAGGCCGCGGGCCGCGAGTTTCTGCGCGGTGGCGCGGCCGATGCCCCGTGACGCGCCTGTAACGAGGGCTACGGGAGAAACGGTGGCGGCCATCGGAGAAATTCGAGTTTCGAGATGCGGTCCCAGTTGGCGGAGAGAATGACCGCCCACACGACGATGCAGTTGATGTAGGCGAGGAAGACGGCCGCGCTGCCCATGTCCTTGGCGCGCTTGGCCAGGGGGCGCTTCTCCAGCGAGATGTCGTCAATCGTCCACTCGACGGCGGAGTTCAGGAGCTCGGCGATGACGATGAGGAAGAGGGCGGTGATCATCACGGCCGTCGACACGGCGTTGACCGGCAGGATGACGGCAAACGGGGTGAGGATGGCGACGAAGATCAGGTCCTCGCGGAACGACGGCTCGTGCCGTACCGCCGCCCAGAAACCCTCGACGGCATAACGCACCGAGTGGAGGAAATTCCGAAAATCGCGACGCTTGGGGGTGACGGGCTCCGGGTTCACGCCGGCAGTCTCGCGGGAGAGCCGCGGCCGGACAAACCAAAATTGGCATCAGGCGCTGAGCAGGCGGAAGCCATGGGCCTCCGCCCCGGCCAGGCCGAGGGAGCGGCAGGCCAGCCCCACGGTTTCATCGTGGCAGCCGATGAATTCCAGCAGCCGGCAGAGGAAGCGGCGCCGTGTGGCGTCGTCGATGGTCATGACGGCCCAGAACTGGGTGCCGTCGATCTGGCGGGCGTGGTTGCGGGCGCGCACCTCGTTGATCTCGTCGCGGTTGAACATCAGGTAGCGGAGACCGCTTTCCTGGTGCGAGATGAAGTCGGCGAAATCCCCGGCGTAATTCTGCGCGCACCACGCCAGCAGTGTGAGGTAGCGCTCGGTCGGGTCGGTCACCTGCGTGAACTCCTCGCTGGTGAGGTAGAAGAGCAGGAGATCGCCGCCCAGGGGCGGGCGGTCCGTGCTGAGCATCGCCGCGATCGCCTCGGCGGGCGACAGGTTCTTGGCGGCCGCGATCCGCTGCAGGGCCTCGAAGGCCTCGTCACTCAGCTCGATCTTTTTCATGCGGCCAAATTGAGCCCGCAAGGCGGTCGAGGCAATCTCCGAGCGTTGAACCGCCGAAAGTCTGGGTTCAATTTGCGGTGGCCGGCGGCCATCCCCCTTTTCCCAAAAGTGAGATGGGCGGGCGGGCCGGTTCTTTGGCGTGCCTTTTGCGGCCGGCCCGGCAACCTGCCGCTTGATGAGCACAGCCTTGATTGCCGGCGCGAGCGGACTGGTGGGTGGGCTTCTCCTGCGGCAGCTGCTCGCGGCCCCGGAGTATGACCGCGTGATCTCGCTCGGCCGGCGGCCGCTGGACCTGGCGCATCCCAAGCTTCGGCAGGTGACGGTCGATTTTGCCGCGCTGGAAAAGGTGACGGCGGATTTGCACTGCACGGATGCCTTCTGCTGCCTCGGCACCACGATCAAGCAGGCGGGTTCACGGGAGGCCTTCCGGGCCGTCGACCATGTGGCCGTGCTGGCCTTTGCCTGGACGGCACGGCGCAACGGCGCCCAGCGGTTCTTTGTCATCTCATCCCTCGGCGCGGGAGCTCATTCGCGGATTTTCTACAACCGGGTGAAAGGGGAGATGGAGGAGGCGCTGGTCGTGCTGGATTTCCCGACCCTGGCTATTTTCCGGCCCAGCCTGCTGCTCGGGCCGCGCTCCCGGCCGCGGCCGGGCGAGCGGATGATGGCGGCGGTCATGTGGCTGGCCGAGCCGCTGCTGCTCGGCCGCCTGCAAAAATACCGGGCGATCGAGGCCGAGGTCGTGGCTCGCGCGATGATGCGCTGCTCCTTTGGCCGGCCGGGCCAAGGGGTCCTGAGTTTCCTGTCGGATGAGATCCAGGATATGGGCGCCTAGTTCCAATGTAACTAAAGCGCAGACAGCCGGATTCCACCTCAGCCGGCATGGCGGCTGGGGCATAACCGCTAACTCCAATTGTAGTTAAAGCTCAGACTGATGCGCTCGGCCGTGGTGCGATTGGCGGTGACCTCGTGGCGGAGCCAGCTCTCGAACAGGATGACGTGGCCGGCCTTCGCGGGGTAGGTGATGTGCGGCCGGTTGGCCGGGCGGACGCCGGGGGTCTTGGGTGGAGCGGCCATGAATTTGCTCAGGCGCGGATCCTCGAATTTCAGCCCCGGGCAGCCGCGGGGCGTGGCGGCGTAGTAGGTGCCGCTGAGGAACGAGAGTGGATGCAGGTGCAGGCTGTGCGCCGCGTGCTCGGGCATGATGTTCGCCCAGAAATCCGTCATCGCGATGGTCCGGCCGCGCAGGTCCATGTCGAGCCGGGCGGCGAAGCGCCGCACGTGCGCCGTCAGCTTGCGCTCCAGGCCGGCGAAGGTGGACGAGAATTTATGCAACTGGTTGAGCGAGGCGTAGGAGGTGTAGCCGCCGGGATAATTTTTCGCCGACCAGCGCCGGCCGGCGGCATCGTAGTCGCGCAAATCCCGGCATTCCGCGGCCAGTCCGGCATTGAAGCGCTCCAGCCCGGCGCGCAGCAGGGGCTCGTGGTAGATGAAGGTGGAGAACCAGGCGCGGGTGGGCATGCGGGGCAAAGAACCGGCTCGCGCCCGCGACTGCAACTCCCAAGCCGCCGCCGCGGCCGAGAAAAAATCTTGGAGCCCGGGCCGGGGGCGTGCATGTTTCCGGCATGAAACAACTGAGTGCCATCCTGGCGGTCCTGCTGGCCGCGACCGCCGCCCTGGCGGCGGACAAGTTCTGGGAGCAGCTTACGCCGGCGGAGAGGGCGGCCGCCGGCCTCGACCAGCTGACGGCCGAACAGCAGGCGGCGCTGGACCGGCTGGCTGAGCGTTACGTGAAGGAAGGCGCGCGCCAGGCGGTCGAGGTGGCGAAGGTCAGGGCCAAGGAGGAGGGCAAGGCCGAGGCCATGGCGGTGGTGATGGAAAAGAAAAAGACCACCATCGGCCTCGCGCCGCGCGAGGACGACGAGACCGAGGTCGTCCGCGCCCGCATCGACGGCGATTTTCGCGGCTGGACCGGGCACACGACCTTCCGGTTGGATAACGGCCAGGTCTGGCAGCAGGACGCGAGTGACAGTCGTTTTTTTCCCCTGATGCTGAATCCCGAGGTGGAAATCCGGCCGGCAAAGCTCGGCGGCTGGAAGCTGACGCTCCTGAAGGAAGGCCTGTGGATCCACGTTAAGCGCATCCACTGATGCCGGCGTGGTGGCAGGCCGGGCTTATTTGGACCGGTCCGGCGGGTTGAGCGCGCCGGACAGCGCCACCGCCGGGCCCCACCAGCCGCGGGCACGCAACTGGTCCGCCCAGCGGGCGGGTCGCAGCAACGAGACGAGGGCGATCAGCACGCAGCCGACCGTGACAAAGCGCAGCGCCAGCAATGCCACGGTTTCCCAGGAGTTCCCGCTGCCGAGCAGGATCGTTGCGACCACCAGCAGCGGCAGCCAGAATTGCCACCGGCCGAATTCGCGCAGGCGGCCCAGCCAGCCACGGGGGAAAGGCGGAGCGGAGTCAGTTGCGACCGGGCGGGATGTTTCCCGCTCAATGATATTTTGCAGAATGGCGGGCGGGTGGCGCAGGCGCCAGGCCGTCAGCGCGATCCCGGCGGCCACGGCGGCATGCAGCGCGGTCCAGGCCCCGACGAGCCATGGCAGGCCCGGCGCAGTGATGTGCCACTTGTCCGCGAGCCAGAGCATCGCGGTGTCGTAGGCCCGCACCAGTCCGTCGCCGAGCAGCAGGTATTGCAGAAAAAAGCCCTGCAGGGCGGCCCACGAGCCGACGAGCGCCCCGCCGAGCCCGATGGCCAGGATGTTCCAACCGAGCGACTGCACGGTGATGCCGAACAACAGCCCCTGCATGATGATGGCGATCATCGGATTCACCCGGCTGCCCCCCGGTGACAGCGCCTTGAGACCGCCGGAGATGAACGGCACCCAGATGACGCGACCCGGCTGGCTCAGGCCGTTGCCGGCGAACACCATCATCGCCGCCTGCAGTGACGACATTGCCATGCCCCGCAGCGGAATCTTCGCCGCGTGCAGGGCGGAGCCGACGGTCATCTCCAGCCCGCCGGCCGCGCCGCCAAAGAGGCCGAGGCGCGTCCACTCGCCGAAATCCTCGCAGGCCCGCTGCAGCTGCTCCAGCGCGTCGGGGGCGGTGGCCGAGATGTGGAGGTCAAAGTGCCGGCCGATGACCTCCTCGATGCTGGCGACCAACCCCTCGCGCACCGCGATGACCACGACGTGCGGCCCCGACGCCACCAGGGTCGGCCACAGCGGCATGAGGCCCTTGCCCTTCGCCTCAAATTTGCTGAATTCATCCAGCACCAATAGAGGCGTCGGCGACTCGGCGCGCAGCCGCTCGGCCCAGATGCGCAGTTTTTTCTCAGTCTCCGGCTCGAAATAATACGGCGGGTTGAGGCTCTCGTCCCGCACGGCCCAGCTGAGCTCCTGCTCGGTGCCGATGATCCGCAGCCAGTATTCATTCGCGCCGACATCCGGGGCCCGGCGCGGGCCGGCGATCGCCAGCACGCCCTCCACGCGCTGCCCGCGGGCGAGCTGGCTTGCGGCCAGCTCGGCGAGCAGTCGGGTCTTGCTGGTGCCGGGGCCGCCGGTGACGGCGATCAGCAGGCGGGAGGCGGGTGATGTGGACGGAGAATTTGCTTCAGGCATGGAGGTTGACCGCGTCGAACAAAAGGCATCCTCCCTCCGCTGCAAGCACAACGCGCGGGGTTTGGCATCACAGCAGCTGCCTTTTCCCGGGCGGATTACTTCGCCAGGGGGAAACTGTGCAGCACGCGGTGGGCTGGCGGCCGCCCGGGTGGCAGTTCGCTTGCCATCAGGTGGAATTCGCCCACGCGGAACGGCGGCGCCTCGAACCCGGCGTGCTTTTCCAGGAAATGCGCGACCTGCTTCGGTTCATGGTTTTCGCCCGCCCGGCCGACGGTGAAGTGAGGATGAAAGCCCGGCACGGCCAGGCTGCTGTCAACGGCGAGCAGGGCCTCGTCCACCTGCTTGCGCAACTGGTAGAGCCGCGTGTGACCGTGGCCCACGCCCAACCACAGCACCTTGGCCGGCCCGTGCGCCGGAAACAAACCCACCCCGCCGACCGGCAGGACGAACGGCTCCACGCGCACGCGAAGCAGCGATTCTTCATAGGCGGTCTGCTTGTCCGGCGGCGTGTCGCCGATGAACCGGAGCGTCAGGTGGATGTTGTCCGCTGGCGTCCAGCGCACGCCGGCCAGCGGCGCAGCGAGTGCCGCCAGCTCGGCGCGAATGATGGCCGGTGGCAGAAGGGCGACGAAGAGGCGAGCGGTGGCCATGCGCCGGGGGGATTATTCCAGGTCAACCCGGAAAGACATGAGGTGCGTGGGCTCGGTGTCCTGCGTGCCGGTGAGCAGCAACCGCCGCCCGCCCGGCAAAACCATCCGGGGAAAACCGCTCATCCGCGAGGTGCTGCTGGGCGCGACCAGCTGCGGTTCCGACAGCTTGCCCTCGAGCGAGAGCGTGCGCAGGTAGATGCCGCCCGGTTGGCCGGACTCCTTGCCGGTCATTTCGAGCCAGGTCATCACGAGCGTGCCATCGGCCAGCATCACGCCATCCACGCGACCCTGCGGCCGGCCAAGATCCACCCGCACGACCGGCCCGAAGGACTCACCCGCGTTGTCCGACACCCGGGCCAGCACGCGCGGCTGGTTGTCGGCGGCAGTGAACCAGACCGCGCCAATCAGGTCGCCGCACTCCGCCAACTGCGGGCCATTGACCGGGCAGGCGGCGATTTTCCAGCCATCGGCGTTCAGGGTGACCGGGCGGTGCCAGGTCTTGCCGTCGAAGCGGGCAAGTTTCATGTCGCGAATCTCGTCCTTTGTGCGACCGCGGTAGGCGAGCAGGGTGCCGCCGTCCGTCGTGGGCACGAAGGACAACTGGCAGCAATCGCACACGGAGGCGTCCACGAGCATATCCGGCCCCGGCGCACCGAGCACGCGCGCATAGAGCGCCTGGCGGTCAGTGCCGCCGGGGTGGGCCCGGCCATCGAGCCAGGCGGCGAGCAACCGGCCATCATGCAATGGCTGGAGGGCGACAAACTCGACGGAGTCCGATTCGCGCGTGACGGCCCGGGCCGGGCTCCACGTCGCACCACCGTCCGTCGAGACGCTGTGCACCGCGCGGTAAGTCCCGCCGTGATGACCCTGGCCCTTGGCGGGATTGTTGACGAACCAGACGGCGGTCAGCCGATCTTTTTGCGCGGCCAGCACGGGAAAATCGGCCCAGTTGATGAACCAGTCGGCACCCTGTGCGATGGGGTGAGCCTCGCCCCAGCTCTGTCGTGTGGCGTCGAACCGGCTGAACTTCAGCGCCCACAACTTGCCGCCCGCCGGTTCCAGCCACGAAAGGTAAGTCGTGCCATCGGGCGCCTGACTGAGGGAGGAGCCCATCGCGCCCGGTGCGGTTGGCGGGGGCAATGAGTGAATTTCGATGGCGTGAACCGTGACGCAAAGCGTCAGGGCCAGGCCGAGGCTAGTTATCCAGTTTGAAGACATAGAGATTTCCTTTTTCGGTGCCGACGGCGAGGAGTGAATCATTGGGGCGCCAGGCAAACTTGGTCGCGGGGACGGGCATCTTCACCTCGGCGACCAGCGGGTTCTTGCGGGTCGGCGACCAGAGACAGAACTCGCCGTCGGCCGCGGCGGTGGCCAGCAGGCCGTGTTGGTTTTGGAAGGACATCGCGGAGACTCGGGCCTTATGCGGCAGCAGCAAAGGCTCACGACCCTCGGGCCCGGCGCCGGCGCAGTCCCATACGCAGGCGTCCTTGCCGCCGCCGGTGGCGAGCCACTTCGAGTCGTGGCTGAAGGAGAGCTCCTTCAATTTTGTTTCGTAGCCGCTCATGTGCAGCTCGAGATCCTCGGCCGGCACCCAGAGGTGCACGGCGTTGTCATGGCAGCCGGCGACGAGCCAGCGGCCGTCGGGCGACCAGGTGAGCGCGAGGATGGCATTGCCGTAGGGCAGTTCTTTTTGCGCGACAAAAGTCGTCGCGTCCCAGAGGCACACGCCGCCGAAGTAAGACGCAGCGAGTGATGAGTGACCAGTGACGAGTGACGAGTTGGAGCCCGCCAGCGCCGAGATGGTCTTCGGTGCGTCGGGGAAAGTATGTGCGGTGGAGCCGTCCGGCTTGAGCGCGACCAGTTTCTTGCCGGCCGCGGCGAAAAGCAGTCCACCATCAGGTCGCCACGCGAGTTGCTCAACCCACGCCGAGCCTAGTTTCATTTCAGCCGTTTGCTTCCCGGCGGTCGCATCCCACAAGCGCACCGATCCGTCCTGACCTCCTGTTGCGAGGAGCTGACTGCCGACCGCTGACTGCCGACCGCTCACTATTGGCGACCAGCCGAGGCAGTTCGCGCCGTCGGTGTGACCGACCAGCGCATGCTTCATCGCGCCAGTCGCAGCATCGTAAAGCGTAATGCCGCCCGCGGCAGACGCGGCGGCGAGCGTTGCGCCGTCGGACGACCACGCAAGGTCGATGACGTAGTCGTCGAGGGTCGCGGCCCAGTGCTTACTAAATTGCATGATTGCGGAGTGCGGATTGAAGGACGCAAGACGCGCACAGTTTGCCAATCCGAAATCCGCAATCCGCAATTAAAAATCCAAAATCAGCCTGCCGTTAGGCAGGCATTGAAACCTTCCGTGAGCGCGGCGCGGTCGAGGTGCTTGCCGATGAAGACGAGCGTGTTGGTGCGGTTCTCGCCGTCCTTCCATTCGCGGTCGAACTTCGCGTCGAAAAACATGTGCACGCCCTGGAAGACGAGGCGCTTCTTCGTGCCCTTGACGACGAGCACGCCTTTCATCCGGAAAATGTCGCCGCCTTTTTCCGCGAGGAGCTTCGAGATCCAGTCGTTGAGCTTCTTGCTGTCGAGCTCGCCGTCGACGACGATGCCAACCGACGAGACTTCCTCATCATGCGAGTGCTCATGGCGAAAGGTTTTGTCCCAGCCATAGCGCACGACCTTTCCGTCGGGGCCATTCAGATGCGTCGGCACATCGTGGCCGGTGAAGAGCACATAGTGGCCGGCCTTTTCGATTTTGACCGGGAAGTGGCCGTGCTCGTCCTTGAGTTTCAACCGGTGGAGTTTCCCATCGGCCACAACGGGCTCGCCGGGCTGCGTGGTCTTTTCCCAGTCGGAGAAGGCGAGGACGGTCTTTTTGATGACATCATCATATGGAGCCGCGCCGACCTCGGCGCGGTCTGATCGCGGCGAGGTCGCCGCGTCTCTAGGAACAGGCGCGACGGCGACATCGAGCAGGTTGTGGTCATGGCCGCAGTCCGCGCCACAGTCGTGGTCATGCTCATGGTCGTCATGGTCGTGCGCGCCGATACCGAGGTCATAGGTGCCGGCGGCCAGCTCGTAGGCCCCGGCCCACTCGAAGGGATACTCGGTCTCGAGAAATTGCGGGTCGACCTCGATGGCGCGGTCGAGGCTGAAGCCATCGATGCCGATGACCTTGTTGATGGCGATGTCGGCGTTTTTCGTGCGGTGGATTTTCGCGACGGCGTTGATGGAATGGATGCGTTTCTCCAGCGCATTTAGCTCGGCCGGGGAAACGAGGTCGGTCTTGTTGAGCAGGATGACATCGGCAAAGCCGATCTGCTTCACGGCCTCGGGCGAGTCGTCGAGGTGCAGGAGGATGTGCTTCGCGTCGACGAGGGTGACGATGGCGTCGAGGGCGAACTGCTCCTTCATCTCCGGGTCGGTGAAAAAGGTCTGGGCGACGGGCGCGGGGTTGGCGAGGCCGGTGGTCTCGATGAGGATGGCGTCGAGCCGGTCCTTGCGCTTCATCAGCCGGCCGAGGATGCGGAGGAGGTCGCCACGGACGGTGCAGCAGATGCAACCGTTGTTCATCTCGAAGATTTCCTCGTCGGACTGGATGACGAGCTGGTTGTCCACGCCGACCTCGCCGAACTCGTTCTCGATGACGGCGATCTTTTTGCCGTGCTGCTCCGTCAGGATGCGGTTGAGCAGGGTCGTCTTGCCGGCGCCGAGGAAGCCGGTGAGGACAGTGACGGGAATGGGCGGGAGGGACATCAGAGATCAGAGGACGGAGGACAGGGGAGAGACATGAAAACCGTCAAAGGCGGGTTTGCAACCCGGGGCTCAAAAGATGAAATATTTCAAGAGTCCCAGCCCGGCGCTCGCGAGCACGACGGGGACAAGGCCGGTCTTGAAACGCTGCAGCGCGAGGAAGGCCAGGCCGGCCACCACGACGACAAACCAGTCCACGCCGCCGCCCGCGGGCAACACGAGCTGCCAGCCGAACCAGACGGCCAGGTTGAGCACGACGCCGACGACCGAGGCCGTGACCGCGGAGAGCGCACAGGTGAGCCGCGTCTGGTTGCGCAATAGTTCGATGTAGGGTGCGCCGAGAAAAATCCAGATGAAGCACGGCACGAATGTCACCCAGGTCGTCAGGGCCGCCCCGACGGTGGCGGCAAGGAGCGGCGACAGGCCGCCGGGATGATTCCAGCCGCCGAGAAAACCGGCGAATTGCAGCACCATGATGAGCGGTCCCGGCGTGGTTTCGGCCAGGCCGAGGCCGTCGAGCATCTGCGGGGCGGTGAGCCAGTGGAAATTTTCCACGGCCTGCTGGGCGACGTAGGGCAGCACGGCGTAGGCGCCGCCGAAAGTCACCATGGCCGCTTTGCTGAAGAAGAGGCCCTCCTGGGTGAGTGTGCCCTGCCGGCCCTGTGCGAGGCCGGCGATCAGCACCGGCAGCCACCACAGTACCAACCCGATGCCCAGCACGCGGCCGGTCCGGCCGAGCGACGGCCGGGTGTGCTCCGGCGCGGCATGCGCATCGTCGATGACGGCGGAAGCAGCGGCCGACTTGCCGCCGTGGCCCTTCACGACGTTGAATACCTTTTCCCAGCGGGGCCCGCCTACATAGCCGATGAGGGCCGCCGCAATGATGATCGCGGGGAAGGGCGCGTGGAAAAAGAAAATCGCCATAAAGGCGAGAGCCGCGAGCAACCACATGACGGCGTTCTTCAGCGCCTTTCCCCCGATGCGCAGCACGGCAGCGGCGACAATGGCCAGCACGGCGGGCTTCAGGCCGGAAAAAATCGCGGCGATCCACGGCACGTGGCCAAAGGTGACGTAGACATAGCTGAGGCCCCAGAGGATGAAGGCCGAGGGCAGCACAAAGAGCACGCCGGCGGCCAGTCCGCCCCGGGTGCGGTGCAGGAGCCAGCCGCAATAGATCGCGAGCTGCTGCGCCTCCGGGCCGGGCAGGAGCATGCAGTAGTTGAGGGCGTGCAGAAAACGCTCCTCACCGATCCAGCGTTTTTTCTCGACCAGCTCGGTGTGCATGATGGCGATCTGGCCGGTCGGGCCGCCGAAGCTGATGAAACCCAGCTTCAGCCAGAAGCGCAGCGCCTCCTTGAAGCTCGGATGAGCCAGGGTGGTTTGCGCTGCGCTGATGGCTTCGCTCATGGGATGGGCGATCAATACGCCGGGTCTTCTTTTGCGTCAACCGCAGGCGGAAATTGGAAGGTTGCGCGCTTATGCGCCGGGGATAGATTCAGGGCATGAATTGCTCCCGGATAATTCCACTCTTTGTTTTGCTCGCCTCCGCGGCCCTGGCCGCCCCGTTGGACACCGCCCGCATCGAATCGCTGACCGGACTGAAAGGCACGTGGAGCGCCGCCGAGGGCGTGTTCAAGGTCACGCAACCCCGCAACGATCTGCCAGTGAAGGTGGACGGCTGGACCATGCCGCCATTCATGGGCCTGACAACGTGGGTCTCCTTCATGGCCGGCGGCAAAGCCGAGGTGATGGTGATGGGGGACATGGTGCTGCTGGAGGACGAGGTGAACCCGGTGATGTCCGCCGCGCTTGACGCCGGCCTGGAGGTCACGGCGCTGCACAATCATTTCTTTTTTGCCGAGCCGGGGGTTTACTTCATGCACATCGGCGGCGAGGGCACGCTGGAGCAGCTGGCCGGCGGCGTGAAGGCGGCGCTCACCCGGGAAAAGGAAATCCGCGCGGCGCATCCGCAGCCAGCGCGACTGTTCGGCGCGACCCCCGCCCCCGCCACCAACGCCATCACGGGTGCGGTCATTGACAGCCTCCTCGGCACCAAGGGCCAGGCTAAGGACGGGATGTTCAAAATCGTCATCGGCCGCAGCACGAAAATGCCGTGCGGCTGCGAGGCGGGCAAGGAGATGGGCGTGAATACCTGGGCGGCGTTCGCCGGCACGGACGACAATGCGATCATGGACGGTGATTTCGCCGTGCACGAGGACGAGCTGCAGCCGGTACTCAAGAGCCTTCGCGTCGGAGGCATCAACATCGTGGCCATTCATCAGCACATGACGCACGAGGAGCCGCGCATCCTGTTCCTGCACTATTGGGGCCGGGGGCCGCTGACCGCACTGGCCGGCAGCTTGAAGCAGACCCTCGACGTGCAGGCCGCGGTGAAGTGAGCCCGATGAAACTTCGTGACGCCCTGCTGCTCATGACCACCCTGCTCAATACCGTGGTGTTCGGTGCGACGGTCAACTTTGACGACGTCACCCCGGGGGCGCCTCCGCCCGGCTGGACTGCGACAAAGACGGGTTCGGGCGAAGCGAAGTGGACGGTGGAAAGGGATGCCTCCGCTCCCAGCCGCCCGAACGTGCTCAAACAAGGTGGCGAGGCGGATTATCCCGTCTGCATCAAAAACGAGCCAAGTATCAAGGACGGTTATGTCGAAGTGAAGTTCAAGCCTGTCGCCGGCAAGGAAGACCAGGCGGGCGGGGTCATCTGGCGGGCGCAGGACGCCGACAATTACTACGTCGCCCGGGCCAATGCACTGGAGGACAACGTCACCATTTACTACACCGTCAAGGGCAGGCGGACGGAGAAAAAGAGAGTCGAAATGAAGGTGGCCGCAAACGAATGGCACACCTTGCGGGTGGATTTCGAGGGCAACCGCTTCAAAGTCAGGCTCGACGGTAAGCCTGCCCTCGAATGGGACGACGACACGTTCAAGAATGCCGGCAAAGTCGGCGTGTGGACCAAGGCCGACAGCGTGACGCTGTTCGACGATTTCAGCTACGCCGGCAAGTGAGGCGGGCGATTTGTGCGGCCCCCCCGGTGATGTTTACCAAGACGGTCGAGATGGGCGGGAAACGTGTGCTGCGGTTTGCCTTTATCGCCGACCGGTGAGTGTTGTGACGGGAACGCTGCCTGCGATGTGTCAACGCTTGGGATTTGCGATTTTCTGTCGGTCGGACAAGCTCAACTGCAATCCGTGAAGAGACCGTTCGCACTCATCCTTCTGTTCGGTCTCGTCCTGTCCACCGTCCCGGCGCAGGAATACAAGGCGATGGGCCCGGACATCTTTGATCCTCGAGCCAGGGGTGAAGAGCTGATTGCCACCACCCTGGCCCGGGCCTCGCGGGAGAACAAGAGGGTCCTGGTGCTCTTCGGCGCCAACTGGTGCCCGTGGACCCGGCGACTCCACAAGGCGTTGAGCACTGACGCGGGCATACTGAAAACATTGCAACGCAGTTTTGTGCTGGTTTACGTCGATGCCAACACCCGTAGCGACAAGAAACGAAATGCGGCGGTCATGGAGAAATACGGCGATCCGCTACGGTTTGGCATCCCGGTATTTGTCGTGCTCGAATCGGACGGTGCGTTGCTGGTCACGCAGGAGACCCAATCGCTGGCGGCCGTGACGGACGAGGAGGTAGCCGGGCGGTTGGGACGGTTCCTCGCTGCGTGGGCCCGGTAACAGGTCGCCCGCGTGGCCGGAAAACTTCAACCGGTTCAGAACCGGAAGGTCCACGCGGCCTTCAGCGAGGTGTCGTTCTGTGTCGGCCGAAAGTTGTCACCGAAGGTGTCGTAGCCCTGATTGATGATGAAGAACACCTCGTTGCCGGGCTGCACGGTCCATTTCATGCGGAAGTTCACGCCGAGCTGGTTGGAAAAATTGTCGTATTGGGCGAGCAGGCTGAACTGCAGGTCCGGGCTGTAGGTGTAAACGGCCTTAGCCGCGCCCACCCGGACATCGAAATTTCCCTCCGGCAGCCGGATCTGGTTGAGACTGTAGTTGAGGCCCAACTCGAGATGAATTGAGGGGCGCCAGCCGAGATCGAAATTGTAATCCGTGCGGTCGCCAGTGAAGAAACCACCGTGCTGGTAGTGCAACCGGAGATTGACTGGCCTTGATTGGGTGGTGCCGGCCAGCATCCGGAACGTGCCCCACAAGCGGCTGCCCGTGGGGATGATGGTGCCGGGGCGGATCTCAAAGGGCGAGTCGAGCACTTCGCGATGTTCCGAATACTGCAGGACAAAAAAATCGCCGTCACGGGTGCCGGCCTCAAAGCCCGGGAACCACATCGTGCGTTCCAGCATCCGGCCGTGGAGGTCCATGACGTGGTCGGTCTCGAACCAGGTGTCGAGGGTGCGGATGTAGCGGTCCTTGAAATTCCAGCGGTAACGGTTCCAGAGATGCACCTGGGTGATGCCGGTGCGGGGCACAAAGCCCAGAGCGGGATCGTAATTCTGGTCGATGCGCGCGAAATAATAGGAGAGCTCGAACGGCTCGTTGGGGTAACTCAAGGAGACGACCGAGGCGGTGCCCTTGCCCCCCGTGAAGTCGGAGTCGGTGAACTGCACCGAGGCGTGGGCGTTGAGGGCCTTGTTTCCGATGAAATGGTTGTTGGCGTAGTTGAAATCCGCGCCAACGAGTGAGTTGTTGCCGTTGATGCGCGGGTCGCCGCGGGTGAAGGTCACGCCGACACTCGACTCGTCGAGCACCTGCAGGGCGGCGCGGCCGACGAGGAGATTCTTGGAGTCCACGCCGGCGTGGCCCGCCATCTGCACGTCGAGCAGGCCGACGGTCCACGGACCGGCGCGGCCGGTGAGCTTGAGGCCGCCGAGCAGGTCGACCTGCGTGCCGTTGTCAGCGAGGCCGATGCGGCGCGAGAAAAAAGGCAGCGGGTCGGAGTGGATTCCACCGAAGGTGAAGAGCGAGGCGTCCTGCAGGAAGAACGCGCGTTTCTCCGGATAGAAAAGCGGGAAGCGGCCGAGGTTGACCTGACGCTCGTCCACCTCGGCGTCGGCGAAGTCGGTGTTGACCGTCAGCGTGGCGGCGAGCGAGGGCGTGACATGCCAGATGAGGTCGAAGCCGGGCTTGAAATCGATCTCGTTCTGGTCCGGCGCGGGGTTGGAGTGGCGGGTGAGGCTGGCGTAGGGCTTGAAGTCGAAGCCGCGGCCCTGCTTCAGGCCGGTGAGGCCGTGGATATCCCCGAGGTCGGGCAGCGAGATGGTGTTCTTCGCGCGGATGAAATTGGACCAGCGCATCGCCTCCTGCTTGCGGCGGACGGCGCGGGCGACGTTGAAACCCCAGGTGTCGTTGGCGGGATCAAACGCGAGGCTCTTGACCGGGATGGCGAACTCCGCGCTCCAGCCGCCCGCATCGCGCGTGACCTTGCCGTGCCAGAGCGCGTCCCACTGGTCGTTGGCCTCCCCCTTGTTCTGGATGAGGCCGTCGTGCTTGCCGCCGGCGGCGGTGAGGGCGAAGTAGTAACCGTCGCTCTGCCGGTGGAAGGTGTCGAAGACGATGCGCACGATGTCGTCGGAGCCGTTGTCCTGGTCGCGCTGCATGCTGTAGGCGCGAAGACCGGCGAGACCGGCGGAGTCATGGCAGCGGATGGCGACGTAGATGTTGTCGGCGTCAAAGGTGAGCCAGAACTCGGTGCGCTCGGTGGGCGGGGCGTTTTCCAGCGGGGTGAACTGCCGGAAGGCGGCGCTGTGCGCGGCATCACGCCAGGCGGGGTCATCAAGCACGCCGTCGATTTTGGGCGGCGTGGCGGTGGCATGCACCTCAAGCGAGGGCACG